>JAYKIM010000232.1:0-3387 GCA_035286245.1 Cyanobacteriota bacterium | reverse complement strand
GCTCATCACTTTTTCTTTTTATTACTCTTTTTTTTATTATTTTTGGATAACCCAAATCCAGCTTTTCCTTCAGGAGACTTAGATTGTCCAGCAGAAGCAAAGTCACCCTTTCCAAATCGTGTCAGAGGTGTAGGTTGTGCTGGTCTGGTCGGCAAAGCAATCGAGGCTCTAGATTGGGGCAATTGCTGAATACGCTGGGTAACACGCTGAATAGCTTTTAGCAATTCCGGCAGTTCATGCTGGAGTTCTTCAGGGGTGAAATCTGATTCTGTGGCCAGCCCTAACTCTATTTGAACCCTGGCCCAGGTGCCACAAATGGTTTCATCCATAGGGCCTTCCCCATAGGCTTGCTCGATTACAGGAACCGCTTCTGTAGCTTTCAGTTTAATTAAATTAGCAACTAAGCAGCCGTTCAAAGGCGCTGGCTGTTGACTATGGCAAGCAAGGGCGTCTGACAAATGCTGAACACATTCGTCTCGATAGGCAGGATAGGCTTTTGCAATTTCCTCTAGCCCTCTAGCAGCCGATGTTTTGGACCATTTGCCAGGTTCCTGACTGGTTAGATAGGCAGCTAAGGGAGCAATACACTTTGGCCCGATCATGGCAAAGACTTTGGGTAGTTCTTCAAGAAACCACTCATTGGCCTCATCACCCAGCAGCTTGATCAGTGGTTCGATGGCAGAGTCTGCCTTCAGTTGGCCAAGAGCACGATAAGCATGGATATAGGCATAGATTTCTACTTCGTCTTCATCCAACTCTTGATCAGAAGCAAGGCGAACTAGTTCAGGGATATGCTCTGCTGTCAGCCCCAATTCATCAATATAATTAATCCATTGGTCTGGAGAGGTGACGCCAGGTCTACCGTAAGCGAGTAGTTGATCAATAGGGGGCTGGTAATCTTGGGCAGGCATAATTTTGGCTGAATTAATAGACTCCATATTTGTCTAGGGCATGCGTCTAGTGGCTGCAGAATGTTCATTACTAGAGCAAGCTTGATCGCAGCGCCTCTAGCTTGGCCTCTAACATATCGTTTTTCATCTGCCTTTGTCGCAGGAACTCAACAAAATCTCGCATCTCTGCTAACCAATCTTCTGCCACAGCTTGTCCAAGAGCGGATCGAGCCAATTTCCCCTGAGCAGTACTTCTTTGACCGGGGGTTAATGGATGCCGCCGCCGTAGAGGCCGTCAACTAAAGTCTGGCCCAATCCTAGGGCTGGGTCAGACCCTAGAGCATTGCCAGATTTACACCGCATAGTCTTAGACCTGGCTTTCCATCGCCATTTCCACCAGGGCGGGACTCTCTAGAGCCGGTAAGGGATTGGGGGGTAGGGCACTGGTAAACACCAACTCCTGCTCCCCCAGGTCAACGGTAAGGGTACTACCGGGGGGAAAGGGGGTCTCCAGGATCTGGGTGGCGATGGGGTTCTCTAGCAGGCGTTGGATAGCCCGCTTCAGGGGCCTTGCCCCGTACACCGGGTCATAGCCACTGTCGGCAATGAAGTCGATGGCGGCATCGGAAATGGCCAGGTTAAGCTTCTGGTCTGCTAGGCGGCGCTCTACCCGGCGCACCTGCAGAGCGACAATCTGTCGCAGTTCAGCCCGACGCAGGGAGTGGAACAAAATCAGATCATCCACCCGGTTGAGGAATTCTGGCCGAAACTGCTTTTGTAGAGCCTTCAGCACCAGTTTCCGCATCTCTTCGTAGCGGCTATCATCACCGGCCAGTTCCAGGATATGGTCACTGCCAATGTTGCTGGTCATGATCACCACGGTGTTGCGAAAGTCAACCCGGTGCCCCTGGGAGTCGGTGATGCGGCCATCGTCTAAGACCTGCAGCAGTAGGTTGAAAACATCGGGATGGGCCTTTTCCACCTCGTCCAGCAGCACCACCGAGTAGGGGTGGCGGCGCACCGCCTCCGACAGTTGGCCGCCGTCTTCGTAGCCGACGTAGCCCGGTGGCGCCCCCACCAGGCGGGAGACGGCATTTTTCTCCATGTATTCCGACATGTCAATGCGGACCATGGCCTCTTCACGGTCAAACAGAAACTCCGCCAGGGCGCGGGCCAGTTCGGTCTTACCCACCCCGGTGGGCCCCATAAACAGGAAGGAGCCCAGGGGTCGGCCGGGATCATTCATACCGGCCCGGGCTCGACGAATAGCGGCGGCGACGGCGGCGACGGCATCCTCCTGACCGATCACCCGGTCGTGGAGGTGGCCCTCGAGTTTCAGTAGCTTTTGGCGCTCCGAGGCCATCAGCCGATTCACCGGGATGCCGGTCCACTTGGCGACAATTTCGGCGATATCTGCCTGGCTGACCTGCTCCCGCAGCAGGGTGGTACCCTCGGCCTGAATCTCCAGCAGCTCCGCTTCCCTAGCCTCCCGATCGCGCTGCACCGTTTCCATGCGACCGTACTTTAACTGGGCGGCCCGGTTCAGGTCGTAGGCCCGCTCCGCCTGTTCGATCTGGAGGCGCAGCTGGTCCTCCTCCTCCTTGAGGCTGTTGATCGCCTCCAGGGTCTGCTTTTCCCGCTGCCACTGCCCCCCCAGGTGTTGTTGCTGGGCGGTCAGGTCAGCAATCTCCTGGTCGATGCACTCCAGTCGATCGCGGCGGCTGTAGGCGCCACCCCCATTGTGCTCCGTCTGCAGGGATAGTTTCTCCATCTCCAGTTGCATGAGCTTGCGGTCCAGGGCCTCCAGGTCCGCCGGTTTAGAGGTGATGGCCATCTTCACCTTAGCCGCCGCTTCATCCACCAGGTCGATGGCCTTGTCGGGCAAAAACCGATCGGCAATGTAGCGATCGGAGAGCAGGGCCGCCGCCACCAGGGCGCTGTCGGCGATTTTAACCCCATGGTGAACCTCGTAGCGCTCCTTTAAACCCCGCAGGATAGAGACGGTATCCTCCGGGCTTGGCTGCCCCACGTAGACCTGCTGAAAGCGCCGTTCCAGCCCGGCGTCCTTTTCGATATGTTTGCGGTACTCATCCAGGGTGGTGGCGCCAATGCAGCGCAGCTCGCCCCGGGCCAGCATGGGTTTGAGCAGGTTACCCGCATCCATGGTGCCCTGGGTAGCCCCTGCCCCCACCACCGTATGCAGCTCGTCAATGAACAACACAATCTGGCCAGCGGAGTCGGTGACCTCCCGCAGCACCGATCGCAGCCGTTCCTCAAATTCGCCCCGAAACTTGGCCCCCGCAATCAGCGCCCCCATATCCAGGGAAATTAGGGTGCGACCCTTAAGGGACTCCGGCACCTCCCCATTGATAATCCGTTGGGCCAGGGCTTCGGCGATCGCCGTTTTGCCCACCCCCGGCTCCCCAATCAGCACCGGGTTATTTTTACTCCGGCGGGACAACACCTGAATCACCCGACGAATTTCCTCATCCCGGCC
>JAYKIM010000231.1:0-16252 GCA_035286245.1 Cyanobacteriota bacterium | reverse complement strand
CGATCTGCCCTGGCGCCTGGTGCACGATACCCTCATCGCCGCCGCCCAAGACACCTCCCACATTCTGGCCGATCCCAGCCCCTCGGTTTGGCAAACCTCCCTGGATGACTTCTACGTCAGCTACCAGCTGCGGGCCTACACCACCCACCCAGAGCTGCTGGGGCAGATCTATTCCGAACTCCACCAGCAGGTCCAGGACCACTGCAATCAGGCGGGCATCGAAATCCTATCCCCCCACTACGGGGCCATGCGGGACGGTAATGCCAGCACCATTCCCGCCACCTACCTGCCCGCCGATTACCGACCGCCGCTTTGGAACCTGCCCCCCCGGGGTTAGTCGGGTTCAGACGGAATAAATGCACAGCGTTGGGTCAGGGCCACCTGCAGCTGGCGTTTATACTCCCCATCCTCGACCACGTAGGCTCCGAAGCGGGCCAGGTGGGGGTTCATCATCTGAGCGTCAAAGAGATTAAAGTGCTGTCGCCGCAGGTGATCCACCAGCTTCACCAGGGCCACCTTGGATCCCTCCGGAATCCGGAAAAACATCGATTCACCGATAAAGGCACCGCCGATCGCCAACCCCAACACCCCCCCCGCCAGCTCATCCCCCCGCCAGGTTTCAAAACTGTGGGCCCAGCCGGCCCGGTGCAACTCCCCGTAGACCTCCATCAGCTCCGGGGAAATCCAGGTGGTGGCCCGATCGGCACAACCCGCCACCACCGCCCCAAAGGCCCGGTTAATGGAGACCTGAAAGTGGTTTTGGTTGAGCGCCCGACGCAGCGATCGGGGATAGCGGAAGCGCTGATCCAGGGGAATTAAGGTGCGCTGGCGACTGGAGTACCACCCCAAGTGATCGCCATGCCCATCCGCCATCAAGAAATAGCCCTGGGAATAGCCCTGAATTATGGCATCGATATCGTGGTTGTGGTCAGCACTCACGGCACTCAACCCTAGGACGGGATGGGGTGGTAAAGCCCATAGGGTCATTATGGCGCGCCGTGACCTCCCCTGCTAGCCCAGGATTTCCAGATAATCGTGGATGAGATGGCGCCGACTGGGTTGGCGTAGCTTTTGCATTGCTTTAGATTCAATTTGTCGCACCCGTTCCCGCGACAGGTCCATGGCCCGGCCAATTTCCGCCAGGGAATAGGTGTTGCCATCCCCTAAACCAAAGCGCATGGTAATCACATCCCGTTCGCGGCTGGTCAACTCCGCTATCATCTGATGTAGATCCTGCTTGAGGGAGTCCCGCAGCAGGGTCTCCTCAGGGGAGGCGGTGGTAGCCTCCAACAAATCCCCCAATTCCGTATCCCGATCCTGCCCGATCCGGCTCTCCATGGAGATGGCTCGAGGAATTCGGAGCAGTAGCTCTCGCACTTCGGCCGTCCCCATCCCCAAGATCTCCCCCACCTCCTGCAGGGAGGGGGTTCGACCGGTTTTTTGGGTAATTAGACGTTGGGCCTTTTTGATTTTATTGATCTTCTCGGTAATGTGAACCGGCAGCCGGATGATACGACTTTGGCTGGCCAGGGCCCGGGTTATGCCTTGGCGAATCCACCAGTAGGCGTAGGTGCTAAACCGATAGCCCTTGACAGGATCGAACTTCTCCACCGCCCGTTCCAGGCCCAGGGTACCTTCCTGAATTAAGTCCAGTAGATCAAGACCGCGGTTCTGATATTTTTTGGCTACTGACACGACTAGCCGCAGGTTGGCCTTAATCATGTGTTCCTTGGCTCGCGCCCCCTGGGCAATGCGACCTTCCAGCTCAGCCAGGGAAATGCCGTGGAGGGTGGCCCAGGCCTGCTTGCCTGTGGTTAGGGTGACCTTTAGCGCCGCTGGCGACAGGTCCACGGCCGCCCCCCACCGGGCCAGGGAAGGGCGGTGGCCCAGGCGGGCCGTGAGGCGATCACGGGCCTGCAGCAGCCTATGGAGATCGTAGAATGCCCCCCCCTGGGTGGCAGCGGCTTGCTCCAGGCTGTGTAACAGCTCCACATACCCCTGGACATAGCGGGCTTCGGCTACTTCCTCATCACGGGTTAACAGTTGCACCCGACCAATATCCTGCAGATAAAGACGGACCAGGTCAGGGGTGGAGAGATGTTTGCCAGTTGCCAGGGAGGTTTCCGTCACCTCTAGGTCCGATGGGGCGAATTCGTCATGCTCTTTTTCGGCCACCGCCAGTGCCCTCCTTCCTGAACCCCGGCTCAAGTTGCTGGTGTTCGCAGAGTGGGCTGGGGAGACCCTAACGGGATTGTAACGGGGTGTTGCTGGCATGGGAGATTACCTAGTCGTGCTGAAGGACCACTAGTTGAGCATGGTTTTAGATTTCCCGCTAACCGAGCCGGTCAACCAACCATAGAAAACGCCTGGTTTCCTTCACCATCCGTTTCTAGTTATAGGTGTCTGGCCGATCTCGACCCAGCTTACGGAAACCTTAGACCGTCAACTGACTTAGCAATTTACGTAGCTGTTAGCCTAATTCAGGGAAATTACCGATGACTTAGCGGAAACCTTACATTCAGGTTGGAGATATCTAGAGTTTGTGAGGATGGCTTTTCCCTTTATCCCCTAGCTCTCAACAGGGCCAGGAGGGGCTGGAATACTGTAAATCGGGCCTGAGGGCTTCGGCTTCTCGCAGGTAGGCATGCTGAACCGCCGCTTGACCCGGGGGTAATTGTACGTACATGAGAATACGGATACAGCGGGGCAGACTACCGGCCACGTGCATATGCTGAACATCCAGCAGGGGCACCCGATCCCAACCGGGGCGTTGGCGGGCGATCGCCGCGGGAAAGAGGGCGTCTAGATCCCGGGTGACGGAAAAGGTAGCGCTGATAATGTAGGCGGGATCGAGCTGATTACGCACCTCCAGGGCCTCCAGCAGCTCTGCCACTGCTTCCGCCATGGCCGTCTTGGAGTTTTCCGCCGCCGTCACCGCCCCCCGAATTGCCCACACTCGCCCGCTCACACCGAGTCCTCCCAAGATGTTATCGTTCCCTGACCGATCTGCTGCCCGTGGGGGCAAACCGGAGCCAGGGGTGCGATCGCAGAAAACGACTACTGAGGTTTTCCGCTCCCATCCTACCTTCTCTGAGGGACGATAGAGCTAGGGACGATAGAGCCACAGGGGTAAACCGCTGGTGGATTGCTCAAAGTCTAGCCACTCCAGGGTGCTTTGCAGAGACGACCAGACCGGAGCCCCCACCGCTGAGGAAAGCACCTGGCTATCACCGGGGAGCAACCGGCGCAGCCCGCTTTTTTTATCGCCAACAGTGATACATTCCGCCCTGTCGGGGTTGAGACCGGCGAGTTCGGCCGCCCAGCGCTGGGCCTCCGCTTCGCTACCCAGGCGATCCACCACCCCCAGGGCCAGGGCCTGCTCTCCGGTAAAAATCCGACCATCGGCGAAGTCGCGTACCGCCGCTTCACTCAGGGACCGGGCCTCGGCAACGGTTTTAACAAACTGGCTGTAGCTGACGTCAATGAGCTCCTGCAAAATCCCCTTCTCGGGATCGGTGAGCTCCCGATCAAAGGCCAGGATATCCTTGTAGGGGCCGGATTTAATCACCTTAAAGGAAACCCCGACCCGCTCCAGCAGCCGTTCCAGGTTGTTACCCCGCAGGATCACCCCAATACTGCCGGTGATGGTACCGGGGTTGGCCATAATGTGCTGGGCCCCCATACCGATGTAGACGCCCCCCGAGGCGGAGATATTACCGAAGCTGGCCACCACCTTGATTTTTTCCCCCAGTTGCCGCAGGGCGGTGTAGATTTCCTGGGAGTCACCCACAGTGCCACCGGGGCTATCAATCCGCAACAGCAGGGCGGGGAAGCGTCGGGCTTCGATGTCCTTAAGGGCTTCCAGGACTCGCTTGCGGGTAGCGGCGCCAATCACACCGGTTACCTCGATGCGGGCAATGGACTTGCGGGAGCGGGGGGGAAAGGGCCAAACCATAGATTTATTAACGGGGGGGAGAGACCAGGTGAGCCCGTTGATCGGTAACCCGGGTCTTCCCTGGGTTACCGATCAACGGGTAATGCCATTGTAGCCAATCTGCGCCGGTCAGCTCAGGGCCTAGCCCAACCCCAGGGTCAGGCCCCAGGCCAAAATCTGTCCCGTGGCACCAGGGGCATGGTCGATCGCCCGCAGTCGCCAGGATCCCTGAACCGCCTCCCCCAGTAAGTTAATCAGGGCTGGGGTAGTGGCTAAACCGTAGGTCTGGCGCAGTTCCCGCTGGCCCCCCAGGGTGCGTCCCTGGATCATCACCTGGGCCCCGCTGGGGGCCACCAGGGTGAGGCTCAGGTCCCCGAGAAAGTCATGGTTGACCTGGACCTGCACCTGCAGATCCACCAAGGGACCGGATGGGGTCACCGCCAGGGGGCTATCGACGCCGGTGGCGGGGTAATCGGGAATCGCCACGGGGGTAGCCTGCTCCACCTTGACGGTTTGGGTTAACCGTCGCCAGGCCTGGCCCAGGCGCTGGGCCGCCTGGACCGCCGCAAAGGCGTTTACCTTGCCGTAGCCAAACCACTGGGAGTGGCCGCGGCCATCGTAGGTGCCGTAGCTGAGCCCCAGTTGGGGGTCAGGGTTAGGATCGACGATCTTATCGGCGGTGGTTTGCAGGATTTCCCGCACCTGGCGAGCGGTGAGGTGGGGGTTGACACTCAGGACCAACCCGGCTACCCCCGCCACCACGGGGCAGGCACTGGAGGTGCCCCCAAAGGTGGTGGTGTAGTGACCCGGGTCGTAGCCGGCGGCATCGCCGCGATCGCTGGTGACCATCCCCAACCCCGGCAGGGTCTGGCGGATCTCCGGTCCGGTGGGCACCGTACCCACCTGGGGCAGGGCCATATTGGGAGGGGCGTTATTGCTGGGAGCGGCGATGGCGATAGAGGTTCCCCAATTACTATAGGCGGCCTTGGTGGCCAGGCTGGTGGAGGCGGCCACCGCAATCACATCGGGGTGAACGGCGAAACCACTCAACCATTGGGTAGGGCCGCTGAGGGCATTGTGGGGCCACTGGCCTTCATTAACGGTACCGCTCAGGGGGCGGTTGGCGTTGCCCGCCGAGAACACAATCACACAACCCTTACCGTTACGACCCTCGGTGGCGGCCCGGGTGATGGCGTTGGTCTGGCGCAGGGTGAGGGGAAAGTAGTTGGAGGCCGGTGACCAACTACAGGCGATCACCGCCGCCCCCCGCTGCACCGCCTGCTCAAACAGCTGTTCAATGCTGCGGTCATCAATGAAGCCGGTGGTGCGAATTGGCAACAGGGCGCAGCCCGGGGCCACCCCCACAATGCCGCTGCCGTTTTCCTCCCCCACCGCTAAGCCCGCCACCGCCGTGCCGTGGTTTTCCTCCTGCCGTTGAGGTAGAGGCACGGCGTCCTGGTCCTGTAGGTCCAGGGGGGCCACCAATTTACCCAGGCCCTGCAGGTCGGGATGGTTCAGATCAAAGCCATCGTCGGTAATGGCAATCACCACCGATCTGCTGCCCCGGGTGATATCCCAGGCGGCCTCGGCATTAATGTGGGAGTTAGGGCTGAGGTTGGCTCCCCCCTGGTGAAACAGGTGCCACTGCTGGCCGTAGCGATTGTCCCGGGGACGGTAGAGCTGACTGGTCTCCACCACCAGATTGGGTTCCGCCGCCAGCACTTCGGGCTGGCGGATCAGGCGGTTGGCCAGTTTAAGGGGGTTTTCCTGGGCACCACCGGTGACCACCGCTACCACAGTGGCGGGGATGCCCACCAGAGGATGGTCAATTTCCAGGCCCAGGGGCGTCAGAATTGCCGCCATGCGGGCCGGGCTGGTGGCTGGGCTAAACTGCACGGTCACCTCGGCGGTGAGGTAGATCCAGGTGTGGGGGCTGGTGAGCAGGCGATAGCCATGGCTGGCAAATTGCACCGCCGGATGGTGTCGAGCCCGGATCAGAGAATTCTCCAGGTCGGCGGGGTTGACCTGCCACTCCACCAGTTGCCCGCCGCCCACCGCCCGTACCCCCAGGGGCTGCAGGTAATCCCGCAGGGCGATCAGGTCCGATGGCTGTCTCAGGCGGGTGGTGAAGCGATCGGGAAGCTTCATCACCCGCAGTTCCTCTCCACCCCGCTGCAGAATTTCCCCCCACCAATCTGAACCGCCGGGGGGGGGATCGGCGGGGGCAACGGCGGCCAGTTGGGAAAACGTCATAGTTAGTTAGGAGGGAACCATAGCGAAATGATAAGATAACCCAGGATTTTTAGGTGTTTCGTCCAGGTTCCTTCGTAGGTGATCGTCATTGTTATGGGTTCAGCTCTTCCGCCCGCTTCCTCTTTGTCCAGGCTCCCTCTCCTTGCCCTTTGCCTCCTAACGGTAGGGGTTTACGGAGGGGTGAAGGCCCCCACTGGCCTGGCCCAGCCCGCCAGCCAAACCACCCCGGTGCGCCCCGGCAATCTATCCTCCACCACCCTCAGTCTGGAGGGGGCCAACCAATTACGGGCGGAGGCGGAGGCCGCAATTGGTAAGCAAGACTACACCACCGCCGAGACAAAGCTCAAAACCGCCCGGGAAACCCTGAACCAAATCTCCGTTTACTACCAGGATCTGGCTCAGATGTTTGTCGGTGTGGATACCGCCATTCATCGCACCCATCGCGAACAGGCCCTCCAGGCCGCCCAACTGCGGGACGAGGTATCCTACCAGTTAGCCCTGGTCTACCGGGCTAAAAACCAACCGGACCTGGCTGTCCCCCTGTTGATGGAGATTCTCCGCAGTCAACAGCCCGGTCGGGAATTAGGGCAAAAGGCTTACCAACAGCTATTCGAGTTGGGGTTCGTCAGCGCTCCCTACACCGCTCGCCCTACCCCAACTCCCACCCCTCAACCCCAGTAGGGTTGACAGCCTAGGCCGCCATGGGCAGCGATCGCTGGGCTAGTACCTGTTGATAAAAACCCTGCAGCTGCCGGGTGGCCGCCGCCCAACCCCAGCGTTCGGCCTCAGCCACTGCATTTTGGCGGAGGATTTCACGTTCCTTACCGGTGGCCACCAGGCAACGGGTGGCATTAATCGCCCCCTGGTCATCCCTAGGGTCAAACAGAAAACCATTCACCCCATCGGTGACAATGTCCGGGATTCCACCGGAGTTAGCCGCCACCACCGGGCAGCCCGCCGCCATGGCCTCCAGCAGCACCAGGCCGAGAGTTTCGGTGCGGGAGGGAAAGATAAAGGCGTCCGCGGAGGCGTAGGCAGCCGCCAGGTCTTCCCCAGCTAGATACCCCACAAAGTGGGTAGGGGTATGGGCAAAGTGGACCTCCAGTTCGGCCCGGTAGGGTCCATCCCCCACCAGGGCTAACCGTGCCTCCGGAATGGCTTCCAGGATGGGCTTAATCCGATCAATTTCCTTCTCGGCGGACAGACGGCCAATGTAGAGCAATAGGGGGGCTTCAGGATGGCCCTGGGAAAGGCGATCGCGCATCGACTGGCTGGCCAGGGCCGGTCGAAATAGCTCCGTATCCACCCCCCGTTGCCATACCGCCAGATGCTCTACCCCGTGCTCCGCCAGCTCCAGCTCCATGGCCGTAGAGGTGCAAAGGTTCAGCTGGGCCTGATTGTGCATGGCCTTAATGATTTCCCACATTAACCCCTCCAGCATGCCCAGACCGTAGTGCTCCAGGTACTTGGGCAGATGGGTATGGTAGGAGGCCACCAGGGGGATAGCCATGGTTTTGCTGTAATAAATCCCCGCTAGCCCCAACACCGCCGGATTCACCACATGGATAAGGTCTGGCTGAAACCCCTCCAGGGCTTCCCCAATGGCTGGCCGGGGTAGGGCCAACTTGAGCTCCGGATAGAGGGGGAGGGGGAACCCCGACACCCCATAAATTTGAGCTCCTCGATATTCCCGTAGCCCCCCTTCGGGAGACACCACCATAACCTCATCCCCCATCCGCTGCAGGTGATCGACGGTGTGTTTCAGTCGGGTAACGATGCCATCTACCTTAGGCAAGAAGGTCTCAGTGAAGAGAGCAATGCGCATAGGGAAGGGATAGGGTAAGGGATATAGCTTTTGACCAGAACGGCTTGAACAGGGTTAACCGGCCCATTCCACACTAACAAATGTCTCGCCCTAGGAGACACCAAAGCGGCAACCCTGGCTTGCCTGGTGGGGCTAAGACGCTCCAGTCAGCTTTGCCCCACCGTCATTCCGGAGTCTGCCGGGCTAGGGCTATATCGGGGAACGGGGGAAGTAAGGACAGGAGAGAAGTAATGGACCAATAGGGCAATTACCTCGGTCTCAAGATCCATCAGGAACGTCGCCAACTCACCTTAGGCAGGATTTGAGCTTGATCAACCCGCCCCTGGTATTTGACAGCAAAGTTTAACAGGCTATCTAGCAGCGAATCTGACAGGTAGTGGGGCTGTAGACCCAGGTCTAGCAGATTGGTGTTCTTGGCGTTGAAGTAATGATCCTCCGCCTCTACCCGAGGATTGTCGAGGTAATCAACATCCACATTTAACCCCAGGGTAGTACCGGCTTTTTTCACCATCATGGCCAGGTCGCCCACGCTGAACATTTCAGTAAACTGGTTAAAGACCCGGAATTCGCCTGAGTTGGCGGGGTTCCCTAGGGCAATTTCCACACAGCGCACCGTGTCACGGATGTCGAGGAAAGCGCGGGTCTGACCTCCCTTACCGTATACCGTCAGGGGATGGCCAACCGCAGCTTGAATACAGAAGCGGTTAAGGGCGGTGCCAAAGATACCGTCGTAATCGAGCCGATTAATCAACAGCTCGTCCATGCCGGTTTCCTCCGTCAGCACCCCGTAAACCACCCCCTGGTTTAGATCGGTAGCCCTTAGCCCCCAAATCTTACAGGCCAGGTGAATGTTGTGGGAGTCGTGTACCTTGCTGAGGTGATAGAAGGAGCCGGGTTGCTTAGGATAGGGCAGGGTGTCTTTGCGACCATTATGTTCAATGGTGATGTACCCCTCTTCGATGTCGATATTTGGGGTGCCGTACTCGCCCATGGTACCTAGCTTGACCAGATGGCAGTCGGGGAAATGGTCTCGCAGGGCATAGAGCAGGTTGAGATTACCCAACACATTATTGGCCTGGGTGAGTACAGCGTGCTCGCGATCAATCATCGAGAAGGGAGCGGAGCGCTGTTCCCCAAAGTGCACCACGGCATCCGGTGCAAAGGTGAGCATGGAACGCTCTAGAAAGGTATAGTCGTTAATATCACCGATATAGAGTTCAATGTGCTTGCCAGTGAGGTCTTTCCAGCGTTGCAGGCGAGCCTGGATGGGGGAGATCGGAGTCAGGGTTTCGATCAGTAGCTGGGCGTCCCAGTGCCGACGCACCAGGCTATCGAGAATACCGACTTCGTAGCCACGATTGGAAAGATATAGGGCGGTTGCCCACCCGCAATAACCATCACCGCCAATGACAAGGACTTTCATATCAATGAGTATTCGTGTTGCTGATACCAAGACAATCTACCAGGTTTAGAGACCCTGTAAACCCCTGGCTTAGAAATATCTGCGTAGCCCATGGCAAACCAAGGATTAGCAGGCTTTAACCTGATCCCAATCGCCTTCTCCTACATTCGCAATCGTAGCAAAATCAACTGGCTCTTCACCTCTGGCTGAAAATTATTATCGGTGATTAAAATCAGGCTTTGACTGCCATCGGGTAAGCGGGGCCCCAGGGCCATGCCCTCCAGGTTATCCACAGGGCAGGGAGCATCCTTAAAGTCCACCACCAATTGCTTAGCAATGGGCCTGAGGTCCTGACCAGGGGGTGCCAGACTAGGCAAGCTAGAGGTATCCGTAGCTCCGCCCGTGGCCCACTGGTAAAGTTTGACGCCAAATCCCCGCAGACCGTAGGCCCGTTCCAGGGCTAAAAAGTGTCCGCCCGGGTCGATCGCCAGCAGGGCGGTGACCCCATTGACGATCGCCCCACTGGGTTCTAAGTCCAGGGGGTAGGCCTGTTCGGCGATCAGGGTGGTTTGCTCTGGACTGACCAAATAATGGAGAAAACGACTATACAGGGGCCGACTGGGGTCATTGTCATAGTCTTGTGCCAGAGCCGATTCACTGACGGTAAATAGACGGAAGGGTTCCCTGGCGGCGGCCAGACCTGAGTCGGCGGTGATCGTCAAAGCCTCGAACCCCAGGTTGTTGCGAATACCGACCTCCCCAGCGGCGGAGCGCCCTGCTAAAAAGCGGGAGGGGATAGTTAAGGTGCGCTGCAACTGCCCCGTGGTGCGATCGAACTCGCCGATCAAGGGCGGCGCGTTTTGTCGGTCATCCCCTTCGCTGCTAATCCACAGGCGATTATTTGGAGCCAGGGCCATGCCTTCGGGATCCAAATAGCCCGGACTGAAGGGGTTACCCTCCTGGTTGCGTAGTGCTGTTACGGACTCAAGGGTGACGGTGTCAAAACCCGGTTGGCCATCCTGCTGGAGTCGCCAGCCAATGGCTAGCTGGTAGAAACGACTGCGGCCGTATTGCCCCCGATCATCACTGAGGGCGTAAAATCGGTCCCGTTGTCGGTCATAGGCCAGGGCCGACAGCCCCCCCAGGGTGGTGTCCCCAAAGGGCTGCTGGGCCAGGGAATAGTGATCTAGAAAATCCACCGTGACTGGTAGAAATAATCGGTCTTCAGCCCTAATTCGGGGTACGCTGCAGGCCGTTAAACTAACCAGCATCAGTCCCATCGCTATCCACGTTAGCCAGTTCCGTTTCTTCACCGCTATTTTTCTCTCCATGATCCGCCGCCCCCAGCCGTCTAGAACGGGACTGATGCGGTCTACCGCCCTGGAGATCGCCAGGGCCAAAATAACAGCAGCCAAGCAGCATCTCTGTCCAGGCTTCACCCTTGAGCCATTGCCTAGCCCTAAGGGGTACGGCCCAAGGGGTGTTTACCCAACTACTACTGTATAGCAGCTCTAGGGCACTTGGTTTTTGGTTAAGCCATCCCCTCTCAACAGCCCCCTCCGGTGAGTTACCGATGGTCATTTCTCCATTGAGCTGCTAGGATAAATAAATCATAAGAATCATGAAGAATTGGTTGACAAAGGTTCTGTTGCATGAAATCCACTGTGTGACCATTGCTCTTTCCCCAGGAAAAGGGGTTAACGGTCTAAGCCTATGACTCCATTGACGATTTTCTGTGACTTTGACGGTCCCATTGTTGATGTTTCCGATCGCTACTATGCCACCTATGAGCAGGGATTAAGGTGGGTTGAAGGCCAGTGCTCAGCGGCGGGGGAGCCGATCTCCATCCGCCAGTTAACTAAATCCCAGTTTTGGACTTTCAAGCAAAACCGTATCCCCGATCGCCAGATTGCCCACTGGTCAGGTCTGGAGGGTCAGCACATTGATACCTTTCTTAACCGGGTTAGTCAGACGGTTAATCACCCTAGTCTGCTAGAGCATGACAGCATCCAACCCCGCGTCTATGATGCTTTGACCCTGCTGCGGCAATGTCAAATCAGGGTGGTGGTGGTGACCCTCCGCTGTCCGGACCAGGTGCAAAGGTTCCTTACCCAAGAAAACCTGACTTGGGCAGTGAGCGACCTATTTGGCATGAATAGCCTAGGGGCCGCCTATACTAACCAGGCCAACCATAAGGTGCAACGGTTGCAGGCCGCCGTCACTACCCAACAACAGCAAGGATACTGTCTTCGACAGTCCTATATGGTTGGTGATACCGAGGCAGATATCATGGCGGGTCAAGCTCTTGGGATGGACACCGTGGCCCTTACCTGCGGCATTCGCAGTAGTAACTATCTGCAGGACTTTCGCCCTACCCATATGATGTCGGATCTATGGGAGGTAGCTCAGTACTTACAGCAGCAAATCACCTTGAGAGGTAGGGCAACCTTATATTCTCAAAAGAGAGCTACTGGCAGATAAGTTAGACGGTATGTCGGGGTGCGGTTAAGATGTGCTACTACCGCCGATCTCAGGGATGTCAGCCCGGAGCAGAGCCGCCATGGTACTGAATAAAATCAATGATGGTGGCCAAACCAGTCTGGGTCTTCAGGTTGGTAAAGCCAAAGGGCCGATCCCCCCGCATGCGCCGGGCGTCCTGCTCCATCACCGTGAGGCTGGCCCCCACCAGGGGGGCCAGATCAATTTTATTAATCACCAAAAAGTCAGATTTGGTGATGCCGGGGCCACCCTTGCGGGGAATCTTGTCCCCTGCGGCCACATCAATCACGTAGAGGGTGAGGTCCACCAGTTCAGGGCTAAAGGTGGAGGCCAGGTTGTCTCCACCGCTCTCCACAAAGACAAAATCCAGGGGGTCAAAGCGGGCCTCCAGGGTTTCGATCGCCACCAGATTCATGGAGGCATCCTCCCGAATGGCGGTGTGGGGGCAACCACCGGTTTCCACCCCGAGGATGCGATCGGGGCTGAGGGCCTGGCTGCGCACCAGGAACTGGGCATCCTCCTGGGTGTAGATATCATTGGTGACCACGGCGATGGAGTAGCGATCGCGCAGCGCCTTACAAAGACTATCCACCAGCGCCGTCTTGCCAGAGCCGACGGGGCCAGCGACACCAACACGGAAGGGATGGACCATGGCTCACCTGAGCTTATAGCGACATAATTGCGAGCAAAACACCGAGGAGACAAAGTCAGCGTCTGACCCAGGGGATATTTAAATGGTAGCGCAGTGCTATCCTAACCGATCCGGTGACTGCGGTAGCTACCTGGAACGGAGGGGAAGCGTGGCAGAACACCTAGGGTAGAGCGGTCCAACTGCTTACTGACTAAAAATCCCCCCCTATGGGACCACCCCTCAGGCCGATCGCCAAGTGGCCAGCTGTTGCCAACTGCCCCCGCCACATTCCTTCTCAAACTCCTGCACAATCCACTCCTGGGATTTACCCAGGCGCTTGGCGCTTTTTTGCAGGTAGGCAAAGTAGTCCAGCATTTGCTGAGGGTTGGGGTTGGGGCCAAACAGGGAGCCCCGGTACCAACTGGCTTGGGGATGGCGACCACAGTGCTCCCAGAAGGATCGCTCCGCCCAGGTGGGGGCATTTTGTCGCGCATAGGCCCGGCGGCGGTGACTGTGGAAAAGTTCGATCAGGGTGGGTAGGTCGTTGATTTGATGGGCCTGGTGGGCGGAGTAAATCTCCACCATATCCTCCAGGTTGAGGGGGCGATCGCTAATCCACTGGTGACCGCATTCCGGACAGCGGGCAATAAAGGAGAGCACAATCCGGCCACACTGGGGACAGGGCTTGGTGGGGGGGGGCTTGCCTCCCCCTGACCCCTGCTGCTGCTGCGGCAGGCTGTAGTCCTGAATGTCCTCCGGAAAACCCAGCCGCTGCAGATTACCCGCCTGGTCGAGGATGATACCGGCCTGTTTGCCAGTGTGGGGGGAGATGCGCATTACCCGACCGATCTGCTGCAGGTGCAGGGCGCTGGACTGGGTGGGGCGCAGCATCAGCCCCACCTCCACGCTGGGTTCATCAAAGCCGATACTAATCACATTGCAGGAGGTCAACACTAGCAACTGCTGCTGGCGCAGATCGGCGTAGAGCTGCTGGCGTTCCTTGATGGGGGTGTGGCCCGCCACCGTATCGGCGGCAATGCCGGCCCGGCGAAAGGCCTCCGCCACGTGGCGGGCGTGCTCGAGATCCACGCAGAAGGCAATGGTGCGTTTGCCGGGGCAGACCCGCTGCCATTCCCGAACAATTTTGTCGATCAACTCGGGGCGATCGCAGGCCTGTTTCAGCCCCGCCTCGTCGTAGTCCCCCGCTACGGTTTTGACCCCGGTGAGATTGGCCAGGCCATCCTGGGGCATGCTGTAGTAGCGCATCGGCGCCAGGTAGCCCATCTGCTGCAACTGACCCGGCACCGGCGAAGCCACCAGGGTATCCAGGTAGTCCCCCAATTGTTCCTTGCCGAGCCGCTCCGGGGTGGCGGTCATGACCAGGTGGACGGCCTCCGGAAAGGTTTTCAGCACCGCCTTGCCCACCTGACTAAATAGGGTGATGTGGCCCTCATCGTAGAACACCACGTCGGCAGACCATTGCTTCCACCAACGACGCTTGGCCATGGTTTGAATGCTGGCGATCTGCATGGGGGCTTCCCGGTTTTCCTCCCAACCCGCCTTGATAAACCCGCACTGCAAGCCAAAGGCTTTCATTTTCTCGTAGGTTTGCCCCACCAGCACATCCAGGTGCACCAGAAACATCAGCCGCTTACCAGCGGCCCCGGCATGGGCACAAATTTGACCACCGATCACGGTTTTGCCAGCGCCGGTGCCGGCCACGATGGCGATGCGGCGGTGACCCTGGTTAATCTGGCGGTACAGATCGTTAATCAGGTCCACCTGGTAGGGGCGTAACTGGGGGGGTGCCATGGCTATAAACCCGTAAAATCTTCTACCAGAGCGCCGGAATGGCGTCCAACTCGGGGTTGGGCTGGGGTTGATCACCGCCGGGGCGAACCAGGTCGGGCTGCAGGGGGGAAATGTCCCCACTGGGGACGGTGGGGGTAGTTTGGGCTGGAATAGCCTGGTTAGGGCTGATGGTGACCGGGGGCGCAGTTTGGGCCCGGGTGGTGGCGGGTTGGGCCGGAGTACTGGCGGGTTGGGACCGGCTGCTGCCCGGGGCATTGGAGACATTGGCGCCGACAGCGGCGGTGGACGCCCCCTGGGGATCACTTTGCCGCCTGACTAAACGGCCCGCCTGCTCCACCGGCAAGCTGCCCACTGCGGCGGATGCCTTGGATTTTGCCACCTGGCCAGTCTGCCCCGGGTCAGCAAACAGGCGGCCCGCCCCGGCCATCCCCAGTAGCACCAGGCCCGCCATCACGGCGCCAATCAGGTAGCGATTCATGGCAGCATCCATCAATACTCTGGTACTATCATCGCTTAAGTTACCGAAATTGGACTATCTCCGGGGCAAAGTTTTCCTGGCCTGGCTATCTTCGACCCCCAGCCAGAAAAGTAGGTGGAACTCCCGACAAGCAACTGTTTTTTATCGTGGAGGCAGGGCCAGAAAGGGTTTTGCCGGAGAGCCAGGCCGTAAGGGCCAGTCACCCGGCCAGGGAGCCCTAGCGCCAGTCGGACAGCGTCCCTTGGTAGATTCGCATGCTCTCAAATGGCATGACCATAAATAGTTCACCTCACTTGAGACGGTAACTTATGATAAAGGTGCTATCTCAAGTGAGTTGGCACATAGGATATGCAGACGGTCGTTGAGACTAACTTATACGAGAGATTTATTCAACACCTGATTGGTTTAACTCAACAATCAGGATTTTCTGTAACGGCGTTAATCCAGGACTATTTAAGGGTGAATGATCGAGATAAGTTCGCGGAAATTGATAAACTCAAAGGATGGTTAGATGGCTTTAGACCCTTTGATCAAACGATCGTAGCTGAACTTAAAAAACGCTATGACGTTCAGTTTACCTATAACTCGAATGCGATCGAGGGTAATACGTTAACCCAGAGTGAAACGGAGTTGGTGTTAACGAAGGGGATTACGATCGGCGGTAAGACGCTGGACGAGCATTTAGAAGTGATTGGGCACCAGGAGGCGATAGCTTACATTGAAGCATTGGCCCAGCAGGAGACGAAAATTAGGGAGTGGGAAATTAAACAAATTCATAATCTGATTCTCCGCAAAATTAACCCAGAGGAGGCAGGGAGTTATCGGAGGTTGGATGTGATGGCAGCGGGAACGAATTACCGTTATCCGCCCCATTATTTGCTGTCTCAGCTAATGCATGATGTTGTGACTTGGCTCAATTCTGAGGCGGCTTTGGGTTTGCATCCGATTGAATATGCCACAATCGCCCATTATCGGTTTGTGTCGATCCATCCGTTTCGGGATGGCAATGGTCGCACGGGTCGGTTACTCATGAATTTGCTGTTGATTCGAGCGGGCTATCCGATCGTGGTGATCGATAACCAAATCCGCAATGATTATATTAATGCGTTGGCCTATGGGCAGCAAAACCAAGATGATTTAAGTAAGCTTTTGGATCTGGTTTGTGATGGGGCGATCGGGTCTTTGGTCGAAACATTGGGGGTGGTGGTGACGGCGAAAAGTAGTGAGGGGAAGGGAGTGGAGTTTTATCGGGAGATTATGGATTTTTTGGGGAAGAGGGCATAGGGAATGGGTAAGCGGATAAGGGAGTCACCGTTATGAGTGATCAAATACACCAAAAATATCCGCCATCTCTTGACGGGCGACGGCAATATCGTCTTCTGTAATATCAATATCGAAGTTGGCCCACAGCCCCTTAA
>JAYKIM010000230.1:0-10946 GCA_035286245.1 Cyanobacteriota bacterium | reverse complement strand
AGCCGATTGAGTGTGATACATACAGCCTTTAGCCACAACACATAGGACAGAGCTGATATGTAAAAGTCAGGTCCAGATGGGCACTCTGACCGTCCTCATTCAACTAAGACTCCAACTGTAAAAGTTTGGCGACGGTCAGCAGACCACCTGCTTGCCCATGGCTATAGCGGATTCTGAACGAGGTGTGACTCAACTAGCAGAAGCCTTGGAATTCCTAGAATTGGTCACAGGGGCCATATATCAGTCTGATAAAAACGACTGTAGAACTTATATAAGCCTCAGATTGATATCGCGCTCCTCAGCCTCAATCAACTCTAGAGAGCTGATTAACACATGGAGAAGAGACGGGGAAAGTTGGCTATTCAGCAGATAAAAAAGCCTTAGCTATATAGGACTAAAACTAGGTAGAGAGGCCAGTAGTTGAATCAGAGTCAACCTAGGTGATGCTGGAGCGCGGGACACAGAACAAACAAGGTAGACGCAGATAGTGGCTAGGGAAGACGCATTTGTTTGAAACTACCCCTGCATTGAGCAGGTATACTAAGTACTTCAACGATCAGTATTATCACTGAGTCAGCTTAATCAGGAAACCTTATCCAATCCAGTTTTGCAACAAACTTTAAAGTTGAGTTGTGATTGTGAAATCACGATGTAGAAACCTCCGCTTAAGTCTTGCCGATGTTTGAAAACCCAATTGGGGGGTAAGTATATTGCCATGGTCTTGATATCTACTGTCCCCAAGCATTAGGTTTCCTGGCTTTACCAAGCTATTGTTGGCCCCATGCCGCAACCGCATTAGGGATCTAGGCAGAATGCCCACACCCTCGTAGACGGGACCTAGGCAAATGCAGTAGGGGAGCAACATGGATATTCTTTTTGTGGCGGCGGAGGCAGCGCCCCTGGCCAAGGTTGGCGGCATGGGGGACGTGGTGGGGTCGTTACCCAAGGTGCTGCGTCGCATGGGACATGACGTGCGGGTTCTCATCCCCTACTACGGCTTTCTACCCGATAAGGTTGATATTCCAGCAGAGCCAGTGTGGCGGGGTAATGCCATGTTTAATGACTTTGCTATTTATGAAACCATCCTGCCGGGCTCTGACGTCCCTCTCTACCTATTTGGTCACCCAGCCTTTGACCCCCGCAAGGTTTATGCCGGTGAGGATGAGTTCTGGCGCTTTACCTTCTTTGCCAACGGGGCGGCGGAATTCGCCTGGAACTACTGGAAACCCCAGATCATCCATTGCCACGATTGGCATACGGGTATGATTCCGGTGTGGATGCACCAAACCCCTGATATTAAAACGGTCTTTACCATTCACAACCTTGCTTACCAAGGCCCCTGGCGTTGGCAACTGGAGCAGATCACCTGGTGCCCGTGGTATATGCAGGGACACAACACCATGGCGGCGGCGGTACAGTTTGCCGATCGCGTCAACACCGTTTCCCCCACCTATGCTCGCCAAATTCAGACCGCCGACTACGGTGAAGACCTGGAGGGTCTGCTCTCCTTTGTTAGCGGCAAACTGAGCGGCATTCTCAATGGTATCGACCAGGAAGTGTTCAACCCAGCGGTGGATAAGTATCTGCAACAGCCCTTCACGGCCGACAGTCTAGACCAGCGCCGCCATAACAAGGTGGCCATCCAGGAGGAACTGGGTCTGGAGGTGAACTCCAAGGCATTTTTAGTGGGTTTGGTGGGGCGCCTGGTGGAGCAGAAGGGGCTGGACTTGATTCTACAAATCCTCGATCGCTTCCTCTCCTACACCGATGCCCAGTTTATCTTGCTGGGTACGGGCGATCGCTACTACGAAACCCAGCTCTGGCAAATGGCCTCCCGCTACCGCGGCCGCATGGCCACCTACCTGCTCTATAGCGAAGGGCTGGGCCGCCGCATCTACGCTGGCGCCGATGCTTTCCTGATGCCCTCCCGGTTCGAGCCCTGTGGCATCAGCCAGTTGATTGCCATGCGCTACGGTTGCATTCCCATTGTTCGCCGCACCGGTGGCCTGGTGGATACGGTGCAGCACCACGACCCCGAACATCAAGGGGGGACCGGCTATTGTTTCGACCGTTACGAACCCCTGGATCTGTTTACCTGCCTGATTCGCGCCTGGGAGGGCTATCGCTATAAGGACGCCTGGCGAGCCTTGCAGCAGCGGGCCATGGCCGAGGACTTTAGCTGGTCCAAGTCGGCGGTGGAGTACGTCAAGCTCTACAGCGGCATGCTGGGACTCCCCTACGAAGACCAATTGGGTCACCTGGGCCCCACCAAGGTTACCCAACCGGTGGGGGTTCCCCAGGGGGGAAATGGGGCTCGGGAATGGCGAGAGGGTGGTCGGTAGACCTGGGTAGATAAAGGTGCCAGGAGTCGGTAGAAACAACCCTGGCACCTCCGGTAGGTTTACACCCTGGCTTCCTCCTTAACCAGCTTCTCCCAGCCCAGATCCTTGAGGCTGGTGTTGCGGCGCAGGGGTCGGGTGACCAGCTCCAGAATGTCCCGGGCATTACTAAACCCATGGATTTGGGCGAAGGTAAACTCCACCGACCACTTGGTACTGATCCCGCGGGCCTCCAGGGGGTTGGCGTGGGCCATGCCGGTGATCACCAGATCGGGTTGTAGGGCCTGGATACGCTGAATCTGGTTGTCGTTATCGGGCTTTTCGGTGATTTTGGGCAGGGGTGTCCCCATTTCCCGGCAGGTTTGCTCCAGCAGGGCCAGTTCCGCCGCCTGATAGCGCTTATCCATGTAGGGGATGCCAATCTCTTGAACCGTCATGCCACAGCGGGTAAGAAACCGCGCCAGGGAAATTTCCAGCAGGTTATCCCCCATGAAGTAAACCGACTTACCCCGAATAATCTGCAGATAATCCTCCAGGGAGTCCCAAATTTTGGCCTCCCGTTCATCCAGACCCTGGGGCTCAATGCCAAAGACGGAGCAGATTTTCTCCACCCAAGCGCGGGTGCCATCGGGACCGATCGGGAAGGGGGCACCGATTAGCTTGCACTTACGGCGCCGCATCAGGGTGGTGGCGGTGCGGGAGAGGAAGGGATTAATACCAGCCACGTAGTACCCCTCGTCAATGGTGGGCAACTCGGTGTAGCGTTTGGCCGGTAGCCAACCCGAGACCTTGATACCCTGCTTTTTCAGCTCCAGGCTGATCTGGGTGACAATCGGGTCGGGCACCGATCCAAACAACACCAGGGGGGGGTGGTCATGGTAACTGGCAGCCTCCGCCTCCACCTCTTCCTTTTTGCGACCAAAGCTGAGCAGCCTTTGCAGGCTATGGCGTTCGTCCTTCTCGGCGGGGCTGGTCACCTCGGCACTGGTGGGGCAGCGTTGGGCCATGGCCGCCAGCACCGTATCCTCTCCCTGGGTAAAGGCATAGTCCAGACCGTTGGCCCGGGCCACTACGATGGGGATACCGATTTCCGCCTCCAGGCGGGGGGCCAGCCCCTCCAGGTCCATTTTGATGATTTCGGTGGTGCAGGTGCCAATCCAGACGATGACGGAGGGGTTGCGATCGCGCTTGATATCTTCACAGAGTCGCTTCAGCTCCTCGTAATCATTTAATTGGGCGGAAATATCCCCCTCCTCCAGCTCCGCCATGGCGTAGCGGGGCTCGGCAAAAATCATCACCCCCATGGCATTCTGGAGAAAGTAGCCACAGGTTTTTGTACCAATCACCAGGAAAAAGCTATCTTCAATTTTTTGGTAAAGCCAGGCCACGCAGCTAATCGGACAAAAGGTATGGTAGTTGCCGGTGTCGCAGTCAAATTCCAGGGCTTGGGGTTGGGTTTGGGCAAGGGTCATGGCAAGGTTGTAGGGTAAGGGACGGGCCACTAGGGCCGGGGTCTATCGTTCTCCCGATCGCCAACGCCGCTACAGGCATCATCGTCGTAGGTGGGGGTCACCGGCGATAGGGAAATCTCCGCCTCTCCTGGGCTGGGCAAGAACTCCTGCCCTGGGCTGGGCAACAATTTGTGCTCCTGTTCCAGGGCCTTGAGGGCCTCCACCGGGTTGATATTCAAACCCAGGGCGGCAATGATGTGATCGGGGCTATTACTGAGGTCCACCACCAGGGGCAGTAGGCTGGCCAGGTCCGGTTCCAGGGTGGCCAGGGTGCCTAGCATAAAACTGGCGGAGGGGCGGCGTTGGCCCCCAGCGTTTACCCAGATGCCCAATTTGTCTATCCACTGGCGGTTATGGCGGTAGTAGGTTAACCACTTTAGCCTGAGCGATCGCCGCAGTTCTTGACTATTCACAGATCCTCTTTCCAGGGCCCTGGACTGTCTCAACCGTCTATGCAGAGACTGATTAAACCAGAACTGATTAAACCAGAAAAGGGCCCGTCAAAGTCTAAAGAGGAACTGGAAATCGGGCATTGGGACGCTGGGGTTACACCATCATCAGGTCCAAATCCTCCAGGGGGGTCTGGGGCGCCCCAGCGGGGGGGTTTAGGTAGAAGTCCGAGAGCAGACTGAACAGGTCGCGATCGGCGGTTTCCTGAGGCACCACCCCCTCCGGCCGGGCCAGGATCTGGTCAGCAATATTCAGGTAATACTGGCACACCGGCTCCAGACCAGGATCGGTTTCCGCCATCTCAAACACCGTCTTGCCCTTCACCCGAGAGATCCGAATATCCTCAATCAGGGGCAGGATTTCTAGCACCGGCATGGGCACATGCTCCACGTACTTATCAATCAAGTCACGCTTAGCGGTACGGTTACCGATCAATCCGGCCAAGCGCAGGGGGTGGGTCCGGGACTTTTCCCGCACGGAGGCGGCAATGCGGTTGGCGGCAAATAGGGCATCAAAGCCGTTATCGGTGACGATCATGCAATAGTCAGAGTAGTTGAGGGGAGCGGCGAACCCTCCGCAAACTACATCCCCGAGCACGTCAAACAGAATTACATCAAACTCGTCAAAGGCGTTGAGTTCCTTCAGGAGTTTTACCGTTTCCCCCACCACGTAGCCACCACAGCCCGCTCCCGCCGGGGGGCCACCCGCCTCAACGCAGTGCACACCGCCATAGCCCTTATAGATCACGTCCTCTGCCCAGACATCCTCATAGTGGAAGGACCGTTCCTGCAGGGTATCGATAATGGTGGGGATGAGGAAGCCCGTCAGGGTAAAGGTGCTGTCGTGCTTAGGGTCACAGCCAATCTGCAAAACCTTACGGCCTCGTTTCGCCAGGGCAACCGAGATATTGCAACTGGTGGTGGATTTGCCAATGCCCCCTTTTCCATAGACGGCAAGCTTCAAAGGTTGGTGTTCCATAGGATGAGGATAGGTTAGTAGGGCGGATAGGGCCCAGCCTTACCCCAGGGTCAGATCGGTCCCTGGGGTAAGGCTGAACAATAGAACAAACTGGAACTACGCCGCTGATCTGACGCAGGCCAGGGTGTTTCGGCTGTTGCGATTATGCGACCAATACCAGGGACTTGAAAAGGGGACAGGAAAATGAACGATGGCGATAAAAGGTCATAGAAAGCCTATAACCACTCTATTTGGATCTGGTTGGCTATAGTTAGCCCTGAATCTAAAGTAATCAATCTAAAAGATTTTTAGGTTCTTTTTTATAGAAAATAGAAACAAAAACAAAATACCCTGGTTAAGGTCACCTCTTGCCGGACGGGGCTCAGGGATAGGTACCCCGGTGGGCAAGGGCCAGATCACTTGTCACGGGGATAGGGGCTAGCCATGCCTAGGACTAGGCCTGGCTAGGGACCATGGTACTCCTGCGCCCTGGGGGTTGCCGTGGGCTGTCACCCCTACCGCCTGGGCTGGGGCTGGGGGGTAAGCTTTGGGACAATCAGGCCCTCTGGTGGTCAACTCCCCCACCCAGATTGATAGCTTTATCTATAGATTTGTAAAACTTCTGTATTTGTAAGCAAGTGTAACGGCTCCTGACTAAGGCTGGTGGTTAGGGTGTAGTTAACAGTGGCCCATGGTAACCGGGACAGAACCTCTCCATAACCGGTACGGTTCTACCCACCTGCTATCAGGGTTTCCCCTGTTACCTTAGGGATACCGTGAGTGGTTTACTTAACCCCAAGGTCAGCGGTGCATTCATGGGGGCTTGCGGTGGAGCTAGTTTTCTCGCTGATTGCGAGTCCGCTGACTTTACGTGACGTAGTTTTTACTCCTAGTCCGATGAGGTATCGCTGTGAACAATTCTTCCGGTAAAACTCCTGAACTTTTCAACGGCTTCAAAAACTCTGAGTACGGTAACTCCCTGATGCAGTACATTCATGCTATGAGCCCTGAAACCGTTGCTCAGCTCTCCAGTCCGGCGTCGGCGGAAGTCCAACAAATGATGGAGAACAATATCATTGGCATCCTGGGGGGTTTACCGTCCCAACATTTTGATGTAGAAATTACCACTAACCGGGAAAGTCTAGGTCGCTTATTGGCCTCCGCCATGATGAGTGGTTACTTTCTGCGCGGCGCAGAACAGCGGATGACCATGGAGCGGGCCCTCTGTTTTGCTGAATCTGGAACTGAGGCGGAGTGAGTCCCAGCCCCCTGGACCCCCCAGCCCCTCGGGATGGGGAGGGGGGCTACCTGGTGAAGCGAGGCTTAGAACCGGGCTCAACCGCCTCTGGCGCGCGGGGTTCCCACCCAAATTACTCCGAGCTGCGATCGCAGCTCCTGACCTGGTATGAGAACCACGGCCGTTCCCTGCCCTGGCGCCAGACCCGTGACGCCTACGCCATCTGGGTTTCAGAAATCATGCTGCAGCAAACCCAGGTGGCAACAGTATTACCCTACTACCAGCGATGGCTGGCCCAGTTCCCCACCGTGGAGCTGTTGGCGGCGGCGGACCTGCAAGCCGTCTTAAAGCTATGGCAGGGGCTGGGGTACTACGCCCGAGCCCGCCACCTGCACCGGGCGGCCCAGCAGATTGTCCACCACCACCGGGGCCAGGTACCCAGTAACTTTGAGGAGATCGCGGCTCTGCCCGGCATTGGTCGTACCACCGCCGGCGCTATCCTTAGTGCTGCCTTTAATCTGCCCTACGCCATTCTGGATGGTAATGTTAAGCGGGTGCTAGCTCGACTGGTCGCTCTGCCGGTGCCCCCGGCTCAAGCCCTCAGCGACCTCTGGCAACTGTCGGAGCAACTCCTCGACCCCCACCGCCCTGGGGACTTTAACCAGGCCCTGATGGATCTGGGGGCCACCCTCTGCCGTCGCCGCCAGCCCGACTGCCACCGCTGTCCCTGGCAAGTATATTGCCAGGCCTATAATTTAAAGGTGCAATCGAAAATTCCCATGACCCGTCCTAAAGATCCCCTGCCCCATAAACACATAGGCGTAGCCGTGATTTGGAATAATCAGCGGCAGGTGCTGATCGATCAGCGCAAACCAGAGGGCCTGCTGGGGGGGTTGTGGGAGTTTCCCGGCGGCAAACTGGAAGCTGGGGAAACGGTGGAGGACTGTATTCGCCGGGAGATTTTAGAGGAATTGGGCATCGTGGTGGCGGTGGGGGATCATCTCTGTACCATTACCCACGCCTACTCCCACTTTAGGGTCACCCTGGAGGTCCACCACTGTACCCACCTTAGGGGTGACCCCCAACCCCTGGCCTCCGATCAGATTCGCTGGGTGAGGGTAGAGGATCTGGCGGACTACCCCTTCCCCAAGGCCAACTTGCAAATTATTCAGGCCCTGGTCACCCACGGGGCCCACCAGTCAGGGCAGTAAGGGCGTTATAATTCTAAACAGTTTGACTGGATAGGGTGAGGTTTGACTATGAGTAGTCCCATGCTCCACGCTTTTTTTGTCGGTCGGGCCCTGGCGGAGGCCGTTAATGAGCAGGCCGAACATCTATTGACCAATTCCCTGAGTTGGCTCGGCCAGTTTGATGCCGAGCAACGAGAGCATCTGCGTCAGTTTACGGAGGAGGTGCTGGCTCGGGCTCAGCAGGCCGAAGCCGCCGCTGGCGCTTCCCCCACCTCCCCTGCGGCGGCCTCTGACCTTGAGGGCGGCGTTGATCTGCAGGCTACCATCGATACCCTGCGGGCGGAGGTGGCCCAGGTGCGGGTGGCTCTGCAGCAGTACCGTCACAACAACAGCCAGTCCTAAGCGTAGCTGCTTGATGCGGCCGTCCCATGTCCCCCCAGTCAGGAGTTTGAGTGTCCGCCACCTTTGACGCCGTTGGCCAGGTTAATGGAGCTTCCCCCCCCCCGGGGGAAGCGGGCTCGAACGCACCCTTTAACCCCCCAGCTATGAACGGGATGGAGGAGTTGGACTCCCCAGGGGAGTTGGAGGCGGCGAGTTTTGACCAATTCGATCCGGCTCCGTCCTCACCAGTAGTTACCAGGTCCACTACCTTAGCTGACCCGCCCCCCAGCTTTAGCGCCAACTCCTACCGATGGAATCGTGGCAGCTACTCCCGGCAACGACGGTTTGTGGATATTTGGGGCTTTGTGCTGCGGCTGCTGTCGGCCCGCTGGCTGTACGGTAAAGCCTGGAGCTATGGCGGCGGCGTGATTACCCCAGAGAAGCAAGCCCAACGACGACGGCAACTGGCGGTCTGGATTCGAGAAACCCTCCTGGATCTAGGGCCAACCTTCATCAAGGTGGGTCAACTATTTTCCACCCGAGCGGATATATTTCCCATAGAGTTTGTGGAGGAGCTCTCTAAGCTCCAAGACCGGGTGCCGGCCTTCAGCTACGAGCAGGCCCGATCCATTGTGGAAACCGATCTGGGGAAACCGATCCAGACCCTCTATCGCCACTTCGATCCCATTCCCCTGGCGGCGGCCAGTCTGGGTCAGGTGCATCGGGCCGAACTACCCAGCGGTGAGGTGGTGGTGGTCAAGGTGCAGCGGCCGGGGTTGCGATCGCTGTTCACCATCGATCTGGCCATTCTTAAGGGTATTGCCCGCTATTTCCAAAATCACCCCTCCTGGGGGCGGGGCCGCGACTGGATGGGCATCTACGAAGAGTGCTGTCGCATCCTCTGGCAGGAGATCGACTACCTGAATGAGGGCCGCAACGCCGACACCTTTCGACGGAATTTCCGCAGTATTAACTGGGTGAACGTACCCCGGGTATTTTGGCGCCTCACCTCCTCCCGGGTGCTCACCCTGGAATATATGCCGGGCATCAAAATCAGCCACTACGAAGCCCTGGAAGCCGCCGGTCTGGACCGAAAACGGTTAGCCCAGTTAGGAGCCCAGGCCTACCTGCATCAGCTATTAGACAACGGCTTTTTCCATGCCGATCCCCATCCGGGTAACATTGCCGTTAACTCCGATGGAGCCCTGATTTTCTATGATTTCGGCATGATGGGTCAGATCCAGCCCTTCACCCGCCAGCGCCTGATGGGTACCTTTATGGGCATTGCCCAACGCAATGCTGACCAGGTGATGAGTTCCCTGATCGATCTGGGGGCCCTGGCGGAAATCGAAGATATGAGTCCGGTGCGCCGCTCAATTCAGTACATTCTAGATAACTTCATGGATAAACCCTTTGAGGAGCAATCCATTGAAGCGATCAGTGACGATCTGTACGCCGTAGCCTACGACCAACCCTTTCGCTTCCCAGCCACCTTCACCTTTGTGATGCGGGCTTTTTCCACCCTGGAAGGGGTAGGGAAGGGGCTTGATCCAGAGTTTAACTTTATGGAAGCGGCTAAGCCGTTTGCTGCCCAACTTATGAATAGCAATCCCACCGATGGACCCAATAGTTTGCTGGGGGAATTAAGTCGCCAGGCTGCCCAGGTTAGTAGCTCAGCCCTGGGTCTACCCCGTCGCCTTGAGGACACCCTAGACCGCCTGGAACGGGGCGACATTCGCCTGCGGGTACGGTCGGTGGAAACCGATCGCATCCTCCGCCAGGTGGGCGGGATCACCATGGCCAATAACTATGCCATTTTATTGGGGGCGTTTAGCCTCTCCGCCACCGCCCTCCTCTTCTCCAACTGGGTCTGGCTAGCCGCCATTCCTGGGGTTTTGGCCGTGGCCGCGGGGGTTGCCTTTCTAGGAGTGCTGATTAAAATTAATCGAGCAGACCGGATGCCCTAGGTATATGGCGAATGCTAGTGCCCACAAAACCCTAAGCCATTGATGTCATGGTGCCTGGGTTAGGTAGGGGAGAGGCCTAAGTACCCTATGGCAGATCGCCGAGCCTCTGCTAGGCGTTCCCTCTGGCGCTAAGACAGGTAAGTTAATGTTGAAGATCATGGGCAGCCACTTCTCAGGAGTATCGGATCGGGGGTTGCTACGGGATAGCAACCAGGATCACTACTACATTGACGGAACTGGCCGTTTCTTCATTTTGGCCGATGGCATGGGCGGCTATGCCGGGGGAGAGGAGGCCAGTCGGCTGGCAACGGAAACCATTAAGACCGTCCTGGAGGACCATTGGACCGGGGAGCAGTCGACGGTAGATCTGCTGAAACAGGCCCTAGGGGCAGCTAATGCCAAAATTTTAGAACAGCAGCAGTGCTATCCGGAATGGGCCGACATGGGGACGACGGTGGTGGTTTTGGCCTGTCGACCCACCGATGCCCAACCCTGGTGCGCCCACGTCGGTGACTCCCGTCTTTACCGCCTGCGGGGCAACCAACTGGAGCAAATCACCGAAGACCATACCTGGATTGCCAGGGCGGTGCGAGCCGGGCAATTATCACTCGATCAAAGTCGCAACCATCCCTGGCGCCATTTGTTATTTCAGTGCTTAGGTCGGGAGGATCTCACGGAGGTTGATATCCAACCCGTTCCCTGCCAGAGGGGCGATCGCTTCCTGATCTGTAGTGATGGGCTGACCGAGGAGCTATCCGATGTCCTGATTGCCGATCTGATGATTACCCTACCCAGTTGTGAGGCGGTGGCCACCGCCCTGGTCAACTCCGCTAAGCAGGAGGGAGGCCGGGATAACATCACCGTGATCCTCTTCAACCCGGACTAGTCAACCCCTTTCGTTACCGAGAACAACA
>JAYKIM010000229.1:0-2819 GCA_035286245.1 Cyanobacteriota bacterium | reverse complement strand
GGTTTAGGCCCTCCATCGGGGGGGCTTCCTGGAGTTGTCGTAGTAGATCGGAGGGGTCCAGGGTCTCGGTGGAGAGGGCCCCATTCATAGCCCCTTCACTGCGTAGACGCCGGGTGAGGGCACGGGTATCGATGCCGAAAATCCCAGGAATACCGTGGGTCTTCAGGTAGTTGGGAAGGGATTGGGTGGACCGCCAGTTACTGGGAATCTGGCAAATATTACGGGCGATCGCCGCCTTGATGTGGGGCCGGGACGATTCCTCATCGTCGGGATTTACCCCCGTATTACCCAGTTCTGGGTAGGTAAAGGTGACCAATTGACCCGAATAGCTGGGATCGGTCATCACCTCCTGATAACCCGTCATGCCGGTGTTGAACACCACCTCCCCCATCACGGTGCCAGTGGCGCCAAAGGACCAACCAGGGAAAACCGAGCCATCTGCCAGGACCAGCAGAGCAGGGGGCGCATCAGGGAAAACCATAGCCGTGCCTCAAGAAGGGTTGCCGCAAAGGTGGTCGCCGTAGACCGAGACCGCCCCTATCCTAAGCTGAAAAATTGCCCTTGGTGTAGTCCCCCCCTGGAAAAGTCATGGTCACCTGATCTGGGGCCTCAACCTGCTGCTGGGGGCCAACCCAACCATGCCTTTAACAAACCTCACGCTTCTGACCCAAGCCCTCTGGGGGCTGAGCGCCCTAGGGAAACTTTGATGATCCAGCCAGCGGAGCTATGGAAATCAAGCCTAGCCCGGATCGGGTAGGATGGAAAAGCTTTGCGGCCCGGCCAATCCCCCACCCTGGTGGGGTGGCCTGTCCCTCCTTCCCCCCTTGGCATGGATACCTTAGCATCCCCAAATTCCCCCTTTAGCTTTCGCTGCGAGGCCCGCTGTAGCCATACCCAGGCCCGGGCGGCCACCTTCCATACCCCCCATGGTCCCGTGCATACCCCCCGGTTTATGCCGGTGGGAACCCTGGCCAACGTCAAAACCGTAACCCCCGAGCAGTTGGCCACTACGGGTGCCCAGATGGTGCTGGCTAACACCTACCACCTGCATCTGCAACCCGGCGAAGAGATCGTGGCGGAGGCCGGCGGGCTGCACCGGTTCATGGCATGGCCTAGCCCCATGCTGACGGATTCCGGCGGTTTTCAGGTGTTTAGCCTGAGTCAAATTCGCACCATTACTGAGGATGGGGTGGTGTTTAAGTCCCCCCGGGATGGCCGTTTAATTACTATCCGCCCCGAGACCTCCATCCAGATTCAAAACACCCTGGGGGCGGATGTGATCATGGCCTTTGACGAGTGCCCCCCCTACCCCTGTAGTCGAGAGGCGGTCCAGGCCTCCACCGATCGCACCTGGCGCTGGCTACAACGTTGCGTGGCCACCCACCAACGCCCGGACCAGGCCCTGTTTGGCATTGTCCAGGGAGGGGTCTACCCCGATCTCCGCCGCGCGGCGGCGGCCCAGTTGGCCCAGCTAGACCTGCCAGGCTATGCGATCGGCGGGGTGAGTGTGGGGGAACCGCCCCACCTGATCCAGGCCATCGTCGAGGCTACCGCCCCCCAACTACCGGCGGATACGCCCCGTTACCTGATGGGGGTGGGTACCTATCGGGAAATGACCCAGGCCATCGCCGCCGGGGTGGATCTGTTTGATTGTGTGATCCCCACTCGCCTGGCTCGCCACGGTACGGCCCTGGTGGGGGGCGATCGCTGGAACCTAAAAAATCAACGGTTTCGCCGCGATCACCGACCCCTGGAAACCACCTGCCCCTGCTACACCTGTCAACACTTTAGCCGGGCCTACCTCTGCCACCTGATCCACGGGAAGGAAATGCTGGCCTTCACCCTGTTATCCATCCACAACATTACCGAATTAGTGCGGTTTACCGAGCGGATTCGGGCCGCCATTCTCGTCGATCGATTTACCCAGGAGTTTGCCCCCTGGCTAGGGGCGCAAACCACCTCTCAGGATGCTGCGGCACCCATCTAGATGGGTGCCAGGAACGTGGTAAGGTAAAGAATAATTTGTTAAATTTCAGCGGATAGGGCAGGATATTTTTGTGACCGTCCTGGTAACTATTAATACCGGTAGCCCTGTCTGACTTTCAGAATAGTTAGTTTATTTGGCTGTGTCACGAGAGGATTAACTGTCAATGGATGTTTTAGTACTGCTGGCCAAGCTCCCCGAAGCCTATTCAATCTTTGATCCCCTGGTGGATGTGCTCCCCATCATCCCCGTGTTTTTCCTCCTCCTGGCCTTTGTTTGGCAGGCGGCCGTTGGGTTTAAGTAAGCCGGCTGTACTGTAGAGATCCCATCAATAGCCCCTGTTGGCCATGACCAGAGAGCATGGTAGCAGGGGCTATATTTTTAGATAAATCCAGGGCCAGCTGCCTGGATAGCTTTCACCCCTCTCCTGGCTGCTGAGCGTTGACTCCTGACCCCCCTTGGCCCCCCGCCCCGCCAGGCTGATTACGATAAAATTGAATTACCCCTAACCACCCTCCCCCATGGCTCAAGCTGCCGCCGTTGACCCCGTTGCCATCGACTCACCCCCCGAGGCGGCGGTGGTTGAGTGCCCCCCCACCGACCTCTGGAGTGATGAACCCCCCTTGGAAAGTGACTTTCACCGCGACCAGATTGACCTGCTGATTCGGCTGTTGCGCTGGTGGTGGCGCGATCGCAATGATGTCTATATTTCCGGCAACTTGACGGTTTACTACAACCAGGAGCAGCTCAAAACCCGAGACTTTAGGGGCCCAGACTTTTTTGTGGTGCTGGGCACGGAGAAAAAAGACCGCAAAAGTTGGGTGGTCTGGGGAGA
>JAYKIM010000228.1:0-19198 GCA_035286245.1 Cyanobacteriota bacterium | reverse complement strand
GGTAACCGTCTAACCCTAGCCGCAGCACCACCGTCACCAGCAGCGCCAGAATCAGCAGATTCAGCCCCCCCTGCAGGGTTTGCTTGGCCAGCCAGTCAAACACCGGTTCCTGGCGAATCAGGGAAATCGCCTGGCCAATCAGCACCGGTTGCAGAGCATTGGCCAGGGAGAGGGGCAGCAACAACAGCAGGGGCCAGACCATTTGCCGCCGGTACCGGCGCAGGTAGGGCCAGAGCCGCAAAAATAAGCGCCAGTCACTGTCGGCAACGGGGGCTGGATCGGCGGAGGCTACCGGGGTGGATATCATAGGAAAGGGCTGGGAGCCGGCTTAATTTCCGTAAAAGTAGGCAATTTCCTTGGGTTTGAGGGGGGCGAAGTCCGCCGCTATCAGCATTTGATCGAGTTCCGCCTGGGAGAAGTGCTTGGCCCCGATGCGGACGATCCGCGATCGCATGGAATTGCTCACCCCACTGCGCTGACGCTGCCCCTCCTTAGCCATGACGGTGTGGTAGAGGTCCAGCTTGGCCGCCGGAATCGGGGTGCCATCCAGGTCAATGCCCTGGGCAATGGCAGCATCAACGGCATCAGCGCCGGTGGTGGCAGGCTGGGACATGGCAACTCCTTGCAGGTCAGCGGTAAACTACCCTGATCCTAGCAGAGTGTTTCCCCCATCCCCCACCTTTCCTGGGGTTTCTAGGGGGTGAGGCGCTGCAGAAAGGCCCTCAGGTGTGCCATTGTTAAGCAGGCCCTTCAGGGGCCTGGGGGGTTTCTATAATAGGGATGTGGCCCTCAATGGCCGCTACCGATCGGGTGCCATGGCGGGGCCGTCGCTGCAATCGCCCTAGGAGGCTTACCATGTTTAAGAAAATTTTGGTTGCCCTGGATAGCTCTGGCCTACGGGAGCGGGTGTTTAACCAGGCCCTGGAGTTAGCTCAGGCCACGGGGGCTCAGTTAATGTTATTGCACGTGCTGTCCACCTACGAAGAAGGCAGCCCGGCTATCCCCATTCGCTCCTACCAGGCCTACTATCCCATACTGGACGATGCGGTCTGGCAAGACTACCAAAACCGCTGGCAGGAGTTTGCTAATCATCGTTTAGCGATGCTGCAGCGGCAGGCAGACCAGGCCCTGGCCGCTGGGGTGACGGTGGAATTCTCCCAGAACGTGGGGGATCCCGCTAGCACCATTTGTGCCGTTGCCAGGTCCTGGCCAGCGGATTTAATCCTGGTGGGTAGCCGGGGTCGGAGGGGCTTGAGTGAGTTAGTCCTGGGCAGCGTTAGCAACCATGTCATGCACCATGCCCCCTGCTCGGTGCTGGTGGTCCATGGTGGGGTGGCGGCTCACGCCCAGGCCCCAAACCCAGAGCTGGTGGGGGTCGGTCCCCATGTAGGGTAGGCCAGGTCAGGGTTAGTTTTCCCGGCGACGCAGGTTGCCGGCCTTGACCCAGCCCTCTTGACCGGTGGCGGCCACCCGCACCTTCACCCAGGGCTGATCGGTGGGTTCCTCCAGCACCACCACCGCCTGGTTGTAGTCAAGGCCCCCCAGTTGGGGGCGATCGGTGCCGGGGCCCTCCCGTAGCACCAGGCCAATCGGTTGGGTAATCACCGCCTCATAGCTACCGGCGGGAGCCGTCGGCACCTCAGCCCCAGGGGCAACCGGGGTGGGGGGTGGCGTAACCGCTGGAGTGGGCTGTGGGGGGGCAGGGGGAGTGGTCGGTGGGGAAGCGACGGTGGGGGTGGTCGCAGTGGGGGGTGGAGACGGTTGTTCATCGCCGTAGAGGGGCTTGGCGGGCAGCACCGCCAACCGACCCATCAAATAGCGGGCGGTGACGACGCCGGCCAGGGTCAGCAACACCAGGGCCAGGGCCATGCCCAGGATCAATTTAGAAAGATTGACCAAAAAACGACTCATAGATTCAGTACAATACAGCCCCCCAGGGCTGGGGAATGTTTCGGCCCATGGTACCGTACTCCACCCTAATCCGCATCTTCCCGGGACAGGGGCTGACGGCGGGAGGCCAGGCGAGCCTTACCGGCCCCGGCCCAGGCCTGGAGGGCCTCAATTTGTTCCCGGGCGGTGCGGGCCAGGGGCACCATTTGACTGGCGGCACTGAGGATATCGTCGGTGGTAAAATCCCGGCTCTGGCTAAAGCCCAGATGCATAGCTTCAATAATCGTCTGCTCAATTTCCGCCCCAGAAAAGTCTGGGGTTTCGTAGGCGAGCCGGGCCACATCGTAGCTCTTTAAGCTGTGGGGGCGAAGGCGGGCCAGGTGCACGTCAAAAATAGCCTGACGCTCGCTTTGGCTAGGCAGGCCAACAAAGAAAATCTCATCAAACCGGCCCCGGCGCAGTAACTCGGGGGGCAGGCTTTGGATATTATTGGCGGTGGCTACCACAAACACCGGCGAGGTTTTTTCCGCCATCCAGGTGATAAAGGTGCCGAAGACCCGACTGCTGGTGCCAGCGTCCCCCCGGCTGTCACCCCCCCCAAAGGCCTTATCAATCTCGTCAATCCAGAGGATACAGGGGGCCAGGGCCTCCGCCAGTTGAATCATCTGCCTGGTGCGGGACTCCGACTCCCCCACCAGGCCGCCAAACAGGCGACCCACGTCTAGCCGCAGTAGGGGCAGGTGCCAGTGGTGGGCGATCGCCTTTGCCGTTAGGGATTTGCCCGTCCCCTGAATACCAATCAATAGCAGGCCCCGGGGATAGGGTAGGCCGTACTGCCGCGCCTTATCTGAAAAGGCCGTACCCCGCTTTAGCAGCCAATCCTTCAAATTATCCAGCCCCCCAATATCGGAAATTTGCTCGGTGGCGGGATAGTAATCCAGGATTTGGGTCTGGCGAATGGTTTGCCGCTTTTCCTCTAGCACCAGGTCCAGGGCCCGATCGTCGCAGCTTCCATAGCTGGCCAGGGCCCGCCCCAATACCCGGCGCACCCGCTCCAGGGAGAGCCCCTGGCAGGATCGTACCAGTTCATCCAGCAGGGGGGCCGCCAGGGTGACACCGGCAGACCCCAGGAGTTGCTCAATGTCCTGGCGAAGAATGGCGGGGGTAGGTAGGGTAAACTCCAGTAGGGTAATGGTTTCCGTCAGATCCTCAGGGATGCGCAGCTGGGCCGATAGGATGATCAGGGTTTTAGGTTCGGCCTTGAGGCGCCGGGCCAGGTTGCGTAACTTACGGGAAATGGCAATGTCCTCCAGGAATCGGTCAAAGTCCCGCAAAATAAAGACTCCAGCGGCGGCGGCCGGCAGTTTTTCCAGCAATTCCAGGGCCTGTAGCGGATTTCGGCGACCGAAACCGGCGTCGTTGAGATTACCCTGGTAGCCGTCCACAAAGTCCCAGGTGTAAACTGGTCGATTACCCTCCAACCGGGCACAGTCAGTAATTTCCGACTCGGCCCGTTCCTCCTCTGGGGTGGCTATGTAGATGATCGAATAACGGGCCCGAAACAGCAGTCCGAGATCTTCAGTAAACCCCATAGCCCTAACTATCCTGGCCCTTGAGTTGATGCTGCAGCTGACTGAGGGCTGACCAGCGGTGGTCCAGCACCCCAGGGTCAGGGCTAGGGGAGATCTCGATGCCAGGGCAGTCAGGGGAGCAAATCTGGCGCTGGGGCAGAGCCAGGCAGATCTGCTCGTAGATCCAGGTGGTGGCCTCAAAGTGACCGTTGGGGGGCAGGGTTTCCACCAAATCCTCCAGACCCATGTCCTGCTCTAGGGCCTGACTGGCGGGGTTGGGGTTATCCTGCAGCCAGATCAGCTCCCGTGGTTCAATGGCCAGGCGATGGTTATAGGTTTGTAGGCAGCGATCGCAACTCAGGGTAATGATGGTCTCCGCCGTTCCCACCACCTCCAGGTAGGTCTGCTGATGAGTGACGGTGACCTGACCCCGCACCGGCGTTAGACTGTCTAACCCCGGTAAATGGTCAGAAACATCCACCTGCCATTGCTTTTTGGGGCGTTGCAGCAGATGGGGAATGTAAACGGTTTCCATGGCAGACCTAGGATAGCGCCGGCAGCAAAGGCTTAGGGGGAGGGCTCGAGGCAAACCACCAGGCGGCGATCGGGCTCCTTACCCCGGCTGAAGGTGGCCAGGCCAGCCTGGGCAGATAGAAAATGGTGAACCTGACGCCGCTCCGCCGCAGATAGCCCGGTCAACTCGTATTCCTGTCCACTAGCCCGAACCTGGTCTGCCGCTGCCTCCGCCATCTGCCTTAACTCCGCCAGACGGCGAGCCCGGTAACCCGCCAGCTCAATGGTGAAGGCCTGCTGATCACCCTCCGGTTTACCCAGGTTGAGGGTGGTGTTAGCCAGGTACTGAATCGAGTCCAGCACTGAGCCACCGGGGCCAAGCAGGGTTTCCACCTGATCCGCCGTCAGGGCCCGATCGGCAATGGTGAGCCAGCAACTATCCCCCGAGTCATCGTTCACCATGGCGGCACTCACCGGCACCTCAACCCCCTGCAGGGCTAGCAGGGCGGTTAACCACTCCACTCCACTGGTCAGGGCTGGCTTGGTCATAGTAGCTAGGCCTTTTTCTTCTTAACGCGACTGGGTTCAAAGGGCAAGGTTTTGCGATCGTCCTCCCCAGCACTAGCCTGGGCATCAACAATCTTTTGCAGGTTTTCCGGCAGGGGTTCACGGGACAAGATAAAGGCCTGGAGGGTTTGGAAGATGTTGGCCACCACCATGTACATTAGCACCCCAGCCGGCAAGGGAAAGAACAAAAACATGCCCGAGAAAATCACTGGGGTAAACTTGTTAACGGCGTTTTGTTGAGGGTTATCCGACACCGCCCCCTGGCCAGAGAGCACCTGATTCAGGTAGAGGCTGGCACCAAAGGCCAGTACCATGGCCAGGATATCCCAGTGAATCGCTCCGTCTTCGCCGGTAACCCCGACTCGCCCTAGGGCCTCAATGAACAAAAAGCCCTTGTTAGTCGCCAAGCCCGGCACCTGTACCTTGAGGGTAGCTTCTCCGGGGGAGAGGGCGGTAACATGGCCCTGATCGTCAATGGCGATCACATCTTCTCCCTTGATCACCTGCCACTGGGGATGGACATCAACGTCAGTGTTGGTATACTCCGCCACCAGACTTTCGATGGAGTCACCGGTGGGAGTTTGAAGGCGAACATCGGTTTTTTCACCCACCACCAGTCGATTGCCCCCCGGCACCACCGCCGCGATGGGAAAATGGGCGCCATCGGAGACATAGATAGCCTTGGGGGGAGTACTAAAAATTTGGGGTTGGATTTGCTCGATTTTATCCTCAGGAAAAACCTGGAAATTAACGTCGTAACCAATGTCGGAAAAGGGCGACCCCCGCAGGGTGGCAAACAGAGCGAAGAGGATAGGCATCTGCAGCAGTACAGGGAAACAACCCGCCAGGGGGTTGCCAAACTCTTTATAAACCTTACCCATCTCCTCCTGGAGTTTAGTGGGGTCGTCCTTGTAGCGGTCTTGGATTTCCTTTACCCGTTTTTGCATCAGAGGCTGGGTCACCTTCATCCGCCGCATGTTGCGAATCGACCCGGCGTTGAGCGGATAGAGGGCAAGACGAATAACCAGGGTTAGGGCGACGATGGCCAGGCCATAGCTAGGCACGATCCCGTAGAAGAAATCCAGGATCGGTAACATGACGTTGTTTGATAAATATTCAATACCAAAATTCATGGGCACCTAACCCCACTACGGGGACTATGACGTTAATCGCTCAGTTAACCAATTTACCGTAGAAAGGCAGAAGCATGCTAGGCCAAAGGAAGGAGTTATCTATGGCTAAGTCGGGCTCACTAGCCGGGCCTACAGAGATACAAAAAACCAAATGACCTATTCTGAAATGCTCACCATTGGCTAACTAAACCTCTCCTACCGCCCCGCTGACCGCCTGGGCCTGGGGGGAGATCTTTTCATTTATATACTCGTAGACCTGTCTAAAATTAGGCATGGCTCGCAATTCCAGGCGGCTGCCATCCTTGAGGGTCACCACCATGTCTCCCCACAGGCCAAGCCCACGGGGAACGGTGACAATTTTTCGAATCTCGGAGTAAATAATGTCAGTGCGATCGCGCCCCTGCCAACCACCGGTGACCGAGATACGGCGATTGGTAATCCGATAGCGCAACCAGAGGGCCCGGGTGATCGCGGCGGCGGTTAGGGGTAGGCAAATAACCGTAAACCCTAGCAAAACATTAATAATCAAATCCCCAATGTGGGGCCCCCCTTCGTAATAAACGTCCTCACGGATGCCCATGGATTACCTCTAACTGAATAAGTAGCTGTCTCAATTCTCGCAAAAATTCGTCATAGTTGCACTGATCAGACCCTGGCCGAACATTAACCACGATCCAGAGGTGAGACGGCAGATCTTCTATAAGAGTAGCGATAGCGGCCCGTAGGCGGCGCTTAACCTGGTTACGGATTACCGCCCGCCTGCTGACCTTTTGACTCACCACGAAACCTACCCGGCAGCAGGCTGATTGACAACCATGCTGGCCCCCGTCCGGGGAAAATTCGAAGGATAGAATGCGCAAAACCAGGTGGGGTGATATGGCTTTGCGTCCCCTCTGGTAAACCCGAGTAAACTCTTGAGTCGTGCTGAGCCGATGACGTTTAGGAAGCACACCTAGTACTGCCCGCCAGGCAGACCGGTAGGGATCTAAACCGCCAGCCTAGCCCGCCCTCGACGGCGACGGGCCTTAATGACATTCTGACCCGTGTGGGATCGCATCCGAGCCCGAAACCCAGAGGTGCGTTTTTGTTTACGATTAGTACCCTCAAGGGTGCGCTTGCTCATGGCCCTACCTCCATTGCCGGTGGTTCGCTAAAAAGTCACAAGTCTTCAATTGTAACACGCCTTAGGTGGACCCCTTAGGGATTTTTCCTGGGATAGCTATGGTCACCCCTTGAGGTTGATACCCGGAGCCACCCCCTTAGCCGAAACGACCAGATACGTAGTCGCGGGTGTACTGTTCGCGGGGATTATTGAAGATCACCTCGGTGCGATCGTATTCCACCAGATAACCCACCTTGCCCCCCTTGTCTGTGGCTTCGGCGTTAAAAAAAGCGGTGCGATCAGACACCCGAGAGGCCTGCTGCATATTGTGGGTAACGATAATGATGGTGTAGTCTTCCTTCAGCTGTTTCATGGTTTCTTCCACCTTCACCGTAGAAATCGGATCCAGGGCAGAGCAGGGCTCATCCATCAAAATAATGTCGGGCTGGATAGAGATAGCCCGGGCAATACAGAGGCGCTGCTGCTGCCCACCCGAGAGGGACAATCCATTCTCCTTGAGTTTATCTTTCACCTCATCCCATACGGCCGCTTTGCGCAGAGAGGTCTCTACCAATTCATCCATGTCACCTTTGAAGCCATTAATCCGAGCCCCCCAGGCGATGTTTTCGTAGATTGACTTGGGAAAGGGGTTAGCCTTTTGGAACACCATGCCAATTTTCCGGCGTAGCTCTACCGCATCTACCCTAGGGGCATAAATATCATTGCCGTGAAAGGTGATCTTCCCCTCTATACGGCAGGAAGATATTAAATCATTCATGCGGTTAAAGCAGCGCAGCACCGTACTCTTACCACAGCCAGAAGGACCAATGAAAGCCACAATCTCGCGGGTTGGCACTTCCAGGTCAACATCACGGACTGCTAGGTTGGAACCATAGTAGACATGGAGGTTTTCTGTGCGTAGGGCCGTCTTAGAGGGAGAGAAATCGGCATTGAACATTGGGTTAACGGAATTAAGCTACACTACTAACAGAAAACCAGGGAAAGTCATTAAGATAGCTGACAAGGTCAAACCCTAAGGGTGACAAAACCTGTCAGACTTGCTGCTAGATTTCGAAACTGTCTCAAAAGCTTTTCAAAGCCCATACTCATATAATAATGCAGTGTTTAGCCTTTCCTCGGGTTAAGGGAAGACTAAGGTACGAGGTAGTCGACTAGAATTCCTGAAAATCGACCAGCTATCTGGGGCATAATCAGGGTAATCGGTAGGGTGCTCTGTTTCTAACTACTTTGCCTATGTTGTGCCAGTGCCAAGACTATACGAACCTGCTCGTTGGTTTCAACTTACATCCTTAAAGACCTATATACTTACCGCTTCCCTGTTATGTGGCCTGGTGGTTGCTGCTGTATTCGCCACCTTGATCGCCCAGGGTTTGACCTGGCGCCTAGCTAGTATGGGGCTATTTACCATGGCGGTTGGCCTGACCCCTGCCATGGTTATGGGTAAAACTGTGGAAATCATAGAGAATAGCCAGACTTCTATTCAAGCTATGGCCGATCAGCCCAGAGGTCTCCGACCCACGGAGGCGACCCTCGATGCCCAGAAGCAGTTCCTTCAGAATGTCATCGATAGCGTCCCTAGTATGATTGTGGTGAAGGATCGTTCTAATCTTATTCAGGTCGCTAACCAAGCCGCCGCTGTTGTGCATGGCATCACGCCAACGGAGATGGTGGGGCGACGGGAAGGTGATATTAATCCCCATCTTTCTCCGGCGGAGGCGGAGCGTCTCGAACAGATCAGCCAACAGGTAATGACTACCCAGGTCGCCTATCAATTAGAACAAAAGCTGGTCGATGCCGCAGGTCATAACCGCTGGTATCAACTTCTGGTTAGTCCCTTCAAAGATAGCGAGGGTGGGGTGATTGGTGTCGTCAATAACGCCATTGAAATCACTGAGCGTAAGCAGGTAGAAACAGCGCTGCAGGAGGCTAACCAAAAGCTTGAACAGTTAGCTACCCATGATGGCCTAACCCAGATTGCTAACCGGCGGTATTTTAATGAATACCTACAGCAGGAATGGCAGCGAATGACTCGAGAACAGCAGCCCCTATCCTTGATACTACTTGATGTAGATTGTTTTAAAGCCTATAATGACTACTTTGGTCACCAACAGGGAGATGAAGGCTTGGTGGCCATTGCCCAAGCCGTCCAGCAGGTGGTAAAGCGCTCAGCGGACCTACTGGCCCGCTACGGTGGAGAGGAATTTGGCGTGATTCTACCTCATACTCGTCGGAGCGGTGCAGAAAGCGTTGCCCAGGCTATCCAAGCAGAAATTAAAGCACTGCGTCTACCCCATCCCAAGTCCCGGGTTAACGACTATCTTACGGTCAGTATGGGAATCGCTAGCGTGGTGCCAACCCCCAGCCAAGCGGTGGAGGATTTAGTCGCTGCCGCTGATAGTGCTTTGTACCAGGCCAAACGACGGGGGCGGGATCGGTACTGGATACGTTTGATATAGGGATAGTCCGGTTGACGTCTCATCAACGACGGTAGCGAGCTTTTGGCCGCCTCCCTTACCCCGGGCAATACCGACGACCGCCAGTCGGTTGCAGACCTATGCCGACCTAACGGAAAACCTAGTGGGAAAACTGTCTAGCAGGGGGTTTCTAGCCCAGCCAGTAGACGTAGTAGGGTACTCTTGCCGCACTGGAAAAGCTCCGTTTTCAAGATGGGATTCAACTTACCGTCCCTGAAGGTTACGAAAACGCTGATAGATTTCCCCCCAGAGGTCAGCGGGACCGATGCCGAAGATAAAATACAGGGCCAGCAGCACAAAACCCACCAGTAAAACCGTTTGGATGGTGTTTTTCACCAGCTTCAACAGCCAGCCCGCCACCAGCACCACTACCACCAGGGCGGCCAGGGTCAGGATCCACTCCATCGGTCATCTCCTAGCCCAGGGAAACCACGGTGGGGGCCTTCAGGGACTGGCTGAGGCGGCCCACCTCGGCCCGGGCCCACCCATCCGCCTCAAGGATATCCCCTAAGCCCGGTTGATCTCGATGATCGGAGCGGTGACGATCGCAGACCCCCTCGATCAACCGGGGAATATCTAAAAAGTGAATCCGTTCCTCCAGGAAGAGGGCCACCGCCTGCTCATTGGCTGCGTTCAGCACCGCTGTCATGGTGCCGCCGGCGCGACCAGCGGCGTAGGCCAGGTCCATACAGGGATATTTACTGTGGTCGGGGTCACGAAAGCTGAGCTGGCCAGCCTTGACCAGGTCCAGGGGGGGCCAATCGGTGTAGAGACGATCGGGCCAGGATAGGGCGTAGAGCAAGGGTAGGCGCATGTCGGGCCAACCCAGTTGGGCCAGCACCGAGGTGTCCTGCAGTTCAATCAGGGAATGGATAATGCTCTGGGGGTGGATGACGATGGCGATGCGATCGTAGTCGAGGCCAAACAGATAGTGGGCCTCAATCACCTCCAGACCCTTATTCATAAGGGTAGCGGAGTCCACGGTGATTTTCCGCCCCATGGACCAATTCGGGTGCTGCAGGGCATCGGCCACGGTGACCTGGGCTAGCTTTTCCACCGGCCAGTCCCGAAAGGCACCCCCGGAGGCGGTCAACAAAATCCGCCGCAGCCCCCCCGCCGGCACCCCCTGCAAACATTGGAAAATCGCGGAATGCTCGGAATCGGCGGGCAGGAGCTTGACCCCGTGCTGGGCCACCAGGGGCAGCACCGCGGGCCCCCCGGCAATCAGGGTTTCCTTATTGGCCAGGGCAATATCCTTACCGGCCTGAATCGCCGCCACCGTTGGTAACAGACCGGCACAGCCCACGATGCCGGTAACCACCACCTCGGCATCACCATAGCCGGCCACCGCCACGATGCCCTCCGCCCCCGCCAGAAGTTGGGGTTGGGGATCCAGATCCGCCAGGGCCTGGCGCAATTCCTCCAGTTTGGCCTCATTGCTAATCGCCACAATCTCCGGTCGAAACTGTCGCACCTGCTGGATTAGCAACTCGACATTATTACCCGCCGCTAGACCCACCAGGCGAAACTGATCGGGGTGATGGGCCAGAATATCCAGGGTTTGGGTGCCAATGGAGCCGGTGGAGCCAAGCAGGGTGATGGGTTTCACGGGGAATCTCCGGGAAGGATGGGCCATACCCTAGAATCGCACGTTGGGGACCTTTATGGCATTGATCGGGCCAGGGGAGAGGGCAAAGCTAGGGGGCCAGATCACCCTAGATGCGTTAAACTGGCACGGCAGCGAAACTGGCCTAGCCCTAGTTCCCAGATGATGGCTGCAGGGTTCATCCTGGAAACCAGCGGATAGATCGAATAGCTCTGGTGCCCAGATCCGTCCTAGTGTACCGCCCGCCCTTGCCCTGTCTCTGGTCTATGGTTCCTTGCCGTTTTGCCTTCCCCCACCTGGTGACTGGCCTTACCGCCGTTTTGGCAACCCTACTGACGGCGCCGGTTAGCCGCGCCGCTGAGTTTGCCGAACAGGCCATTCCCAGCCATCTAGCCATTGCAGTGGCCAGCCCGGTGCGGAATGGCCAGTTCCATACCTTGACGATTTTGGAGCAGATCCCCCAGGGCCGGGCCTGCTGGCAGGAGCAGGGGGACAAACCCGTAGTTGTGGATCCATTGCTACTGAATTTTGACTTTACCGGATCCTGCGATCGCCAAACCGATAGTAATGGCTACTCCCTCCGGGTGCAAGGCCAGGACCTGGCGGGCCAATACCGGCTCGAGATCACTACCCGCCAGGATGACCTGGTGTTATTTGCTCGCCCCAGCCGCGATCGCAGCCTACCGGCCATTGAAATTGGCCGTACCCAGGGTCGTCAGCAGGGCTTTCTAAAGCTTCAGTTAAACCCCGGTTGGCAACTCACCCGCCGCCTCCACCAGGGGGTTCCCCTGGATCATATTTACCTCAGTCACGATCAACCCCTGCCAGGGCTAGTCTTGGGCCAGGCCGCCTCTGCCCCCCCCACTGGCCCGGTCGCCTCGCGGCCGCCATCGCCACCGCGCCGTCCCCCCGCCAGCGGTGACACCTACTTCCGGGTGGTCGTCCCCATCACCGATGGCGACAGCCTACAGCGGGTGCGGGCCGTAGAACCGGAGGCCTTTACCACGACGGTGGAGGGGCAAACCCTGATCCAGGTGGGGCTGTTTCGGGAGCGGCAGCGGGCCGAGGAGGTCCACCAGGCCCTGGTGGCGGCCAACCTGCCCGCGAAGATTATCAATGCTTCAGCCCCGGCCCCAGCTAGCTTACCCCCGCTGCCTACCATCCCCCAGGGGGCGGTGGTGGTGATGATTGACCCAGGCCATGGGGGGCGAGACCCGGGGGCGATCGGCATTGCCGGTCTCCAGGAAAAACAGATTAACCTAACCATTTCCCAACGCCTACAGCAGCGGTTAGAGGCGGCGGGGTTGACCGTGCTGATGACCCGGGATAGGGACCAATGGGTGGATCTCGAGACTCGGGCCCAGGTTGCCAATCAGGCCGGTGCGGCGATATTTGTCAGCATCCACGCCAATGCCATTAGTATGCAGCGCCCGGAGGTCAATGGCCTGGAGACCTATTACCTATCCAGTGGCGCTGACCTGGCCCGGAACATTCACCAGCGGGTGCTGGCCCAAACTGACCTGGCAGATCGGGGCGTTCGCCAGGCTCGCTTCTACGTGCTACGCCATACCACCATGCCGGCGGTGCTGGTGGAAACGGGCTTTGTCACCGGATCCATCGATGCCGCCCGTTTCCAAAACCCGGCGGCGGTGACCCAAATTGCCGATGCCATTGCCCGGGGCATCCTTGATTACCTGGGCCGTTAGGGCGATCGCCCCAGATCGGCTAAAGTGGTAGCACTGCCCCCGGCCCCTGATGGGGTCTGCAGGCGCCCATCTCCTCACGGTTGGCCCCCTCCATGAAAAAAGTCTTTGTCCTCGACACCAACGTATTGCTACACGACCCCACGGCAATTTTTCGGTTTGAGGATAACGATGTGGTTCTGCCCATCACCGTTATTGAAGAACTGGACCGCTTCAAAAAGGAAACCGCCGATACCGGTCGCAATGCCCGGCACGTCTCCCGCACCCTGGACGAACTCCGCCGCCAGGGCTCCCTGGTGCACGGCATTCCCCTGGAGAAGGGCGGCCACCTTAAGGTGGCCCTCTGCCACCGCGACACCCTACAACAACTGCCGGCGGAGTTGGAGGGGGACAAGGGCGATAACGCCATTCTGGCGGTGGCCATGGAATATCGCCACCACCACGATCTGCCGGTGGTGTTGGTCAGCAAGGACACCAACCTACGGATTAAGGCCGATGCCCTGGGGTTGGTTGCGGAAGACTACGAAACCGACAAAATTAACATCGATGACCTCTACAGTGGCACCCTGGAGGTCCTGGTGTCGGACAGCGCCATCAGCCAGCTGTTTCAGGAGGGTCATCTGGGTCTCGACCTGCCCCTCTACCCCAACCAGGCCATTACCCTGGTGGACCAGGCCAACCCGTCCCACACCGCCCTGGCCCTGGTGCGGGGCGAGAGCGGTAAATTGGAGCCCCTGGCCAAGCTCCCCCATGCCGGAGTATCCCGCATTCAACCCCGCAATCGGGAGCAGCGCTTTGCCTTTGAGCTGCTGCTGCGGGACGAGATTAACCTGGTTACCCTGGTGGGGAAGGCGGGCACCGGCAAAACCCTACTGGCGATCGCCGCAGGGGTTCAAAAAGTGGCTGACGAACGTGTCTACTCTCGCCTGTTGATTGCTCGCCCCATCGTCCCCCTGGGCCGTGACATCGGTTACTTACCCGGGGATGTGATGGAAAAACTCACCCCCTGGATGCAGCCCCTCTACGACAACTTCGATCTAATCTTTGGCACCCAGGATGCCCGGGGTAAGCCCGAGCATTGGCGGCGGGGTCACGAGGAGATGATTGATCAGGGGCTGTTGCAAATTGAACCCCTCACCTACATCCGGGGTCGATCGATTCCGAGGCAGTTTTTAATTGTGGATGAAGCCCAAAACCTCACCCCCCACGAGGTCAAAACCATCCTCACCCGGGCCGGAGAAGGTACGAAAATTATCCTCACCGGGGACCCTGACCAGATTGACAACCCCTACGTGGATGCCGCCAGTAATGGCCTCACCTACGTGGCGGAGCGCTTCAAAGGGGAGGCGATCGCCGGCCACATTACCCTCTACAAAGGGGAGCGGTCCAACCTGGCGGAACGTTCCTCGGTCCTGTTATAGGGCCCTGGGTTAGGGGTCGCCCAATCTGGACTAGACCTCGATCTGTACCTTGTTGCGATAGAAGGCCACGTAGCCCTTGATAGTGTTGGCGGCCGGTTTGGGGTCGGCATAGTACCAGGCCGCCCCGGCATTGACCTGGCCGTTTACCACAATGTCGTAGTAGTTAGCCGTCCCCTTCCAGCCACAGACGGTGGTTTGGGCAATGGGACGAAAATACTCCATCTGCAGGGCATCGGGGGGAAAATATTGGTTACCCTCCACCACTTCACAGGCCTCGCTGTCCGCCAACACCACACCGTTCCAGATGGCTTTAGCCATGGGATCATCCTCAAATTCGATCAAAAGGGTTTAGATTCATTATAGAGGCGTGGCGGTGCTGGCCCAGGAAAGTTCGGCCCAGGGTTCAAGCCGTGCTCCAGCCCACCCCCTACGCCCAGGGGCTAGGCGTGCCGGGGTAGTCCTCCCCGCCCTGGTTCAAGGTTCCTACCGTTCTTCCCACCCGCCTGGATGATGGCCCCTCCCAATCCCCAACCCCCTGGCCCTGGCCGATCCGATCGTAATCGATGGCTACGCCGTTTGCCTCTGGCGACGGGGGTTATTGGTGGCCTGTTACTGCTGGCCAACCGCCTGATCACCCCGGGCTTGACCGAGTCCCAGGCCAGATCGGATGTGGTGGGGGTGATTTTAAGTGCGCTGTTAATCCTCACCGGCCTGCTGTGGCAGCGGGTCCAACCGATGACCCCGGAGGCTGTGGTGCTGGAGGGGGAGGATGGGTTTGAGCTGGAGGCTGACCTACCCACAAATCTCCAAACCGACCTGGCCTGGGCCTCCCACCTGCTGTTGACCAACACCGTCACCCGCTCCCTGGTGATTTACCACCGGGGCCGGGTGCTGCTGCGGCGGGGCATCCTTGGGCCCGAGCGCCAGGTTACCCCTGGTCCGATCCTGGAGCGGGTCTTGACCACGGGTAAACCGGTCTACCTGGTGAATTTGAAGATTTACCCAGGGCGAATAGAGTTTACCTACCTGCCCCCCAACAGCCAGGGGGTGATTTGCCAACCCCTGGGGACTGAAGGCGCCATGGTTTTAGCCGCCCATGCCCCCCGTAGCTATACCAAGCAGGATGAGGCGTGGATCGCTGGCATTGCCGATAAGTTGGCCTACGACCTGGAACAATGGCAGGCCGATCGGCCGTCGCAGCTCACACCCTAGTAGGGGGCGTGATTCTGAGGTTCTGCTCCATCTCTTGCCTGGGTGCATCCCAGTTATGCAGCCCTCACCTTAAATCCCTCTCCCAGAGTGGGAGAGGGACTTTAAATCCGGTTCCCCTTCTCCCTTTTTGGGAGAAGGGGTTAGGGGATGAGGGCAAACTGACAAAATTGGGATGTTCTCTCTTGCCTAGCCTTGGGCAACTCCTCAGGGGCGCTATTCCACCGTTACGGATTTAGCCAGGTTACGGGGCTGATCCACATCTAGACCGCGGCGGGCCGCAATATGGTAGGCCAGTAACTGCAGGGGAATCACCGCCACAATCGGGGAAAGTAGCTCCTCCACCTGGGGCACCGGCAGCAGTTTATCAAAGATTTCGGCGGCGTCCTGATCGGTGCTAGACACCACCCCGATCAATAGGGCATCCCGGGCCTTGGCTTCCTGGGCATTGGACAGCACCTTGTCGTAGACCCCTCCAGGCATGGCCACCGCCACCACCGGCACCCGGGCGTCCAGCAGGGCGATGGGGCCATGCTTCATTTCTCCGGCGGGGTAACCCTCCGCATGGATATAGCTGATTTCTTTCAGCTTCAGGGCCCCCTCCAGGGCGATCGGGAAGTTAATACCCCGGCCCAGGTAAATAAAGTCCTGGGTATCACTGAACTCGTGGGCCAGTTCCTCAATATAGCGCTCCTGACTTTCCAGCACCTGCTCAATCTGGCCGGGTAGGTCGTACATGCCGTTGAGCAAGGTTTCCAGGGTTTCTAGAGGGAGGGTGCGGCGACGGTAAGCCAGATCCAGGGCCAGGAAGTAAAAGGCCATGACCTGGGCCGTAAAGGTTTTGGTGGCAGCCACGCCAATTTCCAGGCCAGCATGGGTGTCAATGATGGCGGGCACCAGGCGAGCTAGGGAGCTTTCTGGGCGGTTGGTAATGCCTAAAAGGCGAGGAGCAAAGGCCGGGTCAGCCTGAGCTTGACGGCGGTCCTGCTCCATTTCCAGGGCCGCCAGGGTATCGGCGGTTTCCCCCGACTGGGTCACCCCAATCATCAGGGTACGGGGGGTCAGGGGGGTGGGGGAGTAGCGAAACTCAGAGGCGTACTGCACCAGGGTGGGTAGCCCGGCCAGTTGTTCAATCAGGTACTTACCCACCAGGCCGGCATGCCAACTGGTTCCACAGGCAACAATTTGCACCTGATCCAGCCCCTCCAGCAGTTCAGGGGGTAGGTTGAGGCGCACCGGGCTACCGGGATTGGTGGCGGCGGTCCAGCTATTGTCGATGTAGGTTTCCAGAGCGGTACGCACCACCCCCGGCTGTTCGTAGATTTCCTTCAGCATGAAATGGCGAAACCCTTGTTTCTCCACCATGATGGGGTTCCAGTTGAGGGTAATGGGGTGTTTGCGGAGGCGATCGCCCGCCAGGTTATAGACCTCTACCCCCAGGGGCGTCAAACTAGCCAATTCACCATTTTCCAGGGGCAGCACCGCCCGGGTATAGGGCACAATCGCCGGGGTATCAGAGGCACAGAAAAATTCTCCCTGACCAAACCCAATCACCAGGGGAGCTTGCTGACGCACCACCACCAACTCATCGGGGAAATCGGCGCTGATTACCGCCAGGGCAAAGGCTCCCTGTAGCTCGTGGGCCGCTATACGCACCGCCTCTAGTAACAGGGATCGGCCAGAATTATCATAGGTAACCTGACCCAGTCGTTCCAGATAGGATGAGACTAGATGCGGTACCACCTCCGTGTCGGTGTCAGAGACAAACCGGTGGCCCTGGGCCTTGAGGCCTTCCCGCAGTTCTCGGTAGTTCTCAATGATGCCGTTTTGCACCACCGCTACCCGCCCGTGGGTATCGCGGTGGGGATGGGCGTTATATTCCTCCGGCTTGCCGTGGGTGGCCCAGCGAGTATGACCGATACCTAAACGAGCTGGGTTATCCAGGCCATTTAACTTATCCTGCAGATTTTGCAACTTACCCTTGGCCCGCACACAGTGCAGCTCCGCCTCTAAAACCGTGGCAACCCCAGCTGAGTCGTAGCCCCGGTACTCAAGTTTGCGCAAACCCTCCATTAGGATGTCCACCGCCGGTCGGGTCCCTATATAGCCGACAATGCCGCACATACCCCTGTCTCCTTAATAGTGAGAGTTATAGTGATAAATAACTAAAATATGGCTCTGGTGAAAACGCTTACCGATGTTTTGCAACTCGAAACCAGCTTAGCAGTTACGAGACGTTAAAAAGCGAAGTCCAAGTAGCCGTTCTAATCAAACTGAGATGCTCTCTTACACCCTGGCTCTAGGGGAAGGGACCCACGGGGTACCCTAGCCGCCCATGGGTAAACGCCCTCCCGCATCGGAGACCTAACGCCCTAGAACAAAATCATAGCTCCGGTAGCGATCGCCCTGGTACTGCACCACCAACCAGGTACCGGGGTCAAACTCCAGGGGATAGACCTGGCGGTCTACGGTCACCCCCTCGGCATCCGGGGCGGGGGCTAGACGACAGTAGGGGGTGGGCAACCAGGCGCGCAGACTGGCCTGGGGGGTTTGGGGGGCGGTATCCAGGAGTTTTTGCAGCTGTTGCCGGGAAAGCACCGCCTGGGGCTGATCGATCTGAAGGCATTGATCGGTCTTGGCGGGGGCGGCGGTGAGGGACCCCAGATTGGGGGCCACCACCAGGGTAGCCAGGGTGAGCATGGACCCCCCGATCAGTATCCAACGCCCCGAGGCCGGATCCGGAGGACCCTCGGGGCCGACTAAGGGGGGGGCCCAGGGGTCGGTATTGGCGGGGGGAGAGCCACCAACCGGGGCGGACTGTTGCTGCAGGTAGTGGACAGAAACCGATGGATGGGAGTAGCGCGTCATTGCGGTATAGCAGAATTCACCAGAGGCGGTTCTAACCTCCAGGCACCCAGGTCAACCTGGATCGGAACCGGGAAGACCCCCTACACTGAAAACCAAGGCCAGAACCATGGACCTAGTATAGTACAGAAATACTATTTTGTTGTTATCCGCCGTTGCTGTCCTATGCACCGCACTATCGTTTGGTTCCGTCGGGATCTGCGGGTGTTTGACCATCCCCCCCTGGCCCTGGCCGCCCGGCGAGGCCTGGTGATTCCGGTGTTTGTCTTTGACCGGGCCCTACTCCATCACCCCGAAACGGGGCCGGCCCGGGTGGAGTTTTTGCTGGGGGCTCTGGCGGCCTTGGATGCAGACCTGCGGCAATTGGGGGGGCGGCTGATCCTGCGATCGGGGGACCCGGTGCAGGTGTTGCCGGAGTTGGTGCGGCAATCTCAGGCGGAGGGCATCTACGCCCACACCGATTGCGAACGGATCTATGGCCGGGTGCGGGACGCCCGCCTGAACCAGGCCCTGGCCACGGCGGGGATGAAAATCCGCTGGTTTGACCCCCCCGGTAGTCTGCCGGAGTTGCTGCCCTACCCCGCCTATCGTCGGCGTTGGTACGAGCAGATGGGGGAGGCCCTGGCCCCCTGCCCCCCGGCGGTGGCGGTGCCGCCGGAGGTGATCGGTGAGCCCCTGCCCGGGCTGGCCCAGCTGGGGCACCAGGCCGATGGTAAGCCGATTCCGGCCGCTAGTACCGCCGCCGCCCAGGCCCTGCTGCAGGACTTTCTGGAGGAAAAGGCCGATCGCTACTATTGGCAGCTCTCCTACCCCGGCGCTGAGGTGACCACCGGCCTCAGTCCCCACCTGAAGTTTGGGGTGATGTCGGTCCGGCAGTGTGTGCAAACCATTCGGGCCCAGGGGGATAGGGGTGACCCCCGGCGGCGGCGCAGCCACCAGCAACTGATTTCCCGACTGCGCTGGGGCCAGGGGTTTGGCCAGCGGTTTCGCTACCTTCCCCAACTGGAGCTGCGATCGCTCTACCGTATCTTTGACGAGGAGGGCTGGGCCTTTGACCCCGATCTCTACCAGGCCTGGCAAACCGGCCACACCGGCTTTCCCATCGTCGATGCCGCCGCCCGCT
>JAYKIM010000227.1:0-13731 GCA_035286245.1 Cyanobacteriota bacterium | reverse complement strand
AAGACCTGCTGCCCCTGGCTTCGGTGTACCACGTTGGCTTTGTGCGGGATGAGGCCACCCTGGAGGCCAGTTGCTACCTGAATAAATTGCCCGATCGCCTGAATCCCCAGACCCGGGTGTTGATCAGTGAACCGATGCTAGCCACCGGGGGCACCCTGATGGCCACCATGGCGGAGCTGACCCAACGGGGCATCGATCCGGCGGCGGTGCGGGTGATTGCGGTGGTGGTCTCCCCCCCTGCCCTGCGCAAGCTGGCGGAGGCCTACCCTAGCCTGACGATTTTCGCCGCCGCCATCGATGAGGTGGTCAACGATCATGGCTTTATTGTGCCGGGGCTGGGGGATGCGGGCGATCGCGCCTTCGGTACCTAACCCATCCTCCCTATAGTCCTTTGCATCGGTGGCATTGCCCATGCCCTATGAATTTATCCTGGTTGTCTAGCCTACGCCGGTTTCTAGAACACAGGCTTCAGGATCTCGAAACCCAAAAGATCGTCGCCAACATGGGCTGGCTACTGGCGGATAGGGTTTTAAGGGTTCTGGTCAGTCTGCTGCTGGGGGCCTGGGTGGCTAGATACCTGGGACCTGAACAATTTGGCAAGCTCAATTACGCCATAGCCCTGGTGTCTTTATTTAGTGTTTTGGCAACGCTGGGCTTGGAGGAAATCGTCATTCGGGATCTGGTAGCCTACCCTCAAGAAAAAGATAGGATTCTCAATACCTGTCTGTTTCTAAGACTGACATCAACCCTAATTTCCATAGGGATAATATCCCTGATCCTATCGCTGACCCACGGCGAAGATACCCTGCTTCAGCGGATCATTTTTTTGGTTTCACTGGTTTTAGTGCCCCAGTCTATCATAGACACCATTGATCTGTGGTTCAAGTCTCAAGTTAATTCTAAATCCAGCGTCATTATCAAAGATATTTGCCTTATCTTTTCAAGTTTCGTAAAGATTATTCTACTGCTTTACAAAGCACCTCTATTAGCCTTTATAGGGGTAATACTGTGTGAATTTACGATCGCTGCGTTAGCTTTAGTTGGGCTCTATAGCTGGCAATCCAACAGAATTAGCCTTAGGGCCATCGACCTCTCCACCGCCAGGCGCTTACTCAAAGATGGCTGGCCGATGATCTTTTCAGGTCTAGCTGTGATTATATACACCCGTGTTGATCAGGTGATGCTAGGTATGCTGGCAGGTCATGGAGCGGTCGGCCTATATTCCGCCGCCACAAAGGTCTCTGAAGCCTGGAATTTCATACCTATAATAGTTGTATCCTCTCTTTACCCTAAAATCGTGTCTTCAAGACAGGAAAATGCTGCTGATTTCTATGGAAAAATCCAGAAACTATACAATTTAATGGTGCTTTTATCCTACGCAGTTTCTCTATTTTTCACCCTGTTTTCCGGACTAGTTGTAAGCCTTATTTATGGCCCTCAATACACAGAGACAGCCTATATTCTACCGATTTTGATGGGAACCAGCCTATTCTCTAGTCTGAGTATGGCTCGCGGCTCCTTTCTGATGACCATGAACTGGGCAACCCTACAACTGGTAACGGTCACGATTGCTTGCCTGGCTAATGTGGGTTTGAACTATTTTCTTATTCCCCGCTATGGGGGCTACGGCGCCGCTGTGGCCACCCTGCTATCCCAGGGCTTAGCCGTCTACGGACTATGCTTTTGTTTCCCTCGGTTGCATCAAACCGCGGCAATGATGAGCAGGGCCCTTACCCTATCGTGGCTCTTTCGAGCTAAATCAACCTAAGAGGTTGTTTGAAAAGGGTTGCCCCAGGTATAGTTCGCCGCTAAGAGAACGCCAAAATACTAAATTTTGCGGAGATTATCTGACTCCACAGGTATAGTTTGAGGCCCTCTCTGGCTTTTCAAACAGCTTGTAACTCCTTACTGCCGGTTCTGGCTGACGGGCAAAAGACGTTTTGGCAATAACCCCAATTGGTCTAGGCTGAGTCTGTCCTTGCCATAGCCTCTGCGAAGCAGATCGCCCTAGATCTTACCGAGTTAAATCGGGCCCTAGCCCTAAGAAACTTGATTTAAGCGCTTATTGCGCCATTGTCGAATAGCGCGGGCCTCTCGTTGAGTAGGGGTCAGATAACTATCCAGCGGCAGGGCATCGGATCGAGCTGTGCTACTGGATTCAGACCTGCGAACATGTAAACATTGAGCTAGGCTGTCAAGGTGTGGCTCTAGGGCAAGTTCTCGAGCTAAAACATCTACGGAGGGGTAACGATCGGTTGGGGAAGGGCAGAGCATTCTATCAAGAACATTGCTGAAGTGAGGGCTAACGGTAGCTGTTTGATGCCAGCGAACATGTCCTGTGTGGGGATCTTGGACAAATTCAATTGGGGTACGACCGGTTAAGAGGAACAAGCAGGTCATACCCAAGGCATAAATATCGCTGCTATAGCAAGGGCGGAGGGCCAACTGCTCAGGAGGAGCAAAGCCAGGCGTTCCGACAAACTGGGTGGCCGCCACCTGATGATCACCCCCATCCTCTAGGTCTGAGAGAAATTGCCGGACAGCACCAAAGTCAATCAGTACCAGCCGTCTATCTAAGGTGCTGCGGATGATGTTAGGGGGCTTAATGTCGCGGTGAATAATACGATTACGGTGAATAAATTCCACCACCGGTAACATTTCTGCCAGAAAATACTTCACCTGAGCTTCAGTTTGGCGACCCCGTTGGCGAACTTCCTGGGCCAGGGTCTGACCTTGAATGTAATCCTGTACGAGATAAAATTCACCACCAGTGGTGAAGTAATCGAGTAAACGGGGAATTTGGGAATGGCTACCTAAACTAGCGAGGGCCTTAGCCTCACGGCGAAAGCGTACCTTAGCTCGTTCCAGTGATCCTTGGTTGCGGGTTTTAGGATGGAGTTGCTTAATCACACAGTAGGGCTGGGAAGGAAGCTCAACATCCTGAGCTAGATAAGTTATGCCAAACCCCCCCTTGCCTAGGGGCTTAAGAACCCGGTAGCGATCGCGAAACAAACCGTCAGATTGATAGAAATGAAGAATTTCTGTACGGTCAGTGGACCCGGAATGAGAACTAGAGGCGTCACTAGACATTTTTGCCATCAGCACAAGTCCACAAAGGTAATCGTTTTAATCTCAATGCCGGCTTAAGCTAGTGAGCCAGAGCTTACTTTGGAGAGCATTAGTCAAACCACTGTAGAACCATGGTCAGGATTCTTGATAACCCTTAGGAAGCCAAAACTGTAACAGCCTTATCAAACGCTATGTAGTATTTTTAACTTTAGTGAATTATTATACCAAACTATAGCATCTGCACAGGGGTTTGGAAAGATTAACCTCTTGCCACCAAGCTCCGCTAGTTAGGCGCCGTCCAATGAGTTCAGGCAGACCCCCTTAACCAGCGGTCTGCCTATATTTAAGAGGCCTGATCAGGCTTAGTTCCATACTCTGGAGGTAATACTAAGGGCAACCAAAAGGTGAACTGACTGCCCTGGTTGAGCTGGCTGGTAACCCTAATCTCTCCCCCCTGCATTTCCACCAGGCGGCGACAGATGGTTAGCCCCAGACCGGTTCCTCCCGATCTACGACTGCGGGATCGATCCGCTCGCCAAAAACGTTCAAAGATGCGGGGTAGGTCCGCCGCCGCAATACCAATGCCCGTATCACTAACGCGGACGTAGGCTCGACCATCCTCAGCCCAGGCGGTGATGGTAACGGCCCCCTGGTCGGTATAGCGTAGGGCATTGCCGATCAAGTTAATCATAATTTGTTCCACCCGATTGGGGTCAGCGTAGGCCCTTGGCAAAGCGTCAGGGCAATCTAGCTCTACCTTGACTTGACCGTTACCCTGATCATTAAAAGTTTTCACCAGAGTGGCTAATAGGGGGCCAAGGGAGAGGGCCTGGGGTTCCACTGCCAGGTAGTCATTTTCGAGTTTAGAGAGTTCCTGTAGATCATTCACCAGCCGCTGCAGGCGGGTAGTTTCCGCCGCCAGGCGATCGTATAGCTCCGGTTGGGGAGGAATGGTGCCGTCCGCCAACCCTTCCAGATACCCGTGTAGAATTGTCAAAGGAGTCCGCAACTCGTGGGTGAGGTCACCGATGAACTCGCGTCGGCGCTCCTCCACGCCCTGTAACTCAGCCGCCATACGGTTAAAACTATTAGCTAGACGTTGCACCTCTAGGATTTCTGAGCCCGGTACCCGTTCGCCTAACTCACCGGAAGCCACCTGACGAGTAATTTCCGCCATCTGCTCAAGGGGGCGAATGATTCGCCGAGAGAGCCAATAGCTTAACCCCCCCGCCGCTCCACCCCCAACTAAAATGGCCCATACCATGCCTCGACTCCAGGCCGCTTCAAACCCCCTGAGTAACTCGGTGCGTCGCTGGATACTCATGACCCCGTTATCGTAACGCTGCAGGGAAACCACAAACAGGCGGGGAGAGTACAGCCGAGCAATGATTACCAGGGTAACCACCCCCACCGTCATCACCGCCAGGTGAGACCAAAACAGACGACTACGCAGATTTTGTTTGGCCATTGTGGCCTTTAGATGGAAGGCTGGGATGGGGTGAGCTGCAGCTCGGGCCTTTCTTCAGGCAGGATAGCCCCTTCTACCGGACAAACCTGAAGACAGATGCCACAGTCAATGCAGGTGGAGAAATCAATCCAATACCAATCCGTACCCTTTTGGTTTTTACCAGGCCCTTCGTGAATACAAGCCACGGGACAGGCATCAAAACAATCGGCTACTCCTTCACAAACCTTGGTGACAATGGTGTGGGCCACGGTTACTCCTGTAACACCTGCTATTCAAAGAATAAATTAACCCTGGGCGTAGCAAAAACTTTGAGGGACGGTTGCCATGGTTGGAACTACCCCTAGCTGGGAACTGCTGAAAATAACTATAGCCGATGGTAGCCGGGAGCGCGTTAAAGCAGTGAGCGATCGCCCTGGTGGGGTTGGCCCTGAATCGGGTCAACCCCACCTACAAAGATCGAGCCGTGCCCCTGATGGGGGTTTGTGCCGCCTTTATCTTTGCCGCCCAGATGATTAACTTTCCCATTCCCGGTGGCACCTCGGGCCACCTGCTGGGGGGGACCCTGGCGGGGGTGTTGCTCGGTCCCTGGGTGGGTGCCCTGTTCTGCGCCGTGGAGTTAGCCCTATCGGGCACCGCGCCCCTCACGGTAGCCGTCACCGCCATGCTGGTCTGGCACCTGCTGATTGGCCTTGGGGAAGCCCTGATTACCCTGCTAGCCATCAGCTATATCTGGCGGAGTCGCCCCAACCTAATTTTTGACCCCCCCGCCCCATCCCGCCACTGGTTATTCCGCCCGTTGCAGGGGGGATAACTTGGGGTCAATGATCTTACGGCCCTGGCCAGGGAACTCCACCGCCAGGCAGGTTTTGTTGCCCGCCCCAAAAATATGGGTCACCTGCCCCGCGCCGTAGGCCCGGTGCACCACCACATCCCCTACCTGCCAATCCAGGGACTGGGGAGGAGCCGTGTCGGCCGTCTTCGGAATTCCCGGCAGGGGGGTGGCCCGGCGGCGGCTAGGGTTAGGCAGGCGACGGTTACCGCTGATCAGCTCGGTGGGCAGTTCCTCCAGAAATAGGGAGGGGCTGGCGGGCACCCGGTCGCCGTAGAGGCGCCGCTCCCGGGCGTGGCTGATGAACAGGCGCTCCTGGGCCCGGGTGATGCCAACGTAGCAGAGGCGGCGTTCCTCCTCGGTGGCGGCGGGGTCCTCCAGGGAGCGATAGTTGGGGAACAGGCCCTGCTCCAGCCCCACCAGGAAGACCACGGGAAACTCCAGCCCCTTGGAGGCGTGCAGCGTCATCAGGGAAATGGCGTTGCTACCCTCCTGGGCATCGTCCAGGTCAGAGGCCAGGGAGGCATTGGCTAGAAAGGCAATCAGGGAGGGATCGTCAACGTTTTCCTCCTCAAATTGCAACACGGCGTTGTAGAGTTCCTGCACGTTGCTGAAGCGATCGTCCGCCTCATCGGTGCCCTCCGCCTTGAGGGCGGCCAGGTAGCCGCTGTCCTCCAGTACACCCTGGATGATTTCGGAGCCCTTCTGCTCCTCCAGCACCTGGCGATATTTTTGGATGACCTCAACAAACTCCAGCACCCCCCGGGCCGATCGCCCTGCCAGGGTCTTGACGGAGGTTTCGTCGCTGAGGATCTCCCACAGGGGGATATTGCCCAGGGTTTGGGCTGCCTGGTCCAGCTTGTCCAGGGTGCTTTTGCCCACCCCCCGCTTGGGCACATTGATCACCCGCTTCAGGCTAAGGGTATCGAAGGGGTTGGCGATCGCCCGCAGGTAGGCCAGCACATCCTTGATTTCGCGGCGATCGTAGAAGCGCAGCCCCCCCACCACCTGGTAGGGCAGGCTGTAGCGGGTAAGCACTTCCTCAAAGGCGCGGGACTGGGCATTGGTGCGGTAGAGAATGGCAAAGGCCCCCCAGTTGAGCTCGGGGTTTTGGGTCTCCAGGTTACGGATCTGGGCAATCACAAAATCCGCCTCGGCGGTTTCATCGTCGGCGCAGTAGCAGTAGATGGGCTCCCCCTCCCCCCGGGTGGGGCGCAACACCTTCTCGATGCGCTCGGTGTTGTGCTCAATCAGGTGGTTAGCCGCCTCCAGAATATTGGCGGTGGAGCGATAGTTTTCCTCCAGCTTCACCATGGTACGGGTGTCGTCATCGGCCAGCCGGTCCCCAAAGTCATCCTGAAAGTTCATCAAAATGGTGAAATCAGCAGCCCTAAAGGAATATATGCTTTGATCAGCATCCCCCACCACAAAAACCGAGCGACGATTCCAATTGTCGTAGGTGGCAATTTCTTCCCCATTGGTGGCCAGCAGCCGGATCAGTTCGTACTGGGTGCGGTTGGTATCCTGGTACTCATCCACCAGGATATGGCGAAAGCGACTGTGCCAGTAGCCCAGCACCGATTCGTTTTGTTGAAACAGGTACACCGGTAGCAAAATTAAATCATCAAAGTCCAGGGCGTTATTTTCCGCCAGGGCCTTCTGGTAGTGGCGATACACATCGGCGATCACCTTGCCCCGATAGTTAGGCTGCTCCTGTTCCAGCTCCTCCGGGCTGAGTTTCTGGTTTTTGGCATTGCTGATGGCAAACCGCACCGACCGGGGGTTAAACTTTTTGTCATCTAGATTTAGGGTTTGGGTGACGATGGTTTTGACCAGACTCTGGGCATCGGACTCGTCAAAAATCGAAAAGTTCCTGTTCCATCGGTAGCCCGCCGGATGGTGGTACTTTTCGATGTCAAGCCGCAGCAACCGGGCGCAGAGGGCATGGAAGGTGCCAATCCACAGATGCTTGGTGATGGTTTTGTACACCTGGGACTTGAGCCGGGTTTGCTCCGCCTCCCCCAGGGTGGAGAGGGGTTTACCGTAGCGGGCCTGGGCATCCTGCTCGGCGAACAACACCTCAATCCGCTGCTTCATTTCCTTAGCGGCCTTATTGGTGAAGGTGACCGCCAGAATACTGTCGGGATCGGTTTTGTGGGTCAACACCAGGTTGGCAATCCGGTAGGTGAGGGCCCGGGTTTTGCCCGATCCGGCCCCCGCCACCACCAGCAGCGGACCGCAGTAGTGCTCCACCGCTTGACGCTGGGCAGGGTTGAGGGGGGCGAGGAAGTCGGTCATAGGGTAGGGGAGAACACTTAAATAGTTATAGCTTTAGCCAGAACGCTTAGGACACGGTTAATCGGTCAAAAGCTAATATTGGGGAGTATTCTGGCTCGCCTCCGCCCCCTTGCAGGTGGCTACGGCTATAGTATGACATTGGTCACTCCGATGATCCCAGGGCTATGGCCAGGTCCAACTCCAGAATGGGAGATTCTCCCTGGCTCCAGAAATCGCTAAAACAATTGCGTATCAGGCCATTCAGCCTATAACAGTGAGTTGATGTCCACCGGGCGTAACCCAAAGTTCATAGAACTATTTAGCTTCGGTAAAGTCCCCCCCTCTCCAGGGCTGTAACCCTCGAAGTAGGCATAAACTACTTAGGTCTGTCAAATTAGTTTTTCTTGGTGATTTGGATACCTTTGGAATAATACTATCCATTGCCGTACCAACCTTTACCAAGCTGTTTATAAACTTCTGGAAGTAGAGCAGGTGACTATTGATAATTTTCAATTAGTTCTAGTCAGCTTGCTTGGCCTTCTTCGACTAATTTTATATTAAATTTGAGGCCTGTTTCTTGGGCTAATTTTTTGGGTTTGTTGATTACACCTTAATATCACTCAGGGAGCTGTATGGACTCGCAATCTACAGAGAAGCCGAATCAATATTTATCCTCCCCCGAGGTTTCTACGGCGACTGACTCTTCATTTCATCGAAATCTATCTCAGGGTGGTTCGATTCCTCGTCAGGAAGTTCAGGAGCTATATAAGCGGTTTCGTAAGGCGAGTCTAGAGTCTACAGCGCGAGAGCTCCAAAAGCAGCAGTATGATCATATCCGCCAGAGAGTTGAAATTTTGAATGTGCCGATTGATAATATTTCGGTAAGTGAGTTCCTCTCTCAGCTTAAGCAGGGTGTTGTCTTTACCCCTAACGTTGATCATTTGATGAAGCTCCGAAAGGATCAGGACTTTGTAGAAGCCTACGGTCAAGCTGACTTTCGAATTTGTGATAGTCAGGTTTTAATGTTAGCTGCAAAGTTCTTGGGTAAACCGATTAAGGCAAAGATTTCTGGGTCTGATTTATTTCCCCTCTTCTGTGATTACCATCGCCAGAATGAAAATATTAAGATCTTTTTATTAGGCGGTGCAGAGGGAATTGCTGCTCGAGCCCAGGCTAATATTAATGCCCGCATTGGTCGGGAGATTATCGTTCAGTCCCACTCCCCCTCCTTTGGTTTTGAAAATAATCCTGAGGAATGTAATCAGATTTTGGAGATGATTCGCCATTCTTCGGCCAACGTTCTGGTGGTGGGGGTGGGGGCGCCTAAGCAAGAGAAATGGATTGCCAAGTATAAGCATCAGTTACCCTCTATCGATATCTTTATGGGGGTGGGTGCTGCAATAGACTTCGAGGCTGGTCATAAACCTCGAGCTCCCCAACTGATCAGCCAAATGGGTCTGGAGTGGCTCTATCGACTCCTATCTGAACCCAATCGTCTTTGGAAACGTTACCTCTTGGACGACTTACCTTTTTTATGGTTAATCCTTAAGGAGCGACTGGCCCAATAGTCGTGTATGGGTTATTTAGGGCCCTGGTTGACTGACAAGTCTGAGTTGACCTGGTTTTCTGAACACTCCCCCATGTCTAGCGATCACAGGGCTGTACATACCGATCCCACCCCTGTGCTTAACGATCACATCTCTGCATATATCGTTCACAAGAGTGTGCTTAACGATCATATCGGTGTGTTTAACGATCACAGGCTTGTGTTTAACGATCACACGCGTGCATATATCGATCACAGGGGTGTGTTTAGTGATCACACAGGTGTGTTTAGCGATCACAGGCCTGTGTTTAGCATGCACTCAATGGTGATCGGCATAAACATAGACTACAACGGCGGTTTTTGGTCGATTTTTGGCGTTGTCAGGCCTGTGTTTAGAATGTGCTTAATGGTGATCGATGTATGCATAGATAGAACCTTAGGTGTTTTGGCCGAATTTACTTCCAGGCGTTTTATTGGCTCTCCCAAGCAGCCAACCCTATCGGTGTATCTATCAGTTGGTAGATGGCGAATACCAAGGGCAACAATTTCGAGGAACGACGCCAATCTCCTCCAGAGCGTTTCCGACGTTGGCCCTGCAGGCGACAGCCATTTTTCAAGCTGGGGCACCGTTCGAAAACATATAAGAGGAGAAGAACTGACGGAGGAAATTAACCGTAAAGCGTTGGGTAGTCAATAGCTGGGTTTAGCCGAGTGGCTACAACGACTGGATCCAAACCGCACGCCGCAGCCTCTGCGTAATATTGACGATATAGTAGCCAGGCCCAAGCACAAGAAGATCTTCTGTCATAGTTCCACAGGGGACCATCCCCACAGGTATTACCATACTATTCCGGGCTCTAGTTAACGCTTCTTGATGTGTGCGACCAAAGCCATGCCCATATACCTCGCCACCGTCGCATTGGTCAGCGTGCGCAGGTTGTGTGAACTGTCTAAGCAGTGGGTAGTTAGGTTCAACTAAGAACCCGCCTAATATTCCAGTACTTAACATACTAGATAGAACCAACCTAGCGATCCTAGCCTTCATCATGGTGAATCACCCAGCAAGGTATAAAAATTGTACTGGAATGATCAGAAAGTAGTTCCAGCGTTCTAACTAACTTTGTTGTGAATCACTGAAAGCCTGACGGAGAGGGAGGGATTCGAACCCTCGGTCCTTTTGGGACACCCGATTTCAAGTCGGGCGCATTCGACCACTCTGCCACCTCTCCTGGTGGAAACACCCCTGTTATACCATTTATATCACCGCACCGCAGTGCCCTAGATCGGCGATCGCCGTTACTCAAGCCAGAAAAACCCCCTGACAAGCAGACCCACTACTCGGCTGGTAGGTATCGTTGCCATGCCTTAAAGAGCATATATCTGGTACTGCGGTTGCAAGCCTGATAAAAAATAAAGTTGCGACCAGAGCTATAACCCCGGCCACAACCCTTAAGCTCGCCTTCTGAGCTAAACCTATTAATAGTAACGGTGCTCTAGCTCGTCTCCACGCTCTGGCAGGAGCTTAGGCCTAGCCAGCCCTGGCGATGTTAACTCCCATGGAGCTGGCCCTGATCTAGGGAGCCATTACTGGCGCCGTCAAATCACTCAGGAAAGCCTTACCTTCGATGGTCAGCTGGTCAGGAACACTACAGTGACGAATGGCGGACTGAATGGACTGTGCCCCCTCCTGCTCTAGATCCTCGATGTAGCCTGCCTTCAGAGCTTCAGCTTCCTCTTGGCTGGCGAAGGGACCAAAGTAGTAGGTGCAAGCGGGTTGGCTGGTGCTAACTTCGAGCCACCAGGCTTTTCCCAAACCAAAAAGATTACCTAAAAATTGACCGAAAGTAGTTTTCATTAATTCCCGCCTATTTAATCGATTCAGACATCAAGGGTGCAAACCAAAGGTACCCAAACCGTTTCTTCTTTATGATTCCTCAAATCTATTTATACTGGGTTACATTTGGTTTTGCCAAGGGGAAAGTTGAATTTTACCCTCCCACCGATGACGATAGATCTCGTAGAGGGCCATGCCTGTAGCAACCGATGCATTTAGACTGGGAACCTTGCCCTGTAAGGGAACTGAGACCAACTGGTCACAACTTTGTTGTACCGTTAGGCTGATCCCCGCCCCTTCGGACCCCACCACAAACACCGTCGGTCGATCAAACTGGGTGCGGTGCAGGGGTTGGCTGGCTTGGGAGGAGAGGCCATAAATCCAAAAGCCCCGTTCCTTCAGGGTGTCCAGGGCCCGTTTGAGATTCACCACCCGAGCCACCGGCAGGTGTTCCAGAGCACCAGCAGCCACCTTCGCCACCGTTGAAGTAATCCCCACTGCTCGCCGCTGGGGAATAACAATACCCTGGCCTCCCAGGGCTTCGGTGGTGCGAATGATGGACCCCAGGTTCTGGGGATCGGTAATGCCATCGGCGGCCACAATCACCGGTAGTTTCACCGCCGTCAGGGCAGCCTCAATCATCTCCTCCAGGTCGCGGTAATCATAGCAGGCCACTTGGGCGGCAATACCCTGGTGATTGGCCCCGGCGGTAATCTGATTGAGGCGTAGGGTATCCACCTCGTCAATCACCGCCCCGCTGGCCTTGGCCTCATCGATTAGGGAGAGGAAGCGGGGATCGTAGCGAATCCGGGCATTCACCCAAACCCGATTGAGGGGGCGGTGGTTTTCGAGGGCGGCGGCAACGGCATGGCGGCCATAGATCAGATCGCTGTTTTGATCGGGCTGAGCTTCGCGAACAGGGCTCTGGTTGACGGTTATGATGGGGCGATCGCCCAGGGGCGGCTTAGCCACCTCCACCCCGGAGGCAACCGACTTTAGGACCGGTTTGCCCATCCGCTTAACCGGACGGGAGGGCCTTGGGGCCTTGCCCCGGGGAAACTTAGCCTTAGTCTTCTGGCCGGAGCTTTGGAACCGCCGGGGCCGGGGGGAGGGTTTGGGGGGAGTCATGGGGCAGGAATGGGGGAGATGGATCTTTAGATATAACAGGATAACCCCTAGGACCCTGCCAGGAACCCGGAATAATTAATGTTGTAGGCTCGCCCTAGTGGTTCTCGGTTCGGTAAGATACCAGTTTCCTCGGGTGCGTCCCACTTTTGCAGACCTCACCCTAAATCCCTCTCCCAGAGTGGGAGAGGGATTTAGAATCCGGTTCCCCTTCTCCCTTTTTGGGCTACTAAGTACACACAAGTGTTTGGCTGGTAGGCTTGCTCTCAAAGGCCCCCTAAATCCCTACCTCGCGTAGCGGCCCGGGGGGGGCCAATGGGGCATTTTGAGCCTCAATAGGAGAAGGGAATCAAACTCCCCTGGCTCCTAGCTTCTGAGGGCTGTCTCCTGCCCCCCCTCGTCAGATGGAAAGCTGATCTGGTGCAGCAGCTGTCGCAACCGGGGGGGATCGGTGAGATAGAGATAGCCAATCACGGCCTCAAACCCCGTCGCCCGTTGGTAGGTAGCCGCCTCTAACCGTTTTGGCCCCCGGGGGGAGGCATTGCGACCCCGCCGTAAAATATCCTGTTCCACGGGGGTTAGCCAGGGTAGAAGCTGATCCAAACAGCGGGATTGCTGCTCAGCCCGCACCTGATGCACCACCTGCCGATGGTAGGCTTGAATGCGCTTGGCGGGAAACAGGAAGGCCTGACGAACAAACAGTTCGTACACCGCGTCACCAATGTAGGCCAGGGCAACGGGAGAGAGGGCCTGGGCTTGATCGGGGGAAAGGGGATCTAGAGCAAGGCCAGCCTCTAAACCATTCACCATAGCCAATATCCTTTGCCCGAGGAGGCATGAAGCTGACCTGCCCCCGACGCTGGGACCGGTCAGGAGGAGGCGACATTAAGGGGATGATTGAGGCGTCAATGCCCTAGGGGAAGGCCCACTAGGGTGAGGACTCTAGCCTGGCGATCGCCGCATCCACCGAGGGTTGGAGGGATAGGAATTCCTCCAGACGAACCAGCTTAACCGTCTGGGTAACCCGGGCATTGGTGACCACCTGTACCGTTCCCCCTTCATTGCTGGCCTTTTTAACCAGCTGGACCAGGGCCCCCAACCCAGAACTATCGACAAAGTCAATAGCGGATAGGTCGAGAATAATATGGGCAGGCCCAGACTCCACGTACCTGGCCATGACCTTGCGAAAGGTCGGCTCTGAAAAAGCATCCAGTAAACCGGTGAGGCGGAAAAGTTGATAATTACCCCTGTCATCGCGGGTGCCTCGCAAACTTACGGTCAGGGTCAGAGAGTCAACGATGGCAAACCTCCCGGGTGCTCCAGTTCGACAGTTAAATATAGGTCAGGATAGCTATGTCTGCAAGTGGTAAATCTCAATCTACTCCATTATCAAGAAGCAGAGGCCTGTTGCTGGCGGTAATTCCCCATGGCCTCCACGAATTTGAGGAAGAGATAGTCGGCGTCGTGGGGGCCAGGGCTGGCCTCCGGGTGGTATTGCACAGAGAACACCGGCAGGGTTTTATGGGCTAACCCCGCCACGGTCCGATCGTTGAGATTGAAGTGGGTGATGGCCACCTGATCGG
>JAYKIM010000226.1:0-2649 GCA_035286245.1 Cyanobacteriota bacterium | reverse complement strand
AGAGTCGTGGTCATGATGTAAAAATGCAGGTTTAGGTTTACAAGGGAGTCATCGAGGGTCAAAAACCCATAGACGACCGGGTATGTATATCCCTACCTTAACCGAACTGTTACGGTTTGTAAAGAGGGTGGGGGTGCTCTCCAATCCTTTCGCTATCCCCTGGCTGGGGAGTTAGCCCTTACCCGGGACTTAGCCCTGAATGTGCGCATTCCAAATAATTGGGGTTTAGAAATTGAGTTTCTGGCAGAACTGTACCGTAATCTTTCCGAGAAGCGGATCGCCCAGGTGGATCTAGGGGTGTTTGATCACAAACACCAGATCATCGGAGATAGCCTGGATCAGGGCTTGCAAAAAATGGCCGCAGATATTCTGGGTTCCCTGTTAAGAACCCTCTGCGAACTTGAACAGGTGGTCCTCACCATGGATCACATCCATGCCCTCAGGGTTAAGTTTAAGCGTCGCGGTCAGGATTACATCCGTCAGTACTTTATCGATGTAAAAATGAATGGCCTTACCTACGATCGCTACCAGGAGGAGGGGGTGATAGAAACCTTTGGGCAGGTAATTCTAGAGGCGGGTCAACGATACTTTACCCAGCCCATCAGCCCCCAAATCGGTAACTGGAATCGAGCCATAGCCGTGATTCTGGACCTGCGGGAACAACTCTTTGCCGCCGCCCAATTGGATAGGCAGGGGTAAGAGGGGGTTAATCCGAGGCCAGGCTGAGCAACTCAACCCCAGTTTTATCGATCTGGTCACGTAACTGGGAGATGGTTAAGCCGGAGCGGGGGTCGATCAGATCCGGGGCAATCTCCGCCAGGGGTAACAGGACAAAGGCCCTCTCCGCCATCCGGGGATGGGGAAGGATCAGATCCGCCGTCTCTAGTACCCGGTCACCGTAAAGCAGCAAATCTAGATCTAGGGTGCGGGGACCCCAGCGCTCCTGCCGGACTCGACCAAACTGGTCTTCGATCGACAACAGGGTCGTCAACATCGCCTGGGGAGATAGGGTCACCTCCAGGAGGGCGCAGCCATTCAAGTAATCGGGCTGGGCCGGGCCCAGGGGACTGGTTTGATACCAGCGGGACACCTTCAGGAGGGAGATGCCGGGGGTCTGGGCTAGATGCTGCAGAGCGGATTCTAAAATATTCAGGGAATCCCCCAGATTACTACCCAGGGCAATGGCACAGAGGGTCCCAGGGGCAGGGTGATCGGTCATAGGGTTTACAAGTCTCCTGTCTAACACTACGTGGCCTAATTTAGGCGACCCCTGAAGAGGGGGGCAGAACTCAAAACTCAGAACTCAGAAGAACTAGATGGACTAGTTTACTGTTTCCTCTGGCTTGTCTTCAGCCGGCATGGTGGGGGGGCTCAGGGGTGTAGCCATCGCCAGGTAGGCCTCCATCAGCCAGTCCTCTCCCACCTGGCGATGGCTAACGGGGTGGAGGCCGATCGCCGCCGCCATGTGGGTAATGCCCAGGTCCCCCAGGGGGGTGGGGGCCTGGGCCCCGCCAATCAGCTTCGGGGCGATAAAGGCCCAAACCTTGTCGATCACCTGATCGGCGATCGCCTGGGCCGCCAGGGTGCCGCCGCATTCCCACAGCACCGTTGCACAACCCTGGTGGTAGAGGTGATCGGTCACCTGGGCGGGGGTGAGGGGATCCTGGATAATCACCTCCACCCCCCGATCCCTCAGCCTTTCCGCCTGCTGTGGATCCGCCAGAGTTGTGGTGAACACCAGGGTGGGGGCGGTCTCGGTGCTCCAGAGCTGGGCCGACATCGGTAAATCCAGCCGGCGGCTCAGCACCACTCGCCTGGGATTATGGGGGCCTTGACCATGGCTGGTGAGCTGGGGATTGTCGCAGCGGACGGTGTTGCCCCCCACCACGACAGCATCGCAGCTGGCCCGCAGGCGGTGTACCTCCGCCCTGGCGGCGGGGCCGGTAATCCATTGACTGTGGCCGGTGCTGGTGGCAATTTTGCCATCCAGGGTCATGGCGTATTTCCAGATGCCCAGGGGGCGATGACGGGTGACCCGATGGATAAAGCCCTCATTCAACCGGCGGCACTGCGCCTCCGCCACCCCGACCCGCACCTCCAGCCCCGCCGACCGCAGTCGTTGAATACCGCTGCCCGAAACCCGGGGGTCGGGGTCCACCATGCCCGCCACCACCCGGCGAACCCCCGACCGCAGAATGGCCTCGGTGCAGGGGGGGGTGCGACCGGTGTGGTTACAGGGTTCTAGGTTAACGTAGAGGGTGGCCCCCTGGGCCCGGTCCCCCGCCGCCTCTAGGGCAAACACTTCGGCATGGGGCAGCCCCACCCCCGGATGGAAGCCTTCGCCCACCTTTTCCCCCTGGTTCACCACCACTGCCCCCACCATCGGGTTGGGGGCGGTTTGGCCCATGCCCCGGCGGGCCAACTCCAGACAGTACCCCAGCCAATGGGCATCGCCGGGATGATCAACTGAATTGGGCTGGTTCAAGGACCACCTCCTCCTCCAAGCAAGTACTGGCCAGGATGACCATGGCTGCTACACTAAGCCTATATCCTAGACGAGTGTGCGCGAGTGACTGTCATTCCTGCCTTTGATGTAACCGAGCAATTCCAAACCCTGGGACCCGATATTAATCGGGCGGTGGCCGCCGT
>JAYKIM010000225.1:0-4472 GCA_035286245.1 Cyanobacteriota bacterium | reverse complement strand
TGTTGGTGGCCTGTGGGGGGCAGTTGCGCTGGTTTGCCGCCCAGGCCACGGTGCTGGCCACCGGGGGCGGTGGTCAGGTCTATGCCTATACCACCAACCCCGCCGCCAGCACCGGTGATGGGGTAGCCATGGCCTGGCGGGCTGGGGCCCAACTGCGGGACCTGGAGTTTGTGCAGTTTCACCCCACCGCCCTGGCCCAACCCGGCGCTCCCCCCCTGTTAATCAGCGAAGCGGTGCGGGGGGAGGGGGCCCACCTGGTGGACGGCCAGGGCCATCGCTTTGCCCAGGCCTACCACCCTGACGGGGAACTGGCCCCCCGGGACGTGGTCAGTCGGGCGATTTTTGACCATCTGCAAAAAACCGGCGATCGCCAGGTCTGGTTGGATATGCGGGTGATCGACACCGACCGGCTCCACCACCGCTTTCCCAACATTCTGCAGATCTGCCGCCAATGGGGCTGCGATCCGCTGGAGCAACCCGTGCCCGTGGCCCCCGCCGCCCACTACTGGATGGGGGGAATTACCGCCGATCGCCACAGCCAGACCAGCATCCCTGGCCTCTACGCCGTGGGGGAAAACGCCAGCACCGGGGTGCATGGGGCCAACCGCCTGGCCAGCAATTCCCTGCTGGAATGCCTGGTCTACGGCGCTGAACTGGCCCATTTGCCGCTCCAGCCCGGGACGGACATTGCTCCTCCCATCCCCCCGGACGGTCCAGACTCTGCTCTGGGTTTGGGGACCCTTGACCGGCAGCAGATCGGCGAAAAACGACAACAACTCACCCGGCTGATGTGGAGCCACGCCGGCATTAGTCGGCGCCAGGGGGGCCTGGAGACGGCGATCGCCCAGCTGCAGGACTGGCGTCACCAGTGGCAACAGCACCCCCTGGAAGTCTACCTGACTACCATCCCCCCAGGCTATGGCCGGGCTCTGGGCCCCATCGATCTAGAATCCCTGCGGGCCTGGGGGGAACTACGCAATCTCTACGATATTGGCTGGTTAGTGCTGAACAGTGCCGCCTTTCGCACCGAAAGCCGGGGCGGCCACTTTCGGGAGGATTACCCCCGGCCTGACCCTGCCTGGCGAGTTCACACCCTGGTCACCGCTGACCAGTGGTCCCCCTCTGCCCCCATCCCTAACCATGACCCGTCCTGCCCCTGAGCCCCCAGCTGGCCGCCCTGCCCCCAGGGCCCGTCGGTGCAGCCCTGGGCCCTGGTCCGCCAGTCGCTGGGGTTGGCGCCGTCTGGGTCTCTGCCTGTTAGGGCTGCTCCTGACCCTGGGGCTGGCCACCACGCCGATCCTGGCCGGTAGTGGTGACCGGGCGGCGGTGTTTATCGATGGCCTGTTTCTCTTTGATGTGGCGGGGGCGGCCAACCTCCCTGCGACGGAACGGGCCGCCGCTATTGAAGCCAACCTGAAGGGGGCCCTGGAGGCGCCGGAGTCCCCTTCGGTGCGTCTGGAAACGCGCCAGACGGCCCGGGGCGAGCAGGCCCCGATTCTATTGGCCGGTGACCATTACCTGCTGACGGTGACCGCCGCCGATGCGGCGGTGGGGGGGGCCGATAGCCCCATCGCCCAGGCCGATCAGTGGCTGACCAGAATCAACCAGGTTTTGGCTAACCTGCAAAGGGAGCGCCAGGGGAGGTTTTCCAGTGCCACCCTGGGGCTAGCCCTGGCGGCCCTGGCGGCGGCCCTGGCCCTCCACTGGCTGAGCGGTTGGCTTTGGCGCCAGTGGTTGCAGCCCCTGGTGGACCGGCTACCGGGTGCTCCCTACCCGGAGGAGGGAACCGCCACCGGCCTGGGGCTACTGCTGCGGCTGGGGCTGGGGACTGTGCGGGCCACCATCTGGGTAACCGCCCTCAGCTACATCACCCGCTGGTTCCCCCTCACCCGACGGGTTAGTCATCGGGTTTCTAGAAGCCTCAACGATGGGTTATTTGCCCGCAGCCTGGCCCTGGGGGGGCAGGCCTATTCCCTGTTTGACCTGCTATTACTATTGGCTACCCTGCTGGCCCTGGTGATTTTAGCCAATGCCGCCACCAATGGGCTGAGGTCACGGTTTTTGCACATTACCGGCATTAACCAGGCGGCCCAGGAGGCGATCGCCGTTTTGGCCAAATACACCCTGATCCTGCTGGGGGGGGTGGTGATTCTGCAGTTGTGGGGCATTGACCTCAGTTCCATTGCCCTGATTGCCAGTGGCCTAGGCATTGGTATTGGCTTTGGTTTGCAAACCCTGGTTAAGGACGTGGTCAGCGGCCTGGTGATGGTGTTTGAACGGCCCGTGCAGGTGGGGGATTTTGTCGACTTCGGCCCCGTTAAGGGCACGGTGACCCGCATTGGGTCCCGCAGTACGGAAATTCGTACCCTGGATCAAGTGGCGATTATTGTGCCCAACTCCCGCTTCCTCGAGAATGAAATCGTCAACTGGAGCCATGGTAACCCGGTCTCCCGCATTCGCCTGCCGGTGGGGGTGGCCTACCACTCCGACCCAGAGCAGGTGAAAGCAGCCCTGCTGGCCGCCTGCCAAACCCATCAGGAGGTGCTGGCCAGCCCGCCACCCCAGGTATTTTTTTTGGGGTTTGGCGACAATGCCCTTAACTTTGAGCTACTGGTCTGGATTGCCGAGCCCCACCGTCAACTGATCATCAAAAGCGATCTCTACTTCGCCATCGAAGCCGTCTTTAGACAGCACCATATTGAGGTGCCCTTCCCCCAGCAGGACCTGCACCTGCGATCGGGGAGTCTCCCCATTGATCTGAGCCAGGCTACCCAGCAGTGGCTGAGGCAGCTGAGTCAGGGTGGCCAGGGGAACCCTGCCGATTCCCCTGACTGATTTGAGCCTCAAGGTGATCTTGAGTTGGGTAATCGCCTCCTCCCGCGGATGGCTTTTTACCTCCACCAAAAAAGCCCGATTGACCTCCCCATTGGCGTAGGCCAGTACATCAATTTCCAGGTGTTCGCCCTGTTGCTTGGCCCGCACCCGGGGCAGCACCACCGTTATGCCAAACCGTTTGTGCAAATAAATGCCAAAATCTTTAGTAGTCGGAAATCTTATTTAAAGGTTTTGAATAACGATGCAGCGTAACTCCGGTAGCTATGTTGAGGGGGTGGCAGGAGGTGAGGTAGTTCAGGCATTTGTGCCAGCTCCCTTACCCCCCAATTTTTGCACCCCTCAGCCTAAATTCCTCTCCCATGGCTCACCACGATCGCGGCTGAAAACTTAGGTCATTGGCCAGGGTAACGGTGTCACCGGTTTGTTTAATCACCCAGAGCCCTCGCTGGTAGGCGTAGCGATCCACACCGCGATCAATTTCAATGGCGGCGACGGCCCCGTAGATACGGTAATCGCCGTAGTGGGGAAAGGCCAGACGAAACCGGCTAAGGGTGTCTAAAAACCCATCCACATCCCCCTGGCTGAGGCGGGACTTAACCTCAATGGCTACCGCCACGTCTCCATCCACGGCCCAGATGTCAATTTCCATAGGGGCTTCGAGACGGTTGGATGTCATTCGTCGAGCGGTTTCCTTCACCTGAATGCCCCGTTCTTGAAATAACCGCACCACCCCCGGCTCCACCAGGTTTTCGACAAATTGACCCCAGCGGGTGGTTAGCCCGGCGACCTCCCGGCTGGTGTTAGCCGCCACCTTTTCTAGCTCCTTGAGGCGACGGTCAGCCTCAGCCCCACGACGGTCAGCCTCGACAGCCCGACGGTCAGCTTCGGCGGCTCGTTCGGCGGCCAGCCGGTCGGCTTCAGCAAGACGGCGATCAGCCTCAGCAAAACGGCGATCGGCCTCGGCTTGGGAGGCTTTAAAGAGGGCGTAGATATCGTCCAGGGTTATGGATTCAGCCATGGGAGGAAGGAGGGTAATAGTTTTATTTTATTTAAAACACCCTGGGTTGAAACTCCTGATCCACCTCCAGGTCGAAGACATCATCATGGATGCGGGCGACGTAGAGACCCTCTCCGATCGCCTGGGCCTTGAGGGCGGGGGGCCAATCCACCGCCGCCAGGATGCCGTAGAGTTGCTTATCCCGATGCTCAGGGAAAAAGTCACGAAAACGGCTTAGGGTGATCTTGAGTTGGGTAATCGCCTCCTCCCGGGGATGGCTTTTCACCTCCACCAGAAACGCCCGATTGACCTCCCCATTGGCGTAGGCCAGTACACCAATTTCCAGGTGTTCGCCCTGTTGCTTGGCCCGCACCCGGGGGGTCACCACCGTCATGCCAAACCGTTGCTGTAGGATGGCTTCCATGGAAGGCAGAGCTAAACCCTCCGTGAGACTGCCAAACTTGGACCCTAACCCGCCAATTTGTTTACCCAATTTCTTGATCTGGCGATCAGTCTCCTTGAGCTGGAGGTCGGTTTCCTGGAACTTGCGATCGGTCTCCAGGGATCTTTCCCGCAGTAGGTGTTCGGTTTCCTGGAATTTGCGATCGGTCTCCAGGGATTTTTCTCGCAGTAGAAGGGC
>JAYKIM010000224.1:0-21765 GCA_035286245.1 Cyanobacteriota bacterium | reverse complement strand
GGGAGGGGGATGTGTTTTTGATCAGCCTCAAGGCCGGGGGTACTGGCCTCAACCTCACCGCCGCCGACTACGTGATTCACATGGACCCCTGGTGGAACCCCGCCGTGGAGGACCAGGCCAGCGATCGCGCCCACCGCATCGGCCAGCAGCGCCCCGTCACCATCTACCGTCTGGTGGCCAAGGACACCATCGAGGAAAAGATCGTTGACCTGCACCGGCAAAAGCGCGACCTGGCGGATAGCCTGCTGGAGGGCGCTGACCTCAGTGGTAAGGTATCCACCGAAGACCTGCTGAAACTGATCAGTGAGGGCTAGGGGCCCCGGGCTCCGCCCTAGCCAGCCTATGCCCTAGTTCTGCTTGGCGTAAACACACCCACCTCCCCTGGCTCCTGAGTGCTGATACCTGAGTTCTGATCACTTCCCGAAGAGATCGCCTAATGGATGCCGCCGATAGGTCACCGAGCAGGAGAACTACTCAATACTGACGCCGCCAAAGCTCTCGGCGGGTTTGGCCCTGGCCAGGGGGGCCTGCTCCAGCCGGCGAGACTGCTGCTGGGCGGGTTGGAAATAGCGCAGCCAGGTGGCGGGGGCATCCATGGTTTCACCGCCGTGCTGGGTCTGGCGCTGGCGCACCTGGCACAGCACCGGGGTATTGACGCAGGCCCCGGAGACGATCACCTGGCCCTTGGTGAGGGAGGGTAACTCCTGCAGCAGGTCCCGGCCGGCAGCCTCCACGCCGTATTTGAGACTTTCCTGATCGACGGGGTTGACGATCCGCATGAGGAATTGACTCATGCACTGGGAGAGCACATCGGAGTCTAGTTTGCCGGGCCGTTGGGTAATCAGCCCCACCCCCATGCCAAACTTGCGCCCCTCACTCAGGATGGTGCGGAGGATTTGCTTGCAGCGAGAGGGTTCGTGGGCGGGGGCGAAGCGGTGGGCCTCTTCGATCAAGATAAACACCGGGTAGGGCAGATAGTTTTCGTCCTCCGGGCTAATTTTTTCCTTGGCGGTGTTCATCCGGGCCTGGTAGCTCTGGCGTAGCACCGCCGCACAGATCACCTGTTGTTCCTCCTGGCTGATCTCATTCATCTGCAGCACCGTCACCTGACCGGGGGTAAATAGATCCTTGGGGGCCAGGTGTTCGAAGCGGTGGAAGTAGTCCGATCGCTCCAGCTTGCCCAACTTCCACTCCAGGGCGGGGGCGGAGGATCCGGTTTTCTCGTTGCCTTCGTCGTCGGTGCTGCGATCGGCTTCGTAGCAGGCGGAAATCAGATCCTGGGCATCCCAGCGGTGCTCGCTGCCCTTTACCCGATGCTTGGCCAGCAGGCTGAAGCCCTTATTGAGGATGGCCTGCTGGCGATCGCTCATGTCCGGCAGCAGGGTGAGGATGTCGTAGTAGTCCAGGGAGGACATGCGAATGCGAATATCGTCGGGGGTGAGAATTTTCACCTCGGGGCTGTAGCCGTCATCGCTGGCGAAACTGGGGTGGCCCCGCATATCGGTGAGGGTGCCGTACTCCCCGTGGGGGTCAAAAATCAGCACCGCCGCCCGATTATAGGGGCTGAGTAACTCCTCAATTAACACCCCAGCGGTGTAGGACTTGCCAGAGCCGGTGCCGGCCAGAATAGCCATGTGGGTACTGACCAACTCCTTCACGTCAAGGCTGACGGGCACCCGCCCACCGGGCCGCAACAGCAGGGAACCAATGTGGGCGGACCCGATGCTTTGGGGGGGCTTCTTGTTGATAATCTGGCGTAGGCTGTCGTCATCCGCCAGGTAGACCCTGGCCCCCGGGTTAGGGGCTAGGCGCGGGTTGATAAACCCTAGCCCAGGCTGAAAGTAGCCGATCACCTCCACCGTGACTTCGTAGATCTCGGGGTTGGGATGGGCAAAGCCCACCAGGCTGGCGATCGCCTCCGGGCTAATGTCAGGGTCAGCAAACAGGCGATCGGGCAGGTGGTCAATTAACCGCCGCTGGGAAATTTTGCCGAGAATTTGAGGACTGTCCATCGTCCCCGAGGTCGGGGCGTTGTAATAGACAAACTCACCAATCTTCACCTGACCGGTGTCAGCGGTAATGAAGACATACTGGTTGCCAGTTTCCCCTGGCCCCTTGACGGTGCCAATCACCTCGACCTGGGGCGGTATGGTTGGGTGGGCCATGGCCCCTCCTTGTCATCAGCGTCGTCAGTAAAATAATACTAATGTGCTATCAATAATTTTGCCATAGCCCCCTGATTATTCCCAGGATGGATAAATCAGGGGGCTATGGCAAGGAAGCGTCTGGGAAGAACACGGGCGGCAGAGTTTTGATTGACGATTGTGCTAGTAGGGTTTCATAGTCTATAATCGTAAACTGTGCACATTTACAGGCTCTATGAACGCAGAGGATATAATCCGCTCAATTGAGGCGGAGCAGTTAAGGGCAGACTTGCCTGATATCTATGTTGGCGACACCATTCGGGTCGGCGTCCGGATTCAGGAAGGGGGGAAGGAGCGGATTCAACCCTATGAAGGCACCGTTATTGCCATGCGCAATGGCGGCATTAATCGCACTATTACCGTGCGTAAAATCTTCCAGGGGGTCGGGGTGGAGCGGGTGTTTTTACTCCATGCTCCCAAGGTGGCGGATATCAAGGTGTTGCGACGGGGTAAGGCCCGTCGGGCGAAGTTATATTATCTGCGAGATCGGGTGGGTAAGGCTACCCGACTTAAGCAGCGTTTCGACCGTCCGATCTAGTAAACTTGATCGAGGCGTTATACGCTAGTATGACAGGTAACTGCGGCCCTATGCGTCCTTAGTTCAGTTGGTAGAACGCGGGTCTCCAAAACCCGATGTCGGGGGTTCGAGTCCTCCAGGGCGCGCTGAGTCATACTCCTTATCCAGCTTCAGTTTTCCTATCCTACGGTAAGAGCCTGGGGTTTCTGGGTTGGGTGCAACTTAGCTCCTAGCCGCGGTATCCTATCCCAAACCATTGATTTCCCTGGGTTTATTGGTGCCAATCAGTCGATCACCAGGGATGATCACCATCCAGCAGGAGCAAGCCAGTGGCCAAAAAAGAAGGCATTAGCGAATCTACCCGTAAGCCCTCAGAGATTAAGGAGTCCGGCGAAGGTTTTGATCCGGTGAGCTTTTTTCAAGGGGCTCGGGAGGAGCTGGGCAAGGTGGTGTGGCCTAGCCGTCAGCAGCTGATTAGTGAGTCAGCCGCGGTCATCCTGATGGTGAGTCTTTCTGCTAGCCTGATTTATTTGGTTGATCAGCTATTTGGCTGGATTTCAAAGCAGGTATTCTAATAATGGCACTGACCTTCGAGGACTTTGACAACGATTCGGACTCCCTGAAGCTGACCGAGGAGCCTAGCTTCGCCGATCTGACCGAGGAGGCGGTGCCGGAGAACGAGGAGCAGGCCTCCAGTTTTTTCCAGCGACGGGCTCGTTGGTATGCGGTTCAGGTGGCCTCTGGTTGTGAAAAGCGGGTCAAACTGAATCTGGAGCAGCGGGTTGGCACCCTGGAGGTGTCCAATCGCATTTTTCAGGTAGAAATTCCCCAAACTCCAGCCATTAAACTCCGTAAGGACGGTAGTCGGCAAAACATCGATGAGAAGGTTTTTCCGGGCTACGTCTTGGTGAAAATGTACATGGACGACGAAAGCTGGTCGGTGGTAAAAAACACCCCCCACGTGATTAATTTTGTCGGAGCCGAGCAACGTCGGGCCTATGGTCGTGGTCGTGGCCACGTTAAGCCCATGCCCCTTGGCCCTGGTGAGGTGAAGCGCATTTTCAAACGCACTGAGGAACTAAAGCCTGTAGTGAAGGTGGATATGGCCCCCGGTGATAAGATCACTGTGCTTTCCGGTCCCTTTAAAGACTTTGAAGGGGAAGTGGTGGAGGTCAGCCCCGAACGGAGTAAGCTCAAGGCCCTTTTATCGATCTTTGGGCGCGATACTCCGGTCGAGTTGGAATTTAATCAAGTGGAAAAAGAGAGTTAGTGAAGGGCCAAAAAAGTTGTTGCATTGATTAAGCTGGCGATCACGGCCGGCAAGGCTAACCCAGCACCGCCCATTGGTCCGGCTTTGGGTCAGCATGGGGTCAACATTATGGCCTTTTGCAAAGAGTACAATGCTCGCACCCAAGATAAGGTGGGGCTGGTGGTACCGGTGGAAATCTCGGTATTTGAGGACCGTAGTTTTACCTTCATCCTCAAAACTCCTCCCGCCTCTGTGCTGATCAAAAAAGCCGCTGGCATTGAGAAGGGTTCCGGCGAACCCCGCACTAAAAAGGTTGGCTCCATTAGTCGGGCTCAACTGCGGGAAATTGCTGAAACCAAGTTGCCCGACTTGAATGCCAACGATGTCGAGGCCGCCATGAAAATTGTCGAGGGTACCGCTCGCAATATGGGGGTCACCGTAGCTGACTAAACAGCCCTGAGTGGGATTAGGTCAGGTCCGGTAGGCTTACCAAAGCTATTGGTACAGTGTTCATCATCGGGGAAGAGGTTAACCTTCGCTATCACCCCAAGGAGAAAATATGGTTAGAAAAGTTTCCAGGCGGCTGAAGGCTGCCCAGGCTAAGGTTGAAGACCGGCTTTATACGCCCCTTGAGGCCCTCGAGCTGCTCAAGGAAACCGCCACCGCTAAGTTTCCCGAATCTGCTGAAGCCCATATTCGATTGGGCATTGATCCTAAGTATACGGACCAACAATTGCGCACCACTGTCATCCTACCTAAGGGGACAGGGCAAACCATCCGGGTAGCGGTGATTGCCAAGGGGGAGAAGGTAGCGGAGGCTACGGCTGCCGGCGCTGATCTGGTTGGTTCGGAGGAACTGATCGATGAGATTCAAAAGGGCATGATGGATTTCGATATCCTGATTGCCACCCCCGACGTTATGCCCCAGGTCGCCAAACTGGGCCGTCAGCTCGGTCCCCGGGGGCTGATGCCCTCCCCCAAGGGAGGTACGGTCACCTTTGATTTGCCCCAGGCTATTTCAGAATTTAAAGCCGGCAAATTAGAGTTTAGGGCGGATAAAACGGGTATCGTCCATGTTATGTTTGGCAAGGCGACTTTTCCGGCGGAAGATCTGCTGCTTAACCTTAAAGCTCTGCAGGAATGTATTGACCGCAACCGTCCCTCAGGGGCGAAGGGGCGCTACTGGCGCACCGTCACCATTGCCACCACCATGGGGCCGGCGATTCGCCTTGATGTGAATGCCCTGCGGGATCTAAAGCTGGCCGAGACGGCCTAGGTTTTACCCTCAAGGTTGCTCTAAACGGAGCCCAGTCCTACTATCCACCGGAGATTCGAACCAGCCCATACCTCCCACAATTGCATAGGCGACCGAAGACAGCAGGTGCATGGAGTCCATGCGCAAGTCCTGCCGAGGTTGACTGGAATGGCACAATCCTCAACTTTGGGGTTGGTTTTATTCTTTGTCAAACCCCGGCCTGGCGCTGGGGTTTATTGTTGAAACTTTCTTTTAACAGCCCTGGCAAAAACCTAACCCAGTCGCCAACGCCGGGAGATGAATCCGACCGATGAACCCTGGATAGAAGCTTTTCTATCCCCGCTAACAAGGAGGTGAGATTGATATGGGGAGAACCCTAGCGAATAAACAGGAGATTGTGGCTGACCTTCAGGCTCTGCTGAAGGAGTCTCAGCTGGCCCTGGTGATTGATTACCAGGGGTTGAGTGTGGCGGAAATGACCGCCCTGCGCGATCGCCTGCGGCCCAAGGGGGCGATTTGTAAGGTGACTAAAAATACCCTAATGCGGCTTGCCGTTGAGGGGAACAGCGCCTGGGAACCGATGACCGAGTTCCTACAGCAGTCCTCCGCCTTCCTGCTGGTCAAGGAAGATCTGGGAGGCGCCATTAAGGAGTACCAGGCCTTCCAGAAGGAGTCTAAAAAGACTATCCTCCGGGGCGGGGTGATGGAAGGTCAGGCTCTCACCGAGGACCAGGTGAAAGCCATTACCGAACTGCCCTCCAAGGAAGAACTGATGGCTCGCTTGGCCGGAGCTATCAAGGCCGTGCCAACCCGGGTGGCGGTGGGTATCAAAGCCGTACCGACCCAACTGGCGGTGGGCATCAAGGAGGTGCCGGCTTCCCTATCTCGGGCGGTCAAGGCCGTCTTCGAGCAAGGTCAGGACGCGGCTTAAGATCACAGGTCGGGTCCGGTATTAGTTTTGAGTTTGTTGTTGTGTACCAGGAGTTAAAGGTTAGTCCATGTCTGCTAAAACCGATGAAATTCTCGAACAACTTAAGTCCCTTTCTCTGCTAGAAGCTTCTGAGCTGGTCAAGCAAATTGAGGAGGCTTTCGGGGTGGATGCCTCCGCCTCCGCCGGCGGTGGCATGATGATGATGGCTCCCGGCATGATGGCGGGCGGCGGTGGTGCCGCCGCCGCTGAGCCTGAGGAGGAGAAGACTGAGTTTGACGTGGTGCTGGAAGATGTTCCCGCTGACAAGAAGATTGCGGTCTTGAAGGTGGTGCGATCGCTGACCGGCCTCGGTCTGAAGGAAGCCAAGGAATTGGTAGAATCCGCACCTAAGCCCGTCAAGGAAGGGGTGGCCAAGGATGCTGCCGAAGCGGCCAAGAAAGAACTGGAGGCAGAGGGCGCTAAGGTGACTATTAAGTAATCCTTCTACTATGGTTGTGCCAGGCTAAGCAGCTTTGGCACACTCCCAATAGCAGGGTTCTAACCCCTTTTAGGGAGAACTTCCTAAAAGGGGTTATCTTATGGCATGCCACAATAGGGATAGGTAGGTTGCTTGTCAGCTCCTGCTGAGTGGATCCTGGAGAACTTGGGGGCCTACTAGCCTGGGCTTAACGGGGCCAGGCTTTCAAGGCATCGTAGGACAGATTGTCAGTATCAGTCACCCTTTCTACCGCTGCCTATGCCATGGTCTCGGATTACTAGTGCGGTGGTCGCCATTGCGGTGGCCCTGACCATGATTATTCTGGGTGGTTGGTACTTTACCCTAGGCTTTGGGGTAATTGTATTTCTGGGCCAGCTAGAAATTTTTCGACTAGTGCAGGCTAAAGGCATTTTACCCGCTGCCAAGACCACCCTGGTGGTTAGTCAGTTGATCCTGATTAGCGCCCACCTGGCTCCATCCCTGGCGGATGCCCTGCTACCCCTGGCGGGTACCTTTATCTGTTTTTACCTGCTGTTTCAGCCCCAGGTGGCCACGATCGCTGACGTAGCGGCCTCCATCCTGGGGCTATTTTACGGGGGCTACCTGCCCAGTTTCTGGATTCGCCTAAGGGATTTAGAGCAGGTCGATTATGCTAACCTGCCCTTGGGGGGTTACTGGCCCGATTGGCCCTTGGACTGGCAGCAACTCCCTCTGGGGTTGACCCTGACCCTATTAGCCTTTGCCTGTATCTGGGCTGCGGACATTGGTGCCTACACCGCCGGAAAGGTGATTGGCCGCACTCCCCTATCCAACATCAGCCCCAAGAAAACCGTTGAGGGGGCGGTGTTTGGCATGGTGGCCAGTACCCTGGTGGCGGTAGCGGGGAGCTACGGTCTACACTGGCCCCTGGCGCCCCTGTCCGGCCTTGCCCTCGGGGTGATGGTGGGCACCTCCAGTCTGCTAGGAGACTTGACCGAATCCTTGATGAAGCGGGACGCGGGTGTCAAGGACTCGGGGTACTTGATTCCAGGTCACGGGGGTATTCTTGATCGCACCGATAGCTACGTTTTCACCGGAGCTCTGGTGTTTTACTTTGTTATTCTACTGCTGCCGCTGCTGGGGAACTAGGGGGTAACAACGCCGTTAGTTTGGCCTCCAGCAAATCCTTAGCTACTACCCCTTCAATGGTTTCCATGCGTTCTCCCTTCTGAAACAGAATCAGCGTGGGGATGGCGCTGACATGGTACTGTAAGGCTAATTCATCTTCCTCATCAACGTTTAGCTTGGCGATCTTAGCCCTACCCTCAAAGATTTCTGCCAATTCATCAATGATCGGGTTCATGATGCGGCAAGGCCCGCACCAGGCGGCCCAAAAATCCACCAGGACAGGTACATCACTCTTTAAAACCTCGCTGACAAAATTGTCAGTGGTAAGGGTTAAATACTTTTGGTCTGCCATAGACTGGAATGCTCCTGACTGAGGGGTAGTTAATTAAAGTTAATATGATTTTGCTGTGCAGTATAGCAGTCACCCGTCTGGTTAGGCCAGGACTAGCAGCGGATTTGCTATAGGCTGAGGCCCAGGGTCAGACTGGGTGTCCTGGGCTAAGGAGCACCAGCACCTTTTCCACTCTACCCTATTCATCCGGGTAGGCAAGGGTAGGCTACCATAGTAAATCCCCTGGATGGTCCATAAACTATCTCCAGGGTTCTGGTTTGGTGGACCGGGTGGCCTGGCGCAGGTGACGGCGGTGCAAAATCTCTAGCTTGCCGGCGGCTTCCTGTAGAAAAGCACGCTGGCGTCGGTAAAGGCCCTGAAACAGGTTGGCAAAGAGTAGGGTGGCGATCGCCACGATCAGCCCCGCTGCCGTCGAGGTGAGGGCTTCTCCCACCCCCAGGGTAACCCCAGTGCTGGAGGCCATCCCCCCCTCCCCAATTCGAATCGAGGAGAGCACCTGTATCAAGCCCAGCACCGTGCCCAGGAGACCCAGCAGGGGGGCGACGCCAATTACGGTTTCAAATAGGGTTTGGAAGCGTTTCAGCAGGGGCAGTTCCGCCTGGGCGGCACTCTCCAGGGCCAGGGTAAATTCCTCCGGAGTGGCCTCCCCCAGACTGAGGGCGGCTAGAAAGATGCGGGCCAGGGGCAGGTGGGGATACTGCTTGAGTTTGGCCACGGCCCGCTCCGGGTGCTGCTGGTAGAGGGTGAGCATATCCCCCACCAGGTGGCGTTGCTGTCGACTGAGGCGCAGCCAAAACCAGCTGCGTTCCATCACCAAGGCTAGGGTAACCAGGGAAAACAACAGCAGGGGCCACATCACTACGCCCCCAGCAGTAAACCAATTGCCCATGGATAGATGCCTCGCCAGATTGCCGTTCCATCATAATCGGACGCCCCGATCTCAGATCACCTCCGCTAAGAAGTCGTACCCTTGACCAGCGCGCCCAGCCCAGTCCGGCCTGGGGGTAACTTACCCTTACTTCCAGGCCCTGTTTTCCAGATCTCGCAGCTGGCGCTCTAGGCGATCGAGGCGCCCCCGTAGCTCATCCATCTCCGCCTGACGGGGTACCCCCAGATCCTGTAGGGTGTGGCGCAATAGACGGTGAAACTGATCCTCCAGGCCGGCATTATTGATATTTAGCTGAGCCATCACCTCGTCCACCAGGTTACGAGCCTGGTCTGGGTCAAACCGGCCTTCCCGCACCCAGGTTTCCGTCACCTGCTTGAGCCGTTCCGCCACCAGGGAGGTGGTGCCCACCCCAATCATCAATAATTGCCGCAAAAAATTACCGCTATCCATCAACCCTCCGGCTGGTTCATCCGCCCGATCACCTACCGCTCCATTCTGTCAGAGATTCGGGTCGTAGCCAGGGCCTGTGAGGTATTGAAAGCCGAACCCTGCACCCCCAGATCCTACCGCATTGCCCCACTTAAGCAACGATCGACCCGGTTCGGATGGCACCGATCAGTTCTGGCCTAAGCGTTCTGACCAAAGCTATACTAGGGGACTGCAAGTAACACCGTACTCCTATGACCTTGGTGGTTTATGGCATTCCCACCTGTGGAACCTGTCAAAAGGCCCTGGCCTGGCTTGATCATCAGGGGGTGATCTATGACTTTATCAATACCAAACTTCATCCCCCCAGTCGCGATACCCTCCAGGGGTGGGTGCAGCGCCTGGGAGTAAAACCCCTGCTCAATACCTCCGGGCAGGTGTATCGAGGGTTGCCCGCCGACAAGCAAACCTGGACCGAGGTCCAATGGATTGAGGCCCTGGCCGCCGACGCTATGTTATTGAAGCGGCCCCTATTTGTGCGGGATGGAGAGGCAGTGATGGCGGGATTTCGTCCCCAACAGCCTGATCTGAGGGCACGCCTGGGTCTGGAGGACGATGAGGGTTAACTATCCCGCGGGCTACCATCGTTTAGTTCTGGACCATGGCCTGACTTTGGTGCACCAACAGGTGACGGCAGCCCCGGTGGTGGTGGTGGATGTGTGGCTGCGAGCGGGGGCGGGGGCAGAGCCCCTGGAGTGGTCAGGGATGGCCCATTTCCTTGAGCATATGGTGTTTAAGGGCACCGATCGCCTCCCCCCCGGCGTCTTCGATCAGGTGATCGAGACCCAGGGGGGGATGACCAACGCCGCCACCAGCCACGACTATGCCCACTTTTTCATCATTGTGGCCGCCCACCAGCTTTCCCGCACCCTTCCCTACCTGGCGGATTTACTTCTCTATGCCGCCATTCCCGAGCAGGAGTTTGATCGGGAGCGGCAGGTGGTGCTGGAGGAAATCCGTCAGGCGGAGGATGATCTAGACTGGTTGGGGTTTCAAGCCATGGCGGAGTTGATCTACCAGGACCACGCCTACGGCCGACCGGTGTTGGGCTGGGCTGACCGGTTGCAATCCCGATCGGTGGCCGAAATGCGTTGCTTCCACCAGGCTCACTACCAGCCCCAGAACATGACCGTGGTGCTGACCGGTGACCTCTCCCTGGAGACAGCGGTGGATCTGGTCAGTCGGGCCTTTCAGACTTTCCCTACCCCCTGTCCCTGTCCCGCTCCGGCCACCGCTCCCCTACCCCAACTGCAGGGGGTGCGGCGGGAAATTTTGGAGTTGCCGCGGCTAGAGCAATCTCGCCTGACCATGGCCTGGTTGGGCCCGGGGATGGGGGACCTAACCACTGCCTACGGTCTGGATTTGTTGGCGGCGGTGTTGGGCCAGGGGCGTCGTTCTCGGCTGACGCGAGAACTGCTGGAGGAGCGACAGTTGGTACAAGATATTACCGCCAGCCTCTCCCTGCAGCGGGACTGCAGCCTATTCACGGTGCAGGTCTGGTTGGACCGGTCCTTGGTGGACCGGGTGGAGGCGATGATCTGCGATCGCCTCAGCGCCCTGGCCCAGCAACCGATCCCACCGGTGGAGTTGCACCGGGCCCAGCGGCTGCTCTGTAACGATTATGCCTTTGGCCTCGAGACTCCTGGCCAATTGGCCGGCCTCTACGGCTACTACAGTACCCTGGGCGACGCCGATCACTGTTTTACCTACGTTCCTACCATCCAGCAATACGCCGCCCCTGCACTGCAGCAGCTGGCCAGTCAATACCTCACCCCCCTTCACTATGTCTCTACCGTTCTCCACCCCGCCTAGCCCCAGCGCCCCCGTCACCCCTTCCCTGGGCCATTCCCCCGGTCTGCACCGCACCGTTTTTCCCAACGGTCTTACCCTGGTGGTGCTGGAAAACCCTCTGGCGGACATTGTCTCAGCTCGCCTGTTTATGGCTAGTGGCCACTCCCTAGAAACCCCCGCCAATACGGGTCTGATGAGTTTCTTGATGGCCCTGCTGACCAGGGGCACTAGCCAGCTTAGCGCCGCCGCCATTGCTGAGACGGTGGAGTCGGTGGGTGCCCATCTCAGTACCGATGCCGCCGCCGACTACAGTGTGGTGAGCCTGAAAACCGTATCGGCGGACTTTGAGGCCATTTTCACCCTGGCTACGGAGGTACTGCGGGATCCCAGCTTTCCTGAGGCGGAAATTGACCTGGAACGGCGTCTCACCCTGCAGTACCTGCGATCGCTGCAGGAGCAGCCCTTTACCGTGGCCTTTAACCAGTTGCGCCAGCAAATGTACGGCAACCACCCCTACGCCCTACCGGGGTTGGGTAGTGAGGCCAGCTTGGTGGCCCTAGATCGGCCCGACCTGGTGGCCTGGCACCGTCAGCAGGTGCGACCCGACAACCTGGTGATCACCATGGTGGGGCACATCCGGCCTGAGGCGGCAGTTGCCCTGGTGGAACGCACCCTGGGGGACTGGCGCTGCCCCGAAAGCCCCCGCCCCCAGGTAACCTTTCCCCCAATTACGCCGGGTAGTCCCTGGGCGGTGGTGCCCCAGGCCACTAAACAGGCGGTGGTGATGGTGGGCTATGGGGCGGCCCCGGTCCAGGATCCTAGCTTTGCCCCCCTGAAGCTGCTCAACACCCACTTGGGCAATGGCCTGTCCAGTCGCCTGTTTGTGGAACTGCGGGAGAAACGGGGCCTGGCCTACGATGTTTCTGCCCTCTACCCCACCCGGCTGGGGAGATCGCAGTTTGTCACCTACATCGGTACGGCTCCAGAAAATACCGCCACCGCCCTGCAGGGGCTGCGCCAGGAACTGAGTCGGCTCCGCCACCACCCCCTAACGGAGGCGGAATTGCAGACCGCTAAAAATAAATTGCTGGGACAATACGCCCTGGGCAAGCAAACCAACGCCCAAATGGCCCAACTCTTGGGCTGGTATGAGGTGCTGGGCCTGGGCATTGGCTTTGACCAGACGTTTCAAGAGCAGGTGTCTGCCGTGACGGCGGCGGATACCACGGCGGCGGCCCAGGCCTTTTTTGAGGAGCCCTTTGTCACCCTGTTGGGGCCAGAGGCGGTGGTGTCCGCGGTACAACCGACCGATGCTGGGGAGGCAACATGGTAAAGATTGCAGTGATTGACTACGACATGGGCAACCTTCACTCCGCCTGTAAGGGGCTGGCCATCGCCGGTGGGGAACCCTACATCACCGATCAGGCGGCGGATCTGGAACGGGCCGATGCCCTGGTGCTGCCGGGGGATGGGGCCTTTGATCCGGCCATGCAACACCTGCGATCGCGTCACCTGGTAGAGCCCATTTGTCAGGCGGTGGCCGCTGGTAAACCCTTCCTGGGCATTTGTTTAGGGTTGCAACTGTTGTTTGAGGCCAGCGACGAAGGCCGGGAGCCAGGGCTGGGAATTTTAGCCGGGCGGATTCGCCGCTTCCAGTCAGAACCGGGGTTGACCATTCCCCACATGGGCTGGAACCAACTCACCCTCACCCAGCCCCACCACCCCCTCTGGCGGGGCATTGACCAGGATGCCTGGGTGTATTTTGTCCATTCCTACTACGCCGATCCCCAGGACCCAACGGTGGTGGCGGCCACCACCACCCACGGCCAGCAAACCGTCACCGCTGCCGTGGCCCAGGGGCGGGTGGTGGCCATGCAGTACCATCCCGAGAAGTCGGCCCCAGCGGGGTTGACCATGCTGGTTAACTTTGTCGAGTGGGTACGGCAGGGCTGTCCCTAGTACTAGGGGGTCAGGAGTTAGCACTCAAGAGCCAGGAGATGTCGGTAGGTTTATACCAGAGTCTACTAGCTCTATCTAAGGAACCGTGGCAAATTGCTGGGCGTAGAAGCGGGCATAGCGTTGTTGCTGGGCCAGCAGTTCACTATGGGTGCCGGATTCAATAATTTGCCCCTTTTCCACCACCAGAATGCGATCGGCGCGCCGCACCGTGGCCAGGCGGTGGGCGATGATAAATACGGTGCGGTCCGCCATCAGCCGCTCCAGGGCCTCCTGAACCAGGGCCTCCGACTCGGCATCAAGGGCGGAGGTGGCTTCATCCAGGATGAGAATACGGGGGTTGAGTAGCACGGCGCGGGCGATCGCCACCCGTTGGCGCTGCCCCCCCGATAGGTTTACCCCCCGTTCCCCCATCCAGGTCTGGTACCCCTGGGGGAACTGGCTGATAAAGGTATGGGCGTTAGCGATACGGGCAGCGGCCTCCACCGCGTCCTGGTCAACCTGTTTTTGGCCGAAGGCAATATTTTGGGCAATGGTACCGGAAAATAGGGTGGTTTCTTGGGGCACAATGCCAATCTGTCGGCGCAGACTCTGGAGGGTGACGGTGGCAATATCCACCCCGTCAATCAGGATTTGCCCCGCCTGGGGATCGTAAAAGCGGGGTAGCAGGTTAACCAGGGTGGATTTACCCGCCCCCGAGGCCCCCACCAGTGCGATTTTTTCCCCCGGTAGGGCCAGCAGGTCGAGGTTACGCAACACCAGTTCATGGGCGTCGTAGCCAAAGGTGACCTGGCGATATTCCACCCGACCGGTGACCGGGGGCAGTTCCCTGGCGTTGGGTAGTTCTCGCACAGCGGGCTCAATTTCCAACAACTCCACAATCCGATCAACGGAGGCCTCCCCCTGCTTAAACTCGCCGTAGTTGTGGATGAAGTGGTTAACCGGGTCAATCAACATCAGGGCCGCCGCCACGTAGCTACCAAAGGCGGCAGCGGTAAGGTTGCCCTGGGAAATTTGCCAGGTGCCCATCAGCAGGATCAACATCACCACCAGGGCGTAGAGAAACCCCACCACCGGATACTGCACCGCCTTGAGCCAGGCGGCCCGATACTTGGCCTGGCGGTTTTTCTCCGCCTCCACCGTGAAGCGATCGATTTCGTAACCCTCCGCCGCGAAGGCCCGCACCAGGCGGATGCCGCCAAACACCTCGGTGACCAGGGAGGAGAGGTCCGACACCAGGTTTTGGCTACGGCGGGAAAAGCGCAACATCTGGCTGCCAAACCAGCCGGCCAGCAGGGCTAACACCGGGATCAGCACCAAGGCGGTGAGGGTCAGTTGCCAGTTGAGGTAAACCATGTAGCCCACCACCACCACTAACTGCAGCAGGGAGGGAAGGAAGTCGTGGAACAGTTTGAGCACCACCTCACCGATGCGATCGATATCCTCCGTCAGCCGATAGGCCAGATCCCCAGTTTGGCTGCGCTCAAAGTAGGCCAGGCTGAGGCGATGGATATGGGCGTAGACATCCCGACGAACTTGAAAGGCCACCTGCAGGGCCGCCTTAGACATCAGAGCATCCTGCACGTACTGCCCCACCTTTTGGACCGCAAAGCCCCCCATGGTAATGGCAATAAACCGGGAGACGGCGGCCACATCCCCCGCTGACAGTAGGGCTAAAATCCGTCCGGCTAACCAGGCTAAAATCGGCCAGTAGGCCACAAAGATAACGGTGCCCACCAGAGCCTGCAGGATTGTGGGCCATTGTTGCCGCAGGTAGGGAACCAGGACCCAGTAGTTTGAAGATCTAGAGCGGCGATGGGCAGTCAAGGGCTAAACCGGTAGGGGAGACTGATTAACAAGGGTAGGGGCAAATCCGTGATCCGGTGGGGAAAATTCCCGGGAAATTAGGTCAGAGATACCGCCCCGGCGGGCGGGAAAATTAGACTGGAACTGGCGCTAGAGGTAACCCCTAGGCACTGCGGCCCCGGTAGATGCGGCCCGCCTGTTGCGGACTGAGGCGGTTCACCCCAGGCCAGTAGGGTTGGGGTGGCTCGGATACCTGGACCTGAACCACCGCGTCTGGGGACACCGATAACCCCCCTGGCTTCAGGGGCTGACTTCTCTCCGCTGTAGTGGAAATTTTGCTATGGGGAGCCACAAAATCCTCCTCCTCCTCATCGTAGGCCAACATTTGAGCATCGGCGATGTTGTAGATCCAACCATGGATAGAAAGCTGACCGCTGTGCAGGCGGGAGTGGATGGAGGGGTAGGTGCGCAGATTATCAATTTGAGTCAACACATTTTGGGCCACCAGCACATCCAGCTTAGCTTTCTTATCGAGGTGTCCGTAGTGATCCTCCACCAGCTTCCGGGTGGCCTGGGTATGACGCAGCCAGTCATAGACCAGGGGCATTTTCTCCTCCAGTTCCCCCAGTTGCAGCAAGCCCTTCATGGCGCCGCATTGGGTATGGCCACAGACGATCACCTGGTTAATATTAAGGGCCTCGATCGCATATTCGATGGTGGCCCCTTCCCCCCCATTGGTGGCCTCAAAGGGGGGAATAATATTACCGGCGTTACGAATCACAAACAGGTCACCGATTTCGGCCTGGGTGATAATGGTGGGGTCCACTCGGGAGTCGGAGCAGCCGATAAATAACACCCGGGGATGCTGTCCCTGAGCTAACTGGCTAATCAGTTCCTGGCGGCTGGGAATATAGTGTTCCTGAAACTTACGCAGACCCCGCAGCAGCTTTTCCATAGGGCAGTATCCAATCGATACTATTGTTATCCCACATCTCTGCCCCCTTCACCAAAAGGATTGGGGTCAACGGAGCATTGGCTCCCGCTCGGACCCCACTGCGGGAGTCAGTACCCCTGGGGCGAGATACCCAGTTGACCAGGTAACCTTTCCTAATCAATGCCCTTACTATAGGGTGGTGGCGATCGCTAAAATTTGCTCCGGCCCATCCACCCGATGGGCCTGGATGCCCAGGCTTCTAGCCGCCGCCACATTGCGAGCGCCATCGTCGAAAAAAGCCACCTTCTCTGGGGTAGTGCCCAGGGCGGTGATCACATGCTCAAAGATAGCGGGGCTGGGCTTCATCATCCCCAGCTCGTAGGACAGGAAAAGCTGATCAAAGTAGTTAAAGAAATCGTAGTGACGACGGAGCTTTTCGTAGTGAGCCACATTGGTGTTAGAAAGCAGGGACAGATGGTAGCTGGACTGCAGGGTGGCTAGCATGGTCTCACAGTTGGGTAGGGGACCCTGGACAATCTCTAAGAACTCCGCCTTTAACTGATCGGGGGTGCTATCCACCGCAAACTCTTGCAAGAAGGCTTGGGCAAATTGATCAAAATCGGTGCGGCCAGACTCGAAATCCACCGTACTGAGGGCGGTGACCCAAAGGTGATGGAGTTGGTCCATGGGCAGCGATCGCTGCAGCAACCTTTCCATGCGCTGCTGCCATTGCAGCTCCACCAGTACCCCACCCATATCCAAAACAACGTGTGTAATCATCGTGCTGGCCCAGCCATAAACCCACCAAGTCTACTGTAGTCGGCAATGGTCCTGGTGTCAGGATGTTAACCAACCTTACGTTTTATGACCAGGTTGATCGCCGGGAAGTTCGGTGAACGGCGGCCAGATCTGTTGCCCTGCAACGTTTTTGCCCCCTAGGTCAGGGCTAGAATTTGGCCGACTCGAAGGAATAATTCACAGTGGGAGACCGAAAAGTTAGATAGGCTTGGAGTATTGATAACCCTGGTCCGGAGCAGAGTTTCTAGCTGCATCGGCCAGCTTCATTCCCCATTATTCGCTGGAAAGCAGCCCGTAATTATGAATAGTCTATCCCTCCCTCACCTCAAAGCCACTAACTGGGTGACTGTGGTCCTAGTTGCCCTGATGTTTTGGTTCAGCAGCAGCCTGCTGCTGGACGTTGTGATCATGCCCGCTCTGTTTGTCGGTGGCATGATGAGCCAGCCTGGGTTTGGCCCCGCTGGCTATGGCCTATTTTGGGTCTTTAATCGACTGGAACTAGTTTGTGCCGCCGTCATCCTCACCGGTTTACTGGTCCATCGCCAGCATAGCGCTGGCGATGGCATAGTCGTCAGTGGTTTGCGCAGCCGTTGGGCGCTGGAGGTGGCTGCAGGCCTGTTAGCCATTGGCCTGGTATTCACCTACCTGCTGACTCCGGCCATGGGGGCCCTCGGGGCGGACCTGAACCCCTTTGCCCCCCGCTTGGCCCTGCCGGTGGGGATGGATCAGCTCCACGCCCTCTACTTTGGCCTAGAGGGGTTGAAGTTGGTAGGCTGTGGTCTGTTGCTCAAGTTCTACTTCCAAGACGCCAGCCCGATCAAGGCCTAGGGCCTATCCCCCGCCATGGAAACCTTTGATGCGATCGTTGTGGGCAATGGCCTGGCGGGGGCTGCCATCAGCTATGAGTTGGCGGGTCGGGGGTTGTCGGTACTGCTGATCGATGGTCGCCCCCCCGGTGATGCCCTCAACGCCACCCGCTATAGCTATGGCGTGGTCACCAGCTGGGCTGGCGCCAAGGATTTGACCCACCAGCTCTGTCAAGCTGGTCTTGCCAAACAGCGTCAGCTCCCCGAGGAGTTGGGGGCTGACACCCAGTTTCGGGAGATGGATTTCCTGCTGACCATCCCGGCGGAGTTAGATGGGGTGGCTATCCAGGCTGAGTACCAGGCCATGGGGGCGGCATCGGAATGGGTCACCCCCAGTCAGGCCCAAGCCCTGGAACCCCTGCTTAACCCCCAGGCGATCGGCGGTGCCCTGTTATTACGCCAGGGCCATGTTTCGCCGCCCCATCTGATCAGGGCCTATAACCAGGCCTTCCAACGGCTTGGGGGCACCCAACTGGTAGGGACAGTAACCGACTTGGTCAGGGTGAAGCACCAGGTGACCGGTGTCCTGACCGCGGTCCAGGCCTACCCCGCTCGGCAGGTGGTACTGGCGGCGGGGGCCTGCAGTCGGCCGTTGTTAAGGGCCCTGGGGGTGGGTTTGCCCTTATACCATACCCAGGCCGAGCTGATCGAGACAGGGCCTAGCTCCCTGACCCTGCGTACCCAGGTGATGGCGGCGGTGAACCAGCGCTTTGCCCTGGAGGCCCAGGCCAGTCAGCCCCAGCAGCAACCCCTGTGGGATCGTCCCGGTGCAGAGGTGCGGCCCCCGGTTCTGGACAGTGCGGCCATCCAGTTTCAGGATGGCCATTTCTGCTTAGGCCAGATCAGTCGCACCCTCACCAGTTTGGAGTCATCGGTTAGCGCCAGGGAACAGCAGCAGAGCGATCTCCGCCTAAGGGCCGCCCTGGCGGCCCTGCTGCCCGATTTAGCCAGCCTTCCAGGAATCTGGCACCGCTGTTTAGTCAGCTTTACCGCCGACAGTCTACCCCTGGTGGGGTCCCTACCCTCCCTGGCGGGGCTAAGTCTATTTACTGGCTTTACCGCCCCCTTTGTGTTAGTGCCGCCCCTGGCCCAGCGTTTGGCGGAGGCCTTTGTGGGTAAGGCGGATCCAGGCTTGACAGCACTGCAACCGGGGCGATTTTTCTCGTCAGGTTCGGGATCTGGACCCTAGATGTCTAGGAAGATTCCGGTGGGCCGAATATTTTCCCTCGCCCCTCTGTTCCCTGGTCTCTGCTGCGGATCTGACCCCGTCACGGCAAGAGGGATAAAGCCCTACTCGATCCTTGGCATAACCTATCAACTTCCCTTGTCTTCTGACTCCTGACCCCTGAGTACTGAGTCCTAAGGGCTAGTTTGGGAGATCGTATTCCGGCTACAATCCAGCTTGTCTGTTCAGTCTCATCCCTCTGTTCTTTGAGTGTTTTCACTATGTCCCAGGATCCCCAAGTCCACCCCAACGACGAGGACCTTGCTGAGCCCGCCCCCGCTCCCTCTGACCTTGAACCCACCCCCGGATTTGGCTGGACGGCCTACGCTGAACGTCTAAACGGTCGCTTTGCCATGGTGGGTTTTGTGCTGCTACTACTCCTGGAATGGGTCACGGGCCAAGACTTTTTTACCTGGTTGGGGCTGCGCTAGGGTAGGGAACTCTCCCCGCAGGGCTATGCCCCCCGACCTAGAGATGCCCAATCGGGCGGCTACCCATCCCCTATCCCTATCTTGGGAAGGTTTTTTCAGTATGGATTAAACTCTTCAAGCAAGTGCCCTCCGGGGGGTAAAATGAGGTGCCAAAGATCGATGGCCGTAGCCCTCTGTAACGGGGTGGAGGTCAGCCAGAGCACCTGTCGGAGCTAGGGCTTGACCGCTCTCACTGTACCCTCACCGGTCTGGCCAACGCTATCCCCGTTCCCTGTCCTACCCACCCGTCTACTTAAGCCAGCATTATGATTTCCAGCAATGACCTCCGCCCCGGTACTACTATCGTCCTTGATGGTTCAGTTTGGCGTGTGATCGAGTTTTTGCACGTCAAGCCCGGTAAGGGGTCTGCCTTTGTCCGTACGAAGATCAAAAATGTTGAGACCGGTAACACCATTGAAAAAACCTTTCGGGCTGGGGAAACCGTGCCCCAGGCGGTGATTGAGAAGCGGGAGATGCAGCACACCTACCGGGATGGGGAGGATCTGGTGTTTATGGATATGGAGAGCTTTGAAGAATCTCGACTACGGACTGAGGAAATTGGCGATCGGGTCAAGTATTTGATGGAGGGCATGGCGGTCACCGTCCTGAGTTGGACCGACACCAACAGTAAGCCCCCTAAAATTAAGGTATTGGATGTGGAGTTACCCAATTCCATCGTGGTGAAGGTGACCAAGACCGATCCAGGCCTCAAGGGAGATACGGCTACGGGGGGAACTAAACCTGCTACCCTGGAAACCGGTGCCGAGGTGATGGTGCCCTTGTTTATTACTGAAGGCGAGACGATTAAGGTGGATACTCGCACCGATACCTATCTGGGGCGGGCCTAGCTGGGCCATGTCAGGCAACTGGGTAGACGGTCTAAACCGCTAAAACTAACAGTTTGAATATCAGGCATTTTGCAGAAAGGGTAGCCCCGTGGACTTAACAGCAAGTGAACTCAAGGATTTGGTGGCTGCCCTCAGCCAAAGTGAGATTGCAGAGTTGACCTTAAAGAGCGCCAGCTTTGAGTTGACCCTGCGGAAGCAGGGTATGGCTACCGCCCTTTCCCCCCTGCCCGCCGTCACCGCCGGGTCTGCAGAGTTGCCACCGGTGACCACCACCCCTGCCGTGGCGGAGGCGGTGGCTGAGCCCCTCTCCTTACCCTCATCACCAGCCCCCACGCCTCCGCCCGGCAAGGCTTCTGACCTGACGCCGATTACCTCCCCCATGGTGGGCACCTTTTACCGGGCCCCAGCCCCCGATGAGCCCGCCTTTGTCGAGGTGGGTGAGCGAATTCGTACGGGGCAAACCGTTTGTATTATCGAAGCCATGAAGCTGATGAATGAGCTGGAGGCCGAGGTGGCAGGAGAGGTAGTTGAAATTCTGGTTAATAATGGTGAACCGGTGGAGTTTGGCCAAACCCTGATGCTGGTTCGGGCCAGCTAGGTAGGATGATCCCCATCGACCAACGGATCATCGTCCCCCTGGATGTTGCCTCCCCAGGGGCCGCCCTGGCGATGGTTGCCCAACTGCCCCAGGTGAGCTTTTGGAAGGTGGGCCTGGAGTTATTTGTCAGCAGCGGCCCCGCCATTATCCAGGAGCTTAAGGCCCGGCAAAAACGGGTTTTTTTAGATTTAAAGCTGCACGATATCCCCAATACCATGGCCGGGGCCTGTGCTGCCGCCACCCGCTACGGCGTCGACCTGCTTACCCTCCATGGGGTAGCTAGTCAGGTGGCCCTGGAAGCCGCTCGTCTGGCGGCCCAGTCAGAGGCGGAGCGCCTGGGACAGCCCCCACCAGGGCTGCTGGCGGTGACCCTACTCACCAGTATTTCTCCCTCTGCCCTTGCTGATGACCTGCGGGTTGGCCTCTCGGTGGCAGACTATACCCTGCACCTGGCCCGTCTGGCCCACCGCTGTGGCCTGGGGGGGGTGGTGTGTTCTCCCCAGGAGGTGGCGGCCCTGCGCAGTCAGCTGCCTGGGGATTTTGTCATGGTCTGCCCGGGGGTGCGCCCTAGTTGGGCTAGTCGCCATGATCAACAGCGGGTGTTGACCTCCGCCGAAGCCCTCCGGGCTGGGGCCACCTACCTGGTGGTGGGGCGTCCGATTACCGCCAGCGAGGACCCGGCGGCGGCGTTTCAGCGCATCTGTGATGATTGTGCTGAGGGTCTCGGTTAAGGGGGAAGACAGTGGCCCAAGGCGATGGTGGATTGGTATGGCTTGGGGCTGGCCTGGCCTGGTCGCTGGCGCCGCTACCGCTGGTGCTACTATCCTCACCCCTCACCCCGCCCCCTAGCCAGGGTTTAGCAGCTAGGCCAACGATCTTGGACCCCAGCTATATCCGCCCCGCCGCCGTCTGTCCGACGGAGTTGCCCCCGTTGCTTCAGGCCCTGTTGCGGGACCTGCCGGGCTATGCCAATCGGCTTGCCAGTCGCAGTCTGGGGAGCCCCAG
>JAYKIM010000223.1:0-18790 GCA_035286245.1 Cyanobacteriota bacterium | reverse complement strand
TGGGAATCTGGCTTGAAAAAAGCTCCATTCCTCGCTATGGTTAGGGGCATTTACAGGGAGACTAGGCAGGGTGACCCGAAGTCGGCACAGGCCCATAGAGAGATTGAGAATCCACCTGGTGTTAATCCCAGTGGTCATGGGTAGCGGTCTTCTCCCCTTGTCCCTTTTCCAGGAGGTGGGAGTTCTGGCCAGTACCACCCCCTTCCCGGTGGCGATCGCCACAGAGGCGGAGACTCTCCTGGATCAGGGTTTAACCTTGGTCCAGCGTGGGCAGTTGGAGGCGGCACGGGAGGCCTTTGAACAGGCTGTTACCCTCGACCCTAACCTGGCGGCCGCCCACTATAACCTGGGTTTGGTGTGGCGTCAGCAGGGTAATCTGCAGGCGGCGGCTTCGGCTTTTTGGCAGGCGATTAGATCGGACCCCAACTTTGCTATGGCCTACGCCAACCTGGGGGGTGTACTGCTGGAGGGTCAGAATCTGCCGCAGGCGGAGCAGTATCTGCGCCGAGCCATCGCCCTGCAATCGGATCTAGGCAATGCCCACTATAACCTGGGCCTGGTACTCCAGGCCCAGGGCCGACTGCCTGAGGCCTTGGTCGCTTTACAGCAGGCCGCCATCCATAGCCCCCAGGCTCCCGCTGCCTACTTTCAGCAAGGGATTATCTATTTGCAGCAGGGACAAAATTCCCAGGCTGAAAAAGTTCTCCAACAAGCCCTGGCAGTGCAGCCCGATTACCCTCAGGCCTACTACAACCTGGGCATTGCCCGTTTTAATCAAGGACAAACTGAAGCGGCCCTGGAGTCCTTCCGCCAGGCCACCCAACTCAACGGCAGCTACGCTGACGCCTACTACGGTGCTGGCCTGGCCTTTCTTCGCCTGGACCGGGCCGAGGAAGCTCGACGAGTACTCGAGTACGCCAAGAATCTCTACATTGCCCAGGGCAAACCTGACTGGGCGGCTAAGGCCCAGCATCACCTGGAACAACTATAGGTTTGGGGATAGAGTTCTACACTGCTGATGACATCATAGGATCAAGTAACCCCATGTCTAGAAATCACCGCCCTGCCCAGGAACTCATCCCCTTGGCTAGAAAGCTTAGGACACTCTTAATCGGTAAAACCCATCGCAGGATAGGTATTCTAGCTCACCTTCGCCGCACTGGCGGTGGTTACGGCCATAGCCCTATGCCCCTGGCAACCTTGGTAAAGCTAACTCCCCTCTGGTTATGCCTCGTCCTTGGATGGCCCGTTTATGCCATTGTCAACGGCGAGACGGTGGAGGCTGAACGTTACCATTCCTACGTCTCAATTCGTCGTATCAGCAGCTTTCCGAGCCAAAAAGGTGCCGATGTCAACGCCTGTGGTGGGACCCTGGTTGCCCCCAACTGGGTACTGACGGCTTCCCACTGCCGTAGGGTTTATGAGCATCTGGAGACCCGCGAAGTGCCGGTAGAGGTCGGTGTACATATCCAGGCTGACGGTACCTTCGCCGGTCGTCTGCGGGTGGTGGATTACCATCTGGCGCCGGCCTTATTAAATGGCGAACGGGTTGATGCGGCCCTGCTTAAGCTGGAGGGTGATGCCACCGAGATGGGCGCCACCGTGGCGACTCTCTTTGAGGGTCCGGTCACCGTCGGATTGCCAACCATTACCGTCGGCTTGGGTGCGGGGGGTATAGGGGTACCACTGTTGGGCTATACCTCGGTGGTCGCGGCGCCCCACCACTGCGATACCCCCTGGGTGGACTTCGATCCCGCCCATGATTTCTGTGTCGGCATTCCCGAATCGAAGCAGCGCACCGGCTACGGAGACTCCGGTGGACCGATCTATGCCCAGGGTGCCACCCCGGAGGAACAGGTCTTACTTGGCCTTGTTAAGGGGGGAGTCAAGGTGGACAGCAGTGGTACCCAGGAAAGTGAGTACATTCGCTATACCCAGGCCAATACCCTAAAGCACTGGATTGCGGAGCATACCTCCGAACTACCCAACTCGGGGCCAAATCCCGGCCGGTAACCATTCCCCTCCAAGACACTGAATCAGGTCTGGCGCCATGGTGTAAACCCAGGCCCAGCTTAGGTGGGTACGGTCCAGGTTATAGACTGGTTGCCAACGGCGCTGGTACTGACTTTGGTCGGGACACTGGGAATCGTACTCCTCAAAGTCATCGATCTCCGTCAAGCTCTCCGACCTGGCCAGGGTCAGCAACACCCCCTCTACCCAGCCGGGTTCCAGGCTTAGGGCGGGATACCCCAGGCATAGATGGTATAGTCGCCCCCGTACCAGGGCTGGGGTTAGGGCCAGCACCTGGCCCTGACAGAATTGATCAAAAGCCCAGTGCCCGGGCTTCAAGGTACCGTAAACAAAGAGGGGTACAGCCATAGTCACGGCCTGGTCGGTTCATAACCTTTAACAAAACGCTTAGATTAAAGTTAATTGATTAATGCGAAGGCAGATAAGGATTATTTCGGCCTCTGCCCCACTAAGTTGCCCCGCTAAATAATGCTCCCTTTAGTGCTGCCACTACTCCATAGACTGGGCAGAACCTGATCGCCAGTCAGTGGCCTGCTTGACCAGGGTAACCAAGGTGACCTCTGGGGGGCACCGGAGACGACCGGGGGCATAGCTCCCCAGGCCGCGGTTAACGTAGAGCCAGTTTTGACCGACACGATGGAGGCCGGAGGCCCATTCCCAGTGCTGTACTGAGTTAATGTGTTCTAACCGGCGGCAGTAGGGCAGCGGGAGCCTGGCTAATTTGGTTAAGCCCAGGGTATTGATTAAACTGGGCACTGGGCCTATCAGGGGCAGCACTATCTGGCCGCCGTGAGTATGGCCAGATAGTTGTAGATCAATTCGCCACTCACCTAGCCTGGCGGCACTGTCGGGGTTATGCGCCAGCACTAGTCGGGGCTGGTGCTGGGGGATAGGGGCTAATAGGGGTCGCGGATTAAAGTCCCTAGACCAAAGGTCCGCCAGGCCCACCACAGGGAAATCGGGCCCCAGGGGATAGATAACCTGGTTCCATAGGGGCTGAATGCCTACCTGGGCTAGTTCCCGCAGAATAAGTTGTCGACCCTGGTGGTAGATATTGTCGTGGTTGCCTAGCACAGCGACACAGCCACGGCGGCTTTTTAGTTGCTCAAGGTAGGGGGTAAGCCGCTGGATACAACGAGGATGGGTAGTGACGTAGTCACCGGTGAGGGCAATCAAATCAACCTGAAGACAGTTAACCCGATCAATGGCCGCCTCCAGGAGGGGGGTGGGTAGGCGTTGGCCATCGTAGTGAAAGTCAGACAGTTGGGCAATGGTGCATCCCTGCAGATGATCTGGCAGGTTAGAAATGGGGACGGTGACCCGTTCTAAGCTTAGGGAGCCAGTTAGTAGGGGACGCATGGGATGACTGGCTAAAGAAGTTGGAAAAATAGAACAAAACGCTGCCTCCGGTGGGTGGGGCAGCGTTTTCAAACCTGAGCCTTGCTTCGGGGGTGGCTGAACTAGTACTTATTTAAATTGATCCCTGCTTCCTTGGCCATGGCATCAATTCCCTTGGTTTGCAGGGTCTTAATGGCCTTGGTAGAGATACGCAACTTAACCCAGCGCCTGCCCTGGGGCCACCATACCCGCTTTTCCTGTAGGTTAGCTTCCTGCAGACGCTTAGTGCGACGGTGGGAGTGGGAGATACTAAAAGCGTTGTTGGCTTTTTTTCCGGTCAGTTCACAGTGACGGCCCATGGCAAAACTCTAGAGAGGATGGCAAACTAAAAACAAACAGCTTTCTATTGTACCAAAGATCGACTGATGATTGTACAGCTTGGACAAGAAATGGGGAAGTTATAGCCCCCAAACGCTAAGCATAGTTCCACCGTAGCATGGTGTTTACCGGCTGACCTTGATTTCCCGCCGGGCATAAGTCCACAATGCTAGATAAAGCCCCTCCGATTCCAGGGTATTGGCTATGACCATTGGTACCTCCCTATCTCCCCTCAGTGATGCCCAACTCCAGCCGGCCCTCTGGACCTCCTTAACTGGGGATGTGGTGATTGTTGGGGGTGGCATTGTTGGGCTTACCCTGGCCCTGGCCCTGGCGAATGCTGGCCTGCAGGTGGTGGTGGTGGAAGCTCAATCCTTCAGCGGGGTGGCGGCGCGGCAACGAGCCTACGCCCTCTCTATTACCTCTGCAGATATCTTCAAGGGGTTGGGGCTCTGGGCCCAGATCGGGCCCCAGATTACCGCCTTTCAACGGGTGCGCCTGGTGGAGGGCGACCATGCCCAGGCGGTTGACTTTTGGCCGTCGGATTTGGGTACGGAGGCGGTTTACTACGGGGCTGACCATAGGGTGCTAATCAGCGCTCTGCAGCAGGCGGTGGTGGCTACCCCTAACCTGCGCTATTTGACCGCTGCTCGCCTAACTCATTGGGAGCGGCAATCTGGGGAGAGTGTTGCCGAGGTCACCAGTCCTGATGGACACTACCGGATTCGATCGCCCCTGATGGTGGCCGCCGATGGCAAGCAATCCGCCCTGCGGCAATTCGCTGACCTGGGCAGTTTCGGCTGGCAGTACTGGCAGTCCTGCATTACCACCGTGGTTGAGCCCGAACGGCCCCACCAGGCTACCGCCTATGAGCGCTTCTGGCCTAGCGGGCCCTTTGCGATTTTGCCCTTGCCAGGTCAACGCTGCCAGATCGTATGGACAGCTCCCCACGCGGAGGCGGAGGCGATCATGGCCCTGTCGGAAGCGGAGTTTATGACCCAGCTAGAACAGCGCTTCGGCTCCCAGCTGGGGCGGCTACGGCGATTGTCCGTTCCAGCCCTATTCCCGGTACAACTGCTGCACTGCGATCGCTACAGTCAACCTGGCCTGGCCCTGGTGGGGGACGCCGCCCACAGTTGTCATCCGGTAGGGGGCCAGGGGTTAAATATGGGTATTCGGGATGCTGCTGCCCTGGCGGAGGTGCTGGTAACGGCTTACCAGCGCCAGGAAGACCTGGGCAGTGCGGCGGTTTTACGCCGCTATGAAGACTGGCGGCGACCTGAGAACTGGGTGATTTTGACCTTTACCGATCTCTTGACCCGTATATTTTCTAATCAGATATGGCCCTTGGTAAAGCTACGACAACTCGGTCTGGTGCTGCTCAACCGGGTGCCGGTGCTGAAGCGACTTGCCCTCAGACTGATGATTGGCCGCCTGGGCCGCCTGCCCCGGTTAGCCCTGGTCGGTCAGGGTCGGGCCACAAGAAAAAACCCAGCTATGGAGAACTGGGTTGGGAATAAATAACGTATTGAAGTTTTTGATTTATGGCCTGACTGAAATTTTTGATTTATAGCTTCGTAGCCGTGTACCCCCGATGTTAACAAGACAATTTGCAGGTGGGAGTGCTTTAGAAACCTTGGTTAGCAAATCTTGACATCAAGGCCCGCAGCAGGTCCACCTACTGCGGAAATCAGCGGATGGTGACTACCACCAGCTTGAGTTGACTCGGGTTGGCCGGCCCGATCAGCATGGGGTTTGCCTGGGTTGAGCCGGTATAGCCGTAGTCACCGGCAAGGGGCGGAGGTCAGCCAGGTCCCCTACCCAGGGGTAGCGTTTCCATGGCTTGTAAGATCAAGCCTGCCCGTGACGAGACAGGAAATTGACCGATCAACCCTGTCCTCAGCGGACTGGCCAAAGCTGTAAGATCAGCAGACAGATAGGCGAAGAGGGTATTAGTATAGAACCAGGGTTTGCCTACCTGTAGTAGGATACCCCTGGAGTTTCTTGTTTCATTCCCCTGATTTGACCTTCATGACATCCTACGCCACTGCCACGACTCGCGCTGACATGGGTGAACTTCGCCGGCTCAGGAGTCTCCTTCCCCCCGAATTGCAAAGTTGGGTGACGGTGGAGTCGGCCCTAGACGTTAGCCCCCCCCTAATTACCTGTGAGGAACTGGGTAAGGATCAGGTGGAGATCCAGGTGGACCTGGTCAAGTGGGAGCAACTCGCCCTGGACCAACGCAACCTATTGTTCTGGCACGAGGTCGGGCGGATTCAAAATGACACCATTCCCCGGGATGGCTGGGAAATGGCGGCCCTGGCCATTGGCCTGGGGGGTGCGGTGGGGGAGTTATGGGTGCAGGATGGTTTACTGCTGCTGCTTGCCCTGGGTCTCTGTAGTTTTTCGGGCTGGCGCTTATATAAGCGCAATAACAACCAGAAAAACCTACAGGAAAGTATTAATGCTGATGAACGGGCCATTGCCATCGCCACCCGTTTTGGTTACACCCTGCCCAATGCCTATAAAAGCTTGGGTAGTGCCCTCAAGACCTTGATTGAGCAAACCCCCAAAAAACGGCAGCGCGATCGCTACATCAAGCGTCTTGAGGCCCTTAAGAAAAGTGCGGCCAAGGCTAAGGAACGGGCCCGCAATGAGCGCGGAGATTTGCGCTCCGCCTATTGAGTCCGTAGCGATCTGGCCCACATGATTGGGTCGCCATGGTATAGATAGTCGCCATGGTATAGAGACATGTCATTGTTATTGAATGGATTCGGTCCTGGCTATGGCCTCCCCTGAACGTAAGTCGATCCTGCTACCCTTTGAGAAGCCCCTGGCGGAGCTGGAGGGGCGCATCAGCCAAATTCGAGAACTGGCGGAAGACAATCAGGTTGATGTTTCCGATCAACTGCAGCAGTTGGAGGCTCGGGCCACCAACCTACGCCAGGAAATCTTTGCCAACCTAACCCCGGCCCAGCGCCTACAGGTGGCTCGTCATCCCCGCCGTCCCAGTACCCTTGACTATGTCCAGGCGATCACCGATGAGTGGTTAGAGTTGCACGGCGATCGCAGCTCCGGCAAGGATGACCCCGCCCTGGTGGGGGGCGTTGCCCGGTTAGAGGGTCGACCGGTGGTGATCCTTGGCCACCAGAAGGGGCGAGATACCAAGGATAACGTCGCCCGTAACTTTGGCATGGCCTCACCGGGGGGCTACCGCAAGGCCATGCGATTGATGCGCCATGCCGATCGCTTTGGCTTGCCCATCATTACCTTCATTGATACCCCTGGGGCCTATCCGGGCTACGAAGCGGAGGAGATGGGGCAGGGGGAGGCGATCGCCTACAATCTCCGGGAAATGTTTGGTCTGCGGGTGCCCATCCTCTCCATCATTATCGGTGAGGGGGGTTCCGGGGGGGCCCTGGGGATTGGGGTTAGCGATCGGCTGTTGATGTTTGAGCATTCCGTTTATACCGTTGCCAGCCCCGAGGCCTGTGCGGCTATCCTATGGAAGGATGCAGGTCGGGCAGCGGAGGCTGCTGAAGCTTTAAAAATAACCTCCTGGGATCTGCAACAACTGGGCATTCTCGATCATCTCCTGCCCGAGCCCCTGGGGGGGGCCCATGTTGACCCGCTCCAGGCCGCCGAAACCCTCAAGCAAGCTCTGGTCAGCCAACTGGAGGAGCTAGCCGCCCTATCCCCTGCAACGCTGCAACAGCTGCGCTATCAGAAATACCGCCAGATTGGCGTGTTTGCGGAGGAGATCGCTTGAGGCCTCCAATCTTTCCTAAAGGTCCTATACGCTAACCTAAGGCGATACAATTGAAGGGTTTACCTAGTCCTCGCTACAGCCAGTCTGAAGCTTTCTCGATCGTTGATTGTGTGAGCCAAGGTCAAGCTTGGCCTGGTTTTTCTTGACAGTTTGGAGTGTCTTTAATCCCTATGACTATTGCCCCTTCTAGTGACACCAACCCCCCAATCACCTTGAATGGCTTGGCGGCTAAGGCGATCGCCCACCCCACCGTTCTCCCCGATCGCGCCCTTAGCCACGGCACTGAAGCCCACCCCCACCCCATTCCGGAAACCAGCCTGGAGGATATGCAGGCAGCGGTACGCACTATGCTGCTGTCGGTGGGTGAGGATCCGGAGCGAGAGGGTTTACTCAAAACCCCAAAACGGGTGGCGGAGGCGATGCGATTTCTCACCAGTGGGTACCAGCAGTCCCTGGATGACCTGGTGAATGGGGCTATTTTCGACGAGGGCCATAACGAAATGGTGCTGGTGCGGGATATTAACCTGTTTAGCCTCTGCGAGCACCACATGTTGCCCTTTATGGGCCGGGCCCACGTCGCCTACATCCCCAATCAACGGGTGGTGGGGCTGAGTAAATTGGCCCGAATTGTGGAAATGTACTCCCGACGACTGCAGGTGCAGGAGCGACTCACCCGCCAGGTGGCGGAGGCTATCCAGGCAATTCTGGAGCCCCGGGGGGTGGCGATCGTAGTGGAGGCCAGTCACATGTGCATGGTGATGCGTGGCGTGCAAAAACCCGGTTCCTGGACCGTGACCAGCGCCATGCTAGGGGTGTTTCAGGAGGATTCTAAGACTCGCGAGGAGTTCCTCAGTCTGATCCGTCACCAGGCTGCCTTCTTTTAGGTGCCATCCTGAAGTCAGGAGTCAAAAGCCACAGGTTAACTGGGCCACTGAGTTCTGACTTCTGCCCCCTGCTCCTTGCTAACGGCGGGTAAACGCTTGCCATGGCTGGCTTTATTTAACCTACCCTGCCCTGAGGCTCTGACCAGAACCTATACCCATCCCTCACTATCGCCTATCGCCAGGGAAAGTTATGTAACGAACATGACAACTACCCGACTTGTATCTAAGGGAGGGCGCTAGAGTAGGGGGTGGTCCTTAACCTGGAATCTGATTGACCACCGTGGAACCTGTTCCTATCCCAGGGGCTGCCATGCCCACTGCTACCGATGTACAGGGCCTTTTTAACCGCATCGCCCCCGTCTACGATAGCTTGAATCAACACTTGAGCCTGGGCCTGCATCGGGTTTGGAAGACCATGGCGGTGGCTTGGAGTGGTGCCAGGCCGGGTCATGTTTGTCTGGACCTATGCTGTGGTAGTGGGGATTTAGCCCTGATGTTGGCCCATCGGGTAGGGCAAAGCGGTCAGGTTTACGGGGTAGACTTCGCGGTGGAGCAATTGGCCGTGGCCCAACGGCGATCGCAATCCACCTACCTCCCTGGCCCCATCCATTGGACCCTGGCCGATGCCCTGCACCTGCCCTTTGCCGATGCCAGCTTTGATGCCGCCACCCTGGGCTATGGCCTACGTAATTTAACTGATATAGAGCTGGGTCTGAAGGAACTGCGTCGGGTGCTAAGGCCCGGGGCCCGGGCCGCCATTCTGGATTTCCATCGTCCGCCCCCGGGCTGGCGACAACACCTACAACAGTGGTACCTGGATCGGGTTGTGGTACCTGCGGCTAGCCAGTGTGGCCTGACGGAGGAATACGCCTACCTCGCCCCTAGTCTGGACCGGTTTCCCCGGGGGCCTGATCAAGTTGAGTTAGCCTGCCAGGCCGGTTTTTCCCACGCGGTCCACTACCCGATTGCGGGGGGCATGATGGGGGTTCTAGTGGTGAGTTATGGCCATACCCTGGGCTGATCTATGGGTTTTAGTGGCCCCACCGGCATTTGGTGGGGTGATTGGCTATTTCACCAATGACATAGCCATTAAAATGCTATTCCGTCCCTATCGCCCCATTGTAGTGGGGGGCCGGCCCTTGCCCTTTACCCCGGGTTTGATTCCCGCCAATCAGGAACGGCTGGCTAAACGGATCTCCGACACCATCATGGGGTCCTTGCTCACCCCGGAGGAACTGCAAAAACTGGCCCGTCGGCTGCTGCAAACTGAACGCACCCAGGCGGCCATTAAATGGTTGCTGGAATTAGCCTTGGATCAGGTGCGCGATCGTGCCCAGGTGCGTACTACCCAGATCGCCGGACGCATCCTGGAGGACCTGTTTGGTAAAACCCTGCCTCGCCTGATACGGGTTTGGGCCCGTCGGGAGGATTTTCTAGAGCCCCAGATTAACCAGCTGTTTGATCAGGTGTTGATTGACTTTCGCTTTAGTGCCCCCCAGGCGGAACAGATTTGCCATTGGGTGTTGACCGGGGTTTTACCCCCCGATCGCCTACGGGAACTGGTGATTGACTTTTTGAGCGATCGCAACATCCAGGTAATTGACACGATTTTCCGGGAACGCACCAGCGGTACCTACTGGGTGGTGGCCAATCTCTTTGGGGTCCGCAACGCCCTGGCCCGGCTGCGGGCCTTCTGTCTGGATGAACGGGAACTCAGCAATAGTCGCATTGCGGAATTGGTGATGGCCCTACAGGGGAAACAACGCCTGAAGGCCTGGTTACAGCAACTCTCCCTCCAGAACCTACCCCTGGCCACGGTCCGACAAATTCGCCAAAACCTGCGGGAGTCTGTACAGGACTATATCCAGACCCTGGGACCCGAGTTTATCCAGGGCTTAAGTAGTTCAGTCAATTGGGAAACCCTGGCTAATCAACTGATCGGCCGATTACAACATTCCGAGGTGATTAATCAATCCCTAGATCCGGTCAGCGAGGAACTGGCTCTGATTTTAGAGCGTTATTTAGAGCAGGATCTGGAGTCACTCATTGCCCAGGTGATCCCGATTTTGAACATTGATCAGGTGATTATGGATCGGGTAAAGGGCACCTCCCCCCGGGACCTGGAACTAGCTATTCAGGGTATTGTCCGCAGTGAACTTCAAGCTATTGTTAACCTGGGGGGGCTTCTGGGTTTTCTGATTGGTGTCTTTCAGTCGGTGTTTTTCTACGTGCAACGCATTAACTAAGTCGCATGGATTTTCAGAAGCTTGTCACCCCCAGTGATTGGGTGACCATCATGGCTACCCCTGAGTTGACCGACAAAGAAACCTGGACGGCGTGGCACCCAGATCACTTGCTGGCCTTTGATCAGGGTATGCCCCTTGAACTCTCGCCATAGCATAATGGTTTAGCCCCTAGGACCGACTGTCAGGATTGTCACCCCTTTCCCCATCCCTGCAATTACCATGGTCGTTGACATTGCCTTTTCCCTGAATCGCTCCATTGCCGTTGGCCTGCTAGCGGTGATGAACTCCATCCAGCAAAATACCCCTAGCCCCCAGCGATTACGTTTTAATATTGCAGTTAGACCGGAGGAGCATGACTACTTCCATCAACTCCTCAGTCGTCACTTTCCCGAGACTAACTTTGCCTGGCGATTAGCTAAGTTCGAGCCACCAGCCTACCTGGCTGACTATCTCAACCAAAAGTTTAAACCGGCAACGGCTACCCAGCAAAACTCTCGCTACATGCAGTATGCTCGGTTGTTTTTAGCTAGCCTATTTCCCGATGTCACCAAGGTGATTTATCTAGACGTCGATACCATTGTTCTCGACGATATCACCGCCCTGTTCGACGGCACCAATCTGACCGAAGCCCGGTATCTGGCCGCCGTGCCCCAGCTTTTCCCAGCCATGGGCTACTTTAATAAACCCTGGCGAGCTTGGAGCGAAATTAGTGCCTTTGAGCAAGCCTTCAACAGTGGCCTTTTGGTGACCGATCTATCCCATTGGACAGACCCCACCTACACCCGCATTCGCCACTATCTGGATTGGGACCGGCAGTATAACTACCGGATGCTCAACCTGGGGGATGAAACCCTGCTGAACCTGGTCTTTAAACAATACCTGCATCTGGATCCCCGCTGGAATCGCTGCGGCTATGGTAACCTGCGTCCCATTGCCTGGTTATTAAAGAAGAATTTGAAGGAGATTGGTATGATCCACTGGAGTGGGGGCCACCATAAGCCCTGGCATTCTCCCAACATCACCTATGGATCGATTTGGCGTCAGTATGCCATACCGCTTGGGAATGGGCTCTAGAAAAATAGGGAACTTAGCCTTTAGCGATCAACTTTTAGCGTTCAGTTTTATTTTGGGAGTTCTGATCGCAGCGATCGACGCAAGGGGTAGCAACTCAAGCTGGCACTTACCAATGGGCAGGGAATTCAGGAGCATAAGGTGTGCAGACTCCTGTATTCTGGCTCCTGTATTCTGACTTCTCTCCCGGCCCCTGTCTCCAGTATGGAAATAGATATTCTACTACTGACGATTTATCTGATCTGCATTGGCTATGTAGTTTATCAGATGGCCCTGTCCTTAGAGGCCCAGTTGGAGGACAAGGCGAAAATTGTTCCGGAACCAGAGGTTTGGTTGGCGGCCATTCAGGATCAGCTGACTCGCCAGGGGCTACCGGCGGAAATGGCGACGGTGGTGGAGGCCGGTCCTCCCCCCCTCAAACCTGTCCCCTCCCTACGTCTGGCCATACCCCGGAGTCGGTCTTCCCCAACGGCGGATCAGACCGAATCGGATGGCCAGATGATTGTTCAGGTGCTACCCCAGGGAGCCCTGCCAATTCAGCCCATTAAGACCCTCACCGTTCAGGTGGTTAACCAGACCCGCAGTTTTCAGGTCGGGGTAGATTGGGACCGCAGTTCCTTTACCCTGATGACCAATCAGGTGCGTCGGGTGATTCGCCCCATTCCCGGCATGCGCCTGGACCTGGCCCTACCCCAGGTGATCAGCACGATTAACCCTAGCCAGTTTCTCAGTACGCCGATCACCAGTGAAGAAACCTTTGGTCGCGACCCCAATACCCAGGTTCTACAGCTGGTCAGCCCCCTGGTGGCTGTGGATCAATTACTTGGCCTGCCCCCCACCCTGAGTGTGTACAGCCTGGATCTGGTGCTGCAGTTAACCCCCCTCACCGGTCGCGGCCCCCGCCTCAACCTGCTACTACCCTTTCGCTTTCGGTTGGAACGGTTGCCGGCCAAGTCTCCCATTCCCTACGTACACTTAATTTTGAGGCGCTGACCCCAACCCCGGCCCATCCACCTCCTGGTTTTTTTGACGCCGTGCATCCCCTCCCCCTGGAACAACTGTTGGCCATCGATCGCCGCCATGTCTGGCATCCCTACGCCGCCCTGCCGGCCCAGGGCCCGATCTTCCCCGTGCGATCGGCGCGGGGGGTCTACCTGGAGCTGGAAACCGGCGAACGGTTGGTGGACGGCATGGCCTCCTGGTGGGCCTGCATCCACGGCTATAACCATCCCCGCCTCAACCAGGCGGCCCATGCCCAAATCGATCGCATGAGCCATGTCATGTTTGGCGGGCTCACCCACCAGCCGGCGGTCCAGCTGGCTCAACGGTTGGTGGCCTGGACCCCAGAGCCCCTCCAGCATGTGTTCTTTTGTGACTCTGGATCGGTGGCGGTGGAGGTGGCGATGAAATTGGCCATCCAGTACTGGCACAACCGGGGGCAGCCCCAGCGGCAGCATTTCCTTACCCTGCGGCGGGGCTACCATGGGGATACCTTTGCCGCCATGGCGGTGTGTGACCCGGTGAATGGTATGCACCACCTGTTTCGGCAGAGTTTAGTGAGTCAGTACTTTGCCGATGCCCCCTGGGTGGGCTTTGACCAACCCTGGCAGGAGGAGGACATTGATAGCTTTGCCCGCCTGCTGGATCACTACCAGGGGGAGATCGCTGCCGCTATTTTTGAACCCATCGTCCAGGGGGCCGGGGGGATGCGGTTCTATCACCCGGAGTACCTGCGGCGGGTGAGGCAGCTCTGTGACCACTACGACACCCTGTTAATCTTGGATGAAATTGCCACGGGGTTTGGCCGCACCGGTAAGTTGTTTGCCTGTGAGTATGGGCCGGTATGCCCCGATATCCTTTGCCTGGGTAAGGCCCTCTCCGGCGGCTTTATGTCGCTGGCCGCCACCCTCACCACTGGGGAAATCAGCCAAACCTTTGCCGAGGGAGAGGCGGGGGTGTTTATGCATGGGCCCACCTTTATGGCTAACCCCCTGGCCTGTGCCGTAGCCCTGGAAAATCTCAACCTGCTGGCTAGCTACGATTGGGCGGAGCGGGTGGCGGCGATCGCCCAACAACTGGAGGCGGAGCTAGCCCCCTGTCGGGACTTACCCGCGGTCAAAGCGGTCCGGGTGTTGGGGGCGATCGGGGTGGTGGAACTCCACCAGCCGGTGGATATGGCCGTGGTCCAACCCCAGTTTGTTGCCCAGGGGGTTTGGCTACGGCCCTTTGGCCGGTTAATTTACACCATGCCGCCCTATATTATTGAGCCCCCGCAGTTGCAACAGATTACCGCTGCTATAGCCACCGTCGTGGCGGGGCTCACTTAAGTATCCCCTCGAATCCTGGCAATCTAACCCTAGTCCACAGTCATGCAAAGTCGCTCAATCACCTGATCGGCGCTAATTAAGCGCTTCAGCACCACCTGACCAATGGCCTGCCTGACCTCCCCCTCGGGTTTCACCTCCACCATCAAAACCGAGTCCTCCACCTGGTAGAGCCAGAGCAATTCCCCCTGTTCGTTAATGGATAGATTCAGTCGCCGAATATGGGGGCGACGCTGCCGGGCCGCCTCATTCCAAAGACCACCAAACTCCCAAATTCGACCGGTTACCCAGCCATCAGACAGAAAAAAATATTTCACCCGATCACCTTGTCAGACCACACGTGTTAGACCGCAACCTATGGCATTATCCCCTACCGCCGCAGAAAGGATAACCTGGATTGTACCCAGGTCCATAGGTGTTGGGGCAGGGTCCGCCTGGAGTTAGGAAAATCCCACATTACCGGGTTGGGGCCCACCCGATCGCTAACCAGGCGGCTGATCCGATCGATGGCCTGCAGATCCTCAGAGCTGAGGGTAACCTCCATCGCTCTGGCATTGTTGCGGGCCTGGTCTGAGTTACGAGCCCCAACGATGGCGACGGTTTGGGGCTGGGCAATCAGCCAGGCCAGGGCCAGGTTCCCGAGGGAAATTTGATAGCGTTCCGCGATGGGTTGTAGTTGGGCCAGGGCAATTTGGGCTTGATTATAGAGGGGAGGCTGAAATAGGCGATTTTGAGAACGAATATCCTCCGGTGGGAAGTGGTGGCCGGGCCCGAACTTGCCGGTCAGCAGGCCCTGGGCCAGGGAGGAATAGGCCAGCAGCGTAATCTGATGCTCCAGGCAATAGGGGAGTTGCTCCGCTTCCGCCCCTCGCCAGAACAGGGAGTAGGGGGGTTGAATGCTGTCGATCCGGCCATGGGCCATGGCCTGAGCTAGCTGTCGACGGGAAAAGTTAGAGACGCCAATGGCTCGAATTTTACCCTGCTCCTGGAGTTGGGTTAGGGCCGCCATGGTTTCACCGATCGGCACCGGCTCACTATTAAAGGCACCGGCGGGCCAGTGAATCTGGTAGAGATCGATTACATCGGTTTGCAACCGCCGTAGGGATTGTTCGCAAGCGGTGATCACCTGATCGGCCTTGAGATGGGTAGGGAACACCTTAGTAGCAATAACAACGAGATCGCGCACATCCGCCAGGGCTCGCCCCACCAATTCCTCCGCGTAGCCATCGCCGTAGATCTCGGCGGTATCGAAGGTGGTTACCCCTAAATCCACCGCCGCTCGCATGGCGGCCATCACCTCCCCCTCCTCAATGCCAACCCAGCCCCGCTTGCCAGCCTGCCAAGTGCCAAACACAATAGGGCTAATCAGAATATTGGTTTGACCCAGTTGACGCAATTCCATAGGGGCAGAGGAGATAGAGTCGAGCCGGATGTCGAATGTCAACAGCCCATCGGTCAATTGTGCGAGCAGTTGCACCCAGCCTTAAGAATTTATCATCCTACATTGCGTAGGTTACTTTTAGTTGCCAATTGTGTGCCTGGTTTCAGTTTTACCGGATCGCTTAGCCTTCAACCTGGCATAACTATCAGGGAAGACAGGAGGCAGCAGCTAGGTTGTCTGCTAAATTCCTGGTCTGCTAGCTTGTACTAGCTTAGGTTTAGATCGTCAGGAATGACTTTAACGATTAATCTTGAAGGAATCAAAGGAGGGAGGTGGCGTTTGGCGAGGGTTGTAGAGCCCTGTTTTATTTCTAACCTTGCTGCCATACATTAGCAAGCCAACGTTAAATTGGGCTCCCCACAGCACTAGCCAAAGTAGTAGAACTAACCTGATCATCCCTAATCCAAACACCAGTAGTAGACCGTAGGCAAGACCATGGCCATGGATTAAGGCCAGGAGCCAATCTCCCAGATTCCAGACCCCTAGGCCAAGTCCTAGGGTTAGGCCTACCCCAGGCCAGAGGGGGCAGCCCCTGACCCAGGGTTTTGTACTGAAGCGGTTAAGCAGTGCCAGGGTCAAGGTAATCAGGCCGGTAGCCGCCAGCCAGCGCAGCAAGCCCATAGCCTGGGCCCAGAGGGATAGCTGGCTGGATTCAGGAGCCCTGAGCCAGCTGGCCAGCAGAGGCGCCTCGAGGAGTAACAGGGCCGTTACGGCCCAAGGCCAAAGTTGGGTGAGCCAAGTTTGGCGAGCTTGGCTGCGCCCCTGGTAGATTCCTGCTAGGGTCTGGGTTAATTGGGTTGTGCCGGCCGCGCTGCAGAGCCCAGCCACGCCGATGAGTAACACCAGCCAGGGCCAGGGGATGACTGTCATCACCAGTGAGCTGGGTTGGAATACACCGAGGCTGGTAGCTAGATGACGAGCCAGGTTGAGAATCGCGACGGGCACCCGTGTCGAGTTGGAGCTCGGCAGTTGCAACACCAGAAAACTAATAATTAAGAAACTAACCAACCAGAGTAGGACGATCGCCGCCGCCACCATCCCTCCCCCCTGCCGTCGGCTTTGCCGCCAGACTTGCCGCCAGAGTTGGAGGTTACCGTAAAGGGCCAGCTGTTGCTGGAGACCCCTCAAAACTTTATGCCACCACTGCCCCATCATAGGTTTCTGAGTTGTCGTCAGGCTAGGATAGCGCGCCCAGCCCTAGTTATACCCCTGACCGGAGGGGTTAGTATAGAATTGATTCCTAGGGCAGTCGTCAGTCCAGTTAGACCAAAGCTGCCACCTAAACCATAGAACGGGTCATCAATTGGTTGACTGCAGTGAGCAGGGCCTGGGGATTGATGGGCAGCATTAGGGTCTGATTAGCCCCCGCCTGATGGGCCCGGATAGCTTGATCAGGTACCGCTGGGTCCACCAGGGCCAGGATTTTCGTATCCAGGCCACTGAGGTCGTGGCGCAGGGCGGCGATGATGGCATCCCCATGGACGCTGGTCATCCCCATGGTGACAATCACCGCCGCCGGCCGTAGCAGGTCCACCTGATCGGTAACCCGAGAACCATCGATAATCCAGATCACCTGGTAATCCGCCGCCGTCAGCATGTCGCAAATCAGGCTGGCGGTTTCTTCGTTCTCCTCCACCAGCACAATCCGCCCCCCCAGGGGTTCCAGGCTGGGGGGCTGGGGGGTGGGCTCCTGGTCCGCCAGGCGTTGCGGGGGAATCCTCACCGTAAAGATGGAACCCACCCCCTCCTGGGAGGTGACATTGATGGAGCCACCGTGGAGATCCACCAATTGTTTGGTCAGGGCCAGGCCCAGGCCGGTGCCCTGGTACTCCCGCTGGCGGACATTTTCCAGCTGCTGAAACTTCTGGAACAACAGAGACTGGGCCCCCTCGGGAATACCAATGCCGGTGTCCTCCACATGGAACAGGACGCCGTTTTGATCCCGCCGCACCCGCAGGGTGACCTTGCCCTCCCCGGGGGTGAATTTAATGGCATTGCTGATCAGGTTACTGAGAATCTGGCGAATTCGCCGGGGATCGGCAATGAAAATATCCTGATCCGAAGGAATTTTCAGATCCAGGCTAATCTCCAGACCCTGGGCCATGGCCTCGGTCCGAAAGGCATCCAGACTCTGGCGGCTGAGGGAGGTGAGGGAAAAGGGCCGCACCTCCAGCACCAGGCGGCCAGACTCCAACTTAGAGAGCTCCAGGATATCGTTGATCAGGCTGAGCAGGTGTTCCCCACTGGTGTGAATGGTGTTCAGGTAGTCCCGCTGGCGCGGGCTCAGTTCCCCCAGGGACCAGCGCAGCAGGGTGGCGGACATGCCAATGATGTAGGTGAGGGGGGTGCGGAGTTCGTGGCTCATGGTGGCTAGAAACTCCCCCTTGGCCCGGTTGGCGGATTGGGCCGCCACCAGGGCATCCCGCAGGTCCTGGGTGCGTTCGATCACACAGGCTTCCAGGTTGTGGGTCTGGCGTTGGAGCTGCTGGTATAGCTGGGCCTGGTTGATGGCGATCGCCAGGTGTTCCCCAATATGCTGTAAAAACTCAATTTCCCAGGGCTGCCAGTAGCGGGGCTGGCTACACTGGTGGGCAATCAGCAGCCCCCAAAGCTGGTGCCCCACCACAATCGGTGACACCAGCTTAGATTGCACCTGGGCCTCCCGCAGAAAGGCCTGCAGGCAGGGCACATGGCCGTAGGCGGTGGCCACATCCGGCACCGCCAGGGTTTGCCCCGCCAGGTAGCGATCGCGGCAGCCCGGCACCCGATCAAAGCATTGCTGCTCACTGTAGTGCAGCACCGACTTGATGCGGGGGTTAGCCCGATCTTCGTAGGTAATGTGCCCCTTCACCCCGGGGCTGGGCAGGGAGGGTTCCGCCGGGCCCGGTTCCTGGATAAATTGGTAGATCACCAGGCGATCGGCCGCCAGAAACTGCCGCACCTCCGCCACCGTGGTCTCGAGGATTTCTGAGAGCTCTAGGCTGGCCTGGATCTTGGTCACCACCTGGTTGAGCAGGAGGCTGCGGTCCAGTTGCTGATCGAGTTGGGTCTGGACCGGTTGGCAGGAGGTCGCCTGACTGGCCTTAGCGCAAAAATCTAGCCAGGCCAGCATAAAGGCCGCCTGGGCCTGGGAATCGGAATCCTCCAGGGGGGAGCGCAGACGTTTTAGGATCGGGGCCGGGGCCCCCTGCAGCAGGCTCTCTATCGCCTGGCGGTGGATAGACAACTGCACCATTACCTGGTCAGAGCCACTGACCTGCAACGGCACCGCAATCAACACCGCCAGGGCGGGCCCCACCAGGCACCAA
>JAYKIM010000222.1:0-6664 GCA_035286245.1 Cyanobacteriota bacterium | reverse complement strand
CCTTGAGCCCCCGTTGGTGGGCTGTCTGACCGTAGCTCACCATCCGATCCGGGGTGCGGTGGGCGGAAACAATCGCCACTTCGTGGGCAACGCCAAACTGCTGGCAGACCTCCACGGCCGCCACCATGGTTGGCAGGTCAGAATCACTGCCCATGATGATGCCAATTTCAGGAGTGGTCACTGCCTCTACCCCCACTAGGTAAGCCTACTTCAGTTGAAACATCCTCCAGTATGCCATCGGCAGTGGGGGTATAGCCTCGCCTGGGCTCAGCTATCTTCAACCAAGTCAGAGGGGGACAGATTAGGTACGGACTCCGCCGTGATATCAACCACATCCACTGCAGTCACATCGATCGTCCCTGCCTCCGTCACCCGCTCAAAGGCCGTTGCTAATACCTCCAGGGACGTCCCGCAATTGGGGCAAGCTATGGCCGTTCCCCTCAGACCGGTTAGGGGGGTTTGACACACCGGACAGTTCGCCCGGGTGAGGTTACGCTGCAGCCAGAACCGAAAACCTAAAAAGGCAAACACGGGCGTCAGGAATAACAGCAGCAACAATAGGGCCACGGACTTGACCAACCACCCCAGCCCCAACGCCCCCAGCAGCCAGATCAGACCGATTAGGGTCAGCCAGCAGCCAATACCAGAGAGGTTAAACTGAACGGTTCTAAGGTCAAATTGATTCACAACGGTTTACCCTAGTACTAGGTAGCGTAAGTAGTAGACGACTCTTTAAAGGGGGGGTCAGAAGGCAGAATTCAGCAGTCAGGAGACCTAGGTGAATTGATCTCAGGGTCTACCCGTTTATGCCTTTAGTGATCAATGCTGTTCTGAGGGGTTCTAGCCCAAGTTATACTATAACTACTCCCCTGGGAGGGGAAACCGTAATTGGACTGGTGGTATGTCCGTAGTCAGGCAAGGCATATAATAATTTCCACATTTTACGGCTATAGAAATAGTGAAAAGTTAGAACAACACCAATCTCCTGATAGCTGACTCCTGAATTCCTCACCTATCAGCACGTCCCGAATTAGAGAGTGATCAGAATTTTGTGTAAAGCCTAGTCCTAACCACCAGAGATCAATGGTTTCAGCCTGAGCTAACCTGATTTTCTGAACACTCCCCGAATTAAGTGGATACCCCTACTCTAGGCCTTCTGGGCAAAGCTATATTTAACGATAGAGAGGCAATTTCGACCATCCTGTAATCGCTGATAGGTAACCTGGTCGGCCAACCGCCGGAGCAAAAACCATCCATACCCGCTATCGAGTAGTTCCCCTGGCTGAGGTTCGGGCAACAGTTCAGGGTTAAAGGGGGCACCCTGATCTAGAATACGAATTTCAACCCGGTCTCGATATAGGTCCAGTTTAATGATGATGTCAGTATCAGCGGGCAGATGGGCATGGGCGTGCCGGACGGCATTGGTGAATCCCTCGGTTAGGGCCAGGGCCAGGCGATCGGCATAGTATTGTATCCAACTGGTTTCTCCTTCCAGGGATCGACAAATATCGCTGAACCAACCCTGAACCTGATCGACAAAATCGAGTTGACTGCCTACTTTAAGGTGCTCTTGCCGCATTTGGTTGGCCATGATTCACCTACCCGAAAATCAGTGCATTGACCTCAAACCCTATGGGATCAACTATAACCGTAGCTACGGTATAAATGCACGAAGCTACAACCTCGGCGAATCCTCAAGCATTCGACCGATGAAAGCGGGCAAGTCCGGGGAGATTTTCAAAACTATCCACCAACGGTGTACCGTCCAGACCTCAATCAATTCTGACTCGGTCCCGTCTATGGCGGTTCTCGGTTCAGAGGATGGTTGAAAAGCCAAAGCTATATCCATGGGTAGGTTTATGGATACTAGAACGAAAGCCCTTAATTAAAAAAACAAGTTCAGTCATTTAGATGATGACTGAACTTGATTAGTATTTCCGCTAAAAGACTTTCAAGCCTCTGCAAAAATCAATTTCTCTTAGAGAAATAGGTCTAGAAGAGACCAAGAGTTAGAGAGTCTTGAATGGGAAAGGTAGCTCCAATTCCTAACCAGAGAGTTACCAGAGTGCCAAACAAAAACACTGTGGTTGCCACCGGGCGACGAAAAGGGTTTTGGAACTTGTTGATACTCTCAATAAAGGGGACCAGCATCAACCCTAAAGGAATAGCAGTCATGGCACCAATGCCGAGAAGCTTATTGGGCACGATGCGAAGAATTTGGAAGGTGGGGTAAAGATACCACTCGGGCAAAATTTCCAGTGGAGTAGCAAAGGGATCGGCGGGTTCGCCAATCATGGCAGGGTCTAGAACCCCCAGGCAAGCACAACAAGCAATGGTGCCTAGAATCACCACGGGAAAAGTATAAAGTAAATCGTTGGGCCAGGCGGGTTCACCGTAATAATTATGACCCATACCCTGCTTGAGCATTTCCCTCAGTTTGGGATCGCTAAGATCGGGTTTCTTTAGGACAGACATCTAATATTCTCCTCTCAAAACTGAGTCAAGACCAACAGACCACGACAGTAAAATCCAGGAAAGCCTTACAAAGGACCAGAAATTCCCTGCTTACGAATCATTAAGAAGTGCAGCAACATGAATACCGCGATCGCCCAGGGCAAAACAAAGGTATGCAAGCTGTAAAAACGAGTCAAAGTAGCCTGACCCACAGCTTCACCACCACGCATGAGTTCAACCACGGTGCTACCCACTACGGGGATAGCGCCGGGCACACCGGATACAATCTTAACGGCCCAGTAACCTACCTGATCCCAGGGAAGGGAGTAACCAGTCACCCCAAAGGTAACAGTAATGACCGCTAGAACCACACCGGTTACCCAGGTTAGCTCTCGGGGCTTCTTGAAACCACCGGTCAGGTAAACCCGAAACACATGGAGGATCATCATCAACACCATCATGCTGGCGGACCAACGATGGATAGAACGAATCAGCCAGCCAAAGTTTACATCGGTCATCAGATACTGAACCGAATTAAAAGCCTCTGTAACGGTGGGCTTGTAATAGAAGGTCATGGCAAACCCAGTGGCAAACTGGATGATGAAGCAGGTAAAGGTAATCCCACCTAGACAGTAAAAGATATTGACATGGGGAGGAACATACTTACTGGAAATGTCGTCGGCAAGGGCCTGAACCTCCAGACGCTCATTAAACCATTGGTAGGCTTTAGAGTCGGTAACTTGCTTGGTAAACATGAAAGGGAAAGCTCTAGGTATCTATAAAGACCATTATCCAAGAATGTAACATAGCTGTAACGACTGCGCCGTAATTCAAGGAGAAAATTATCGTTCGTGTCATCCCTTTGGATAGGGCAGGCGAATAGCTGCAAAGAGCCCTATTGTAGGGGTTTCCCGTTGTGAGGGAAATTCCCCACCATGGGACCTACAACATTTCGTTACAGTGATTCCATATATCTAATTGTTATTGCCTATGCCTGAGGGAACGACCTGGAGACCCAGACCCATTGGTGTTCAAGGGTATTACCCAGGTAGGCATCTAGGGCCCAGGTATTAAATGAAGCAGGATTTTGGTGAAGCAGGTATGCCTATGGCAGATTCGGAACGGCAGGGTCTATCTACTAGATTTGGACAGGGTTTTATTGCCAAAGGGTTAACGTTCCCCCCTGTAGCCATGTCCGTTAGTCTCCTAGGCCGGTGGCTGGCCATTCTCCTAATTTGTCTAGTCGCCCTGGCTACGGTTCTTCCAGGTTCAGCTCTAGCCCTGACCGAGGAGCAGGAATTGGTGGCGGAGGTCTGGCGGATCGTCAACCGGGCCTATGTTGACGAAGGGTTTAATCATCAAAACTGGTGGTTTACCCGCCAGCGAATGCTGAATCGTCCCTTGAACGATCGAGAGGATACCTACCAGGCCATTCGTGACATGCTGGCTACCCTGGAGGACCCCTACACCCGGCTGCTGCCTCCCAATCAGTACCGCAGCCTACAAACAAACACGGCGGGGGAGCTGATCGGCGTGGGGTTACAGATTACCAAGGATGACGAATCAGGATGGCTACGGGTGATCGCCCCGATCGCCGGTTCTCCAGCCGATCGGGCGGGCATCCAACCCCAGGATAGGGTAATCACCATCGATGGCGTCGAGACCCTGGATCTGTCCCTGGATGAGGCGGCCGCTAGCCTGCGGGGGCGGCCCGGCAGTCAGGTCACCCTCACCCTGAGGCGCGCCGATCAACCGGACCTGAGGGAGGTGCGGCTAAAGCGCGATCGCGTTACCCTTAACCCGGTTACGGCCAGCCTGAAACTCACCGATGGGGGACAACGGGTTGGCTATCTGCGACTCAGTCAGTTCAACAGTAATGCCACGGAGGCCATTGCTGAAGCGGTGGTCAGTCTGGCTAAACAGGGAGCCCAAGGCTACATCCTGGACCTGCGCAATAACCCAGGCGGTCTCCTGCAGGCCGGTATTGATATTGCCCGCCTCTGGCTGCCCCAGGGCACCATTGTCTATACCGTCAATCGCCAGGGCATTTTAGACAGCTTTGAGGCCTACGGGCCCAGCCTCACCGATGCCCCCCTGGTGGTCTTGGTGAACGAGGGCACCGCCAGTGCTAGCGAAATTTTAGCCGGAGCCCTGCAGGATAACCACCGGGCGGTGCTGGTGGGGGGGGTTACCTTCGGTAAGGGGTTGATTCAGTCCCTCTTTGACCTGTCCGACGGGGCCGGTCTAGCGGTCACCGTCGCCCGCTATGAAACCCCCGATCACCATGACATAAACCAGCAGGGCATTCACCCGGATCGGCTAGTGAGCAGCGTCCCCCTCAGTCAGGATACCCTGGCCACTGAGGCCGATCCCCAGTATGAGGCCGCCCTGGAGGTGATCAGCCAGAGTGAGGCCATCCTGGCCCAGGCGTCCTGACCGGGGTTGGGCAACCTAAGATAGAATCCAACGGTTCTGAAGGGTCACCGGGTCTATGCCAGCCTATTTCTTTTGGGGAGACAACGAGTTTGAACTACAGGCAGCGATTCTTGCCCTCCAGAGGCGGGTGTTGGAGGGTGACTGGGCTAGTTTTAACTACGATGTCATGCCGCCAACGGTGGTGAATGGGGCGATCGCCGCCCTCAATCAGGCCATGACTCCCCCCTTTGGGGCCGGCCAGCGCCTGGTGTGGCTCCAGGATACGCCCCTGGGTCAGCGTTGTCCGGAGGAGGTGCTGAGGGAGTTAGAACGCACCCTGCCAATCCTGCCAGCCACCACCGTGCTGCTGCTCAGTAGTGAAAACAAGCCCGACGGTCGCTCTAAGTTTTATAAGTTGTTTAAGCAGTACGGGGAGATTAAGGAGTTCGCCACCATTCCCCCCTGGAAAACCGACCTGTTGCGCCAGCAGGTTGAGACTACAGCCCAGGCCAGGGGGATGCGCCTGACCTCCCCAGCGGTTGATTTACTGGTGGAGGCGGTGGGCAACGACACCCGTCAACTCCACCTGGAGCTGGAAAAGCTAGCCCTCTACTGGGACCGCCCTGACCCCATACCGCCCCAGGTGGTCACCGATCTGGTGACGGTGTCCACCCAGAGTAGCCTGAAGTTAGCGGCGGCGATTAAACAGGGGGATATTCCCCAAGCCCTCCAGGTGGTGGAGGAATTGCTCCACCGTAATGAACCCGCCCTGAGGATTGTGGCCACCCTGGTCAGTCAGTTTCGCCTCTGGCTGTGGGTTCAGGTGATGGCCGCCGCCGGTATTCGCAATGAAGCAGAGATCGCGGCGGCGGCGGAACTGGCTACCCCGACGCGCCTCTACTTCCTCCGCCAGGAGTTGCGGGGAGTTAGCCTCAACCAATTGCAACGCACCCTGCCCCTGCTCTTACAACTGGAGTCAGACCTGAAATTGGGTCAGGATGACCGGGCAACGTTACAAACCGCCACCATCAGACTCTGTCAGGTCTTTGGCGAGGCCTAGGGTGCAGTGGTCAGGAATGGCATTGTCGTTTTGTCCTAACCCGACTAGGGACTGCTATACAATACATAGCGATCTGATCACTCTCTATTTTAAATTCAGTTAGGTACCGTGAACTATCCAACGGCTTTATCGCTCTCTAGGTGGCCCTGGCCTGGCGCCGGGGTCGTCACCCTGGGCCGGTCCCTGCTGATCAGCCTGGTCCTATCCCTGCTCTCGACCGCTGCCTGGGCTCAAGGGAGTAACGTCTCTAGCGAAGAGATCATGGGCTATGCCCGCTCCGTACTGGAAATGGACGGTCCCCGCAATGCCGCCTACAATGAAATTAAGGCCCTGCTCACCGGCACCAATTATGATGTCGCCGCCCTCCAGATGCGCTGTAATGAAACCCCGAATCTGAACCCCCTGCCCCGTCGATTACGGCGACAGGTCCGTAGTATTTTAGTTAACTACTGCAATCAAGCCGGTGACATTGTTCGGGCCAATGGCCTGCGGGTGGAGCAATTTAATGCCATTACCGCCGCCTACCCCGAGGACCCCACCCTGGCGGAACAGATCCGGACGGTGCTGATTCAGCTACAACAGCAAACCCCATCCCCACCCTCCCAGGTGACCCCCTAGCCCCCATGCCATTTATTGATCAAGCTGAGGTTCAGGTCATAGCCGGCACCGGAGGGGATGGTATCGTCGCCTTTCGCCGGGAAAAGTACGTACCTGCCGGCGGACCCGCCGGGGGTA
>JAYKIM010000221.1:0-2526 GCA_035286245.1 Cyanobacteriota bacterium | reverse complement strand
GGCCCAAAATTTATCCTGGATCGGACCGGTGTCGGCATAGTAGCGCACCTGGATGGGCTCCGGACCCGGCTCAGCGGTCTGCACTAACCACTGGGCCAGGGCCTTGAGCCGGCGGTGCAACACCCGGTGGTAGTCTCGCCCCCAGGCATAGCGGGAAATTTTACCGTGGCGGGGGTCCTGGGAGTGGGCATGGGGGGTGTAGTAATTCAGGGCCACGCAAATCAGCGATCGCACCTGGGGCATCAGCCGCCGTACATCCTGCCGCTTGGGGTTGGCCATCCAGTCCATAGACGCCCCGTAGCCCTGGCCCAGCCACCGCTGCAGATGCTCCCTGGCCTGGCTTTCCTCCGCCCCGGCGACATCCGCCACCGCCGCCACCCCCACCAGGTGGAAACCTAACTGATGGGCCTGGTCAATGAGGGGTTGGCGGATGGGGGGCATGGGGAGAGGGGGAGAGGGGGAGAGGGGGTCTGGCTCCTGAATTCTGAATTCTGAATTGAAAATTCTGCGACGGAATAAATGGAATAAATTGAGGTTATGTGATCTATGATACAACTGCTAGGGAGGATTTTATCAATTCTTATGGGATGATAAGCCCCTTGCCGTCCAAATCCATAGCGGTAGCTCTGGCTAGGAGGGTAGACTTTGGCATCAGCGTTCAGGCGAAGTACCTGTGCCAGGGCGCCGGCCCGGTCCCTTCTGCGATCGGTGCTCTGGGTCCCTAGCCTTCTGACCAAAGCGATATTATTCAACCATTTCGGGAGACTTGAACTGAACCATGCGAGATCATCACCGTTCCCTGCCCTTTTCCCGCCGCCAAATCCTGCGGGGTCTGCTAGCCACCTCCGCCTTTGGCCTGACCGCTAAGTTTAGCACTGGCTGTGCCCAGTCCACCTCGGAAAAAGGGGCCGGTGCCCCCGCCAAGGATTTTGTGGTGGGCTTTCTCTACGTAGGGCCTAAGGATGACTTCGGCTATAACCAGGCCCATGCGGAGGGTGCCGCCGCCATGGCTGCCAATGTCCCCGGCATTAAGTTGGTGGAGGAGGCCAGCGTACCCGAGACCACGGCGGTGGCGGAGGCGATGCGCAGCATGATTGAGGTGGATGGGGCCAAGGCCCTGTTTCCCACCTCCTTTGGCTACTTTGACCCCTACATTCTAGAGTTGGCCAAGGAATTTCCCGATGTGCAGTTCTTCCACGCCGGTGGTCTCTACCAGGAGGGGGTGCATCCCAAAAACATCTGTAGCTACTTTGGGTACATCGATGAAGCCCAGTACGTGGCGGGGGTAGTGGCTGGTCACACCTCCAAGTCTGGGAAGTTGGGCTTTGTGGCGGCCAAGCCCATTCCCCAACTGCTGCGCAACGTTAACAGTTTCACCCTGGGGGCCCGGTCGGTTAACCCCGCCGCCACCACCCAGGTGATTTTCACCGGCGACTGGTCCGTGCCGGTGAAGGAAGCGGAGGCCACCAACAGCATGGTGGATCAGGGGGTTGATGTGGTCACCTGCCACGTTGACAGTCCCAAGGTGGTGATGGAAACCGCCGAAAAACGAGGTATTTTCTGCTCCGGCTACCACGCCAACCAGAGCTCCCTGGCCCCTAAGGGGTACCTGACCGGCGCCGAGTGGGATTGGTCTAGCATCTACACCTCCCTGGGGGAACAATTGCTGGCGGGCAAGTCCATTGCCAACGGCGACATCCCCCACATTCTGCGGGGGGGGCTGGCGGATAAGTTCTGCAAGATGTCCCCCTACGGTCCGGCGGTGAGCGATGCCGCCAAGGCGGATGCCGATACTGCCCTGGCGGACATCAAGGCGGGTAAGCTGACGATTTACCAGGGGCCGCTGAAAACCAACGATGGTAAGGAGATTCTGCCCGCGGGTAAGGGCCTCAAGATCGATGATATGCAGCTGGAAACCATGGATTACCTGGTGGAAGGGGTGAAGGGTTCGGTTAGCTAGGCCCGGGCCACCCCTGGATCACCACTATGGTCAGATCTCTGCACTGGCGATCGCTGGAGTCGCTGCTGATACCCACTGGGGCCATCGCCGTGGCGCTGCTGCTGTTTGGTGGGTTCTGCGCCCTGGCGGGGGCTAACCCCCTACAGGTCTATGGTTCGATTTATAAGGCGGCCTTCGGCAGTGCCAGTGCCTGGCAAAATACCCTGATTCGGGCTGCCCCCCTGATGTTGACGGCCCTGTGCACCGGTTTGCCGGCCCGCCTGGGGCTGGTGATCATTGGTAACGAGGGGGCCTTGGTGATCGGTGCCCTGGCCGCCCTGCTGGCGGGCCTGGCCCTGGGCCCCGCCCTGCCCGGCCTCCTGGTGCTGCTGGCCATGGCGATCGCCAGTTTGGTGGCGGGGGGCCTGTGGATCATGGCGGCGGGGGCCCTGCGCCACTATCGGGGCGTAAATGAGACCATCAGCAGTCTGCTGATGAACTACCTGGCCATCGCCCTGATGAACCACCTGGTGGAGGGCCCCCTGCGGGACCCGGGGTTTGTCACCAAGCCCTCCAGCTATGAAATT
>JAYKIM010000220.1:0-6675 GCA_035286245.1 Cyanobacteriota bacterium | reverse complement strand
TGAGATGACCTACATAGAAGGTGTCTTGAGCCCCGAGATAGCCAGGATGATGAGTTTCAATTTCGCCGTGGGCCTCTTTCTCCTGCTTGGCTTTTTCCAAGGCCTGGAGCTGGGCCTCGCTGAGAATCAAATTCTCCTGAGCGGCTTTGACTTCAAGCGCTTTCAGGCGCTTGGCAAAGGTTTGCAGGTCATGGCGCAACCAAATAGTCATGTCGCTGCCACCGCCTCCACCACACTCACGGGCGAGGGGGTTTGCACAATTCGGCTGAGTCGAAATCCAGCCCTCTCCAGTAGGTCGGTGTACTCGGCGGCAGTCCGCTCCCTACCCCCTTCGGTCATGATTAGCATGTTGAGATCAAGCAGCTTGCCTGGGAAGGGGGCATTACCGGGGGGAATTATCTGCTCCACAATCAGCACTCGGGCGCCCGGTGCCATAGCACTACGAATGGCCTTGAGGATTCCTAGGCAGGCGGTATCATCCCAATCGTGAATGATATGTTTGAGTAGGTAGGCGTCTGCACCAGCCGGCACCGTCGAGAAAAAATCCCCTCCGCTTGCCGTTAGACGGCCCTTTAACTCCGCCGGGATTTCTACCCGTTCCACCACCCAGGGCTGATCATAGAGGGTGCCCCTGAGGTGGCCATGGCTCCTCAACAGGGTCATCAACTGCTCTCCCCGACCGCCCCCGACATCCACCATATGTCGCACATCGCTCAAGGGATAGGTCTCCAGTAGGGCCGCCGCTTCCTGCCTGGAGAAGTCACCCATGGCCCGATCAAAAATTTCCGCCCGTTCGCCATGGTGTTGATACCACTCAAAAACAGACTGGCCGTAGAGGTGGCGAAAGGCATTCTCTCCCGTGCGCACGCTGTGCAGCAAATCATTCCAGCTGAGTTGGAAGGGGTAGAAAGTCCCCCCGCCTAGGGGGTCGCCCCCGATTGGGCACGCCAGCTGGCCAGCTCCTGCTGGGCCGCCTGGTAGGCTTCAGTGTCCGGGGGAATCAGCTCAGCCGCCGCGATCGCCCCTGGCAGTTGGCCCTGGGCTGCCCGCACCCGGGCGATGGCCAGGATATCTTGACTCCACTGGTTAATCTGGTCCTGGGCCTGGGCAAATTCCGGATAGTCGGGGGAGATTTGTTGTAACAAGCGGATGGCATCCCCATAGGTGGTGGCTTGCTCAGGTTGGGGTAGGGCCTGGGCCTGCTGCAGAAGTTGCTGGTTGGTGGCTTCCTGTTGCCAGCGTTGCCAGGTGGCCTGGGCCTGGCCATAGACCTCCGGCTGGTCTTCGGGCACCAAATCCAGAGCCGCCACCGCCGCTGCACGATTACCCTGGGCTGCCCGGGCTCGAGCCAGGTCTAAAATCATCCAACTCCAACGCTCAATAGCAGCCTGGGCTTGGCCGTAGATCGGGTCATCGGTGGGTATCTGGCGCGCCATTTCGATGGCGTCATTGAGGGAGGAGGCGGACAGGGGTTCCAGCAGACCCTGGGCCTCGGTCAGCAGGATAGTACCGGAACTGGAGCCAGCCCCAGGGACCGCCGCAGGAGGTGGGGGAGTGGGGGAGGGTTTAGGAGTTAAGGTAGATGCAGCCTGGGGCTGGGAGCGGGAGGAGAGCCGTTGAGCAAAAAAGTTTTGCTTACCCAGGAATAGCCCCAATAACCCCAGTAAAAGGACACCACTGGCTACCCCTACCCCCCAGACCCAGCTGGGCCGGCCCGATCTCCGTGGGGCCTGACCGGGGGCGATGGGGGGTAGGTCAGGCTCAAGACGGGCGGGGAGCAGGACGGGCTCCTGCACAGCGGTGTCCGGCCAGGGTAGGGAGCTGGGGCGATCGCTGGGGGGAGCCAGGTCCCCCAGGTGATCGGCGGGCACCACCAGGAGGAACTTTTGATCGGCGGGCACTACCGCCAGGGGGTTTTGCAGGGGCCGAAAATGATGCTGACAGAGCTCCGGCACCCGGCGTTGCAGATAGGCCACCAGTTGGGACAGGGTCAGGCAGCCCTGAAACCGCAGCGCCTCGATTATTGCTTCGGTGAAAAAGCCATGGCGCACCGCCAGGCTTTCCTGGGAAAACTGGTCGGGCTGGCAGGATAGAATCAGGGGCAAATTCAGGCTTTTGGCTAATTCCAGGGTTTGCAAACCCAGCTGGGTGATCCCCTGACCTGCCTGGGGACGGTGCATATCGAGGATAACTAGAGAACGATGGGGACCGGCAGCCAGCGTTTTCAAAATCCCATCCAGGGGTAGGCCCGTTTCACCGATCTGATCAGGGTCGGCCTCAATCGGCAGGATATAGTCCTGGCCCTGCCAGTGCACCCCACAGCCACTGAAGAAAAACCACACCAGATCCTCGGGGTCAGCCTGGTCACAGGTTTGTTGAAGACGCTCCCAAATTACCCGACGACTGGGAAAGGCGGCCCCCGAGTAGACCATGGGGGCCACATCCGCCAGTAGGGAACAGTGCTGGGGCGACAGACCCGCCTCACTAATTAAAAAGTCGCGCAGTTCCAGGGCGTCAAACTGGGCGTAGAGCAACGGCTGCAGTTTTTCATACTGGTTGATGCCCACAATCACGGGTCGGTAACTGACCATGGTTTGGCGGTCTCCCCTGGCGACGGGTATAGGTCCTCTGGTAGGTCCTCTGGGCGGGCCAACAGGACGGGTAATTCTTAGCCATCCTACCGCAGGCGAGCATCAACTATGGGCAGTTGCACGGGCAACGGGGCGGAAGCCAGGATGGGGCTACCCTAACCCAGCTAGAAGCGGTCAAGCTATTGCCGCATTTATAAAGATTGTCCTATGCTAGTAAGGTTGTGAAAATTCCTGGACTCTAGCCATGGCCGTCCCCAAGAAGAAAACCTCTAAGCAAAAACGTGATCAACGGCGCGCCAGCTGGAAGCGCACCGCCGCCCTGCAGGCCAAGAAGGCCCTTTCCTTGGGCAAATCCGTCTTGACGGGCCGTTCCACCAGCTTTATCTATCCCACCGCAGAGGAGGACGAGGCGGAGGATTAGAGATTTGTCGTGATCGCCTGCACAGGACAGGTGGGAATACACTGCTCACAGACAATGCAACAACTGCGGTTAAACACTAATCGGGCACTGGCGGCATCAAGGGTAAGAGCTCGGGTGGGGCAAACCCCCGTACAGAGCCCGCAGTGGACACAGAGCTGGTCGTCAATGACTATTTCTCCGCTGGCGATGGATACCTGAATATCCTGGGTCTCCAGCCAGTCAATGCCATCATTGAGCTGGTCAATATCGCCGGACAGTTCCACCACCAAGGTACCTACCTGGTTGGGGGCCACCTGGGCTCGAATAATATTGGCGGCAATGTTAAAGTCCTTCGCCAGGCGGTAGGTGATCGGCATGTGCACAGCTCGCTTCGGGAAGGTAAGCTTGACTCGTTTCTTCATAGTGTCTTCAGTGGTAATTTCCAATCATTAACGACGGAAAGGGCTAGAGCTTCAAGGACTTTCTCCTGGCCCTGCCCTAGACCGCTGTACCAGCCTATAGTATTAACTATGGGAGAAGAATAGCCCTGGTCTGTGTCTTCCCCATCGTCCCTCCCTGTCCGCTATGCGGTGATTAAGATAACCATGGCGAGTCACCCCCCCAGCACCCTACGCAATCTGATTATCGCCATGGTGGCGATTTCCCTGACGGTGCTCCTATTTCTGGGGATCAGGAGTCAGTCGGGGCGGCCATCCCTGGCCACCCTGGCGGCCCAGGCTATCCCCTACGAGGTGGCCCAGGGTAACGGTAAACCCTCCCTGGTGGAGTTCTATGCTGACTGGTGCACCACCTGTCAGGCGATGGCCACCACCATGGACCAGCTCCGCCAGCACTACGGTGACCAGATTAACTTTGTCATGCTTAACGTGGATAACCACAAGTGGTTACCGGAGATGGTGCAATACCAAGTCGATGGCATTCCCCATTTCCTCTACCTCGACAGCGCTGGAGAACTGCTGGCCAGCGCCATTGGTGAGCAACCCCGGCAAATCTTAGCGGATAATTTACTGGCTCTCCAGTCCCAGCTACCCCTACCCCACCAGCAAACCCTGGTGGGTCAGCGATCTCCGACCCAGAACAGTTAGTATAGAGTTGTAGTCATTGAGCTCAAGCCATCGGGTAGGGTTCTGGGTCTTAGCCCGTCGCCAGTCCTGTCATAGTCCTCTCCTAAATCCGACTGGCCTGGGCTAGACTCTTGGCCAGAAGTTTAGTTGTTGTTGCTAACGGCTGTAACCCAGCCCTTAAACCTACGCCAAGGAGTGCTAGCTGTGGCCGATCCCCTGGTGGAATTTTGTCAACTGGATAAGACCTACGGCAGCGGTAACATCGAGGTGAGGGCCCTCTGCAATGTTACCCTGACCATCGATCGGGGGGAGTACTGTGCCATTATGGGCCCTTCTGGATCGGGTAAGTCTACCGCCATGAATATGATTGGCTGCCTGGATCGCCCCAGCCGCGGTGATTACTTCTTTGATCGCCAAAATGTAGCCCAACTGGACGATGCCACCCTGGCCCACATTCGCAACCAAAAGATTGGCTTTGTATTTCAACAGTTTCACCTCCTGCCCCAGCTCAGCGCCCAGGAAAATGTGGAACTGCCCATGATCTACGCCGGAGTCGGTCGACTAGAGCGGCAACAACGGGCCCGGACCGCCCTCCTGCAGGTGGGCCTTGGCGATCGCCTGCAAAACCGCCCCAACCAACTGTCGGGGGGGCAGCAGCAGCGAGTGGCCATCGCCCGGGCGATCGTCAACCATCCCCTGCTACTGCTGGCGGATGAGCCCACCGGCGCCCTCGATAGCCGCACCACCCAGGAGGTGTTGGCCATTTTTGCCGACCTCCATAGTCAGGGGATGACGGTGGTGATGGTCACCCACGAGGCAGAGGTGGCCCGGGCTAGTCAGCGCATTCTTTGGTTTAAAGACGGGGAGGTAGTCAACCCCCACCTCAGTCCGGCGGATCTGGGGACGGTGCTGTAGGTAGAGTCAGTAATCAGGAGCCTAACTCCTACCGTGCCGGCTTAGTCGGGTGAACGGGGCGATCGCCGTTGGGCAAACCACCCCTGCAGCAACTCCTGGCAGGGCTCGGCTAGAATTCCCGCCAGCACCGGTAGGTGGTGGTTAGAGCAGGCGCTGGCGGGTAGGTTCAACACCGATCGCACCGCCCCGGCCTTCAGGTCATCGGCGCCGTAAACCAGTAACCCCAGCCGACTGAGGAGAATGGCCCCGGCACACATGGGGCAGGGTTCGAGGGTGACGTAGAGGGTGCAGCGATCCAGCCGCCAACTACCCAGCCGCTGACTGGCCTGACGCAGGGCCAGGACTTCCGCATGGGCGGTGGGGTCCTGGTCCCGCTGACGGCGGTTGGCGGCCTCCGCTAACACCTCATCCCCAGGCCCTAGAATCACTGCCCCCACCGGTACATCCCCGGCCTCCCCCGCGGCCCTCGCCAGGGCCAGAGCTCGCTCCATCCAGTGGTAGTGACGCTGTAGGGTGGGGTCAAGGGTAGGAAGCATGGGAGAGGCGGCAAGCAGTGAAATAGCTAATGAGGCACTTTAGGGTGGGGTATGCCCCTTTCAACCCGGCTCGACATCAATTATCCCTACCCCGGTAGTGATAGACAACCCATGGCTAATAATATCGAGCAGTGATCCCCTGCTATAGATAGGCCCGCAGTACCGCTGCGGTGGCGGCGCCAGTTTTAGCCCAGCTAAACCGTTGGGCCCGCTCCAGCCCGGCCCGGTGTAGCTGCTGCCACAGTTGGCTATCCTGCCACACCGCTGTCATCGCCGCCGCCAGTTCCCCCACTTGGTAGGGGTCAATCAGCAGGGCGGCATCCCCTGCCACCTCGGGCAGGGCAGCCAGGTTGGAGGTAATCACCGGGGTGCCGCAGGCCATGGCCTCCAGCACCGGTAGGCCAAAGCCCTCCCACAGGCTGGGAAACACCAGGGCGATCGCCTGGTTGAGTAACCGGGGCACATCCCCCTCGGGGACGTAGCCCAGAAACCGCACCCGTGACTCCAGCCCTAGGTCCTGTACCTGGGTTTGCAGGGCGGGGGTAAACCGGCGATCGCCCCCGCCGCCAATCCACAGCTCCAGGTCAGCGGCCCCAGCGGGCAACTGGGCAAAGGCCTGGATCAACCGGGCCAGGTTTTTGTAGGGGTCATGGCGCCCCAGGTAGATCAGGTAGGGCTGGCGCGGTAGGTCTAGCCACCGGTAGTGGAGATCGTCATAGGCCAGGGGAGTGACGGTTTGGGGGGTAGTTGAGGGACCAAAAAACTCATAGATATCCCGCTGGGTGGCAAGGGAATTGCAAATCACATGGTTGGCCTGGTCCATAACTCGCGGTAGATAGTAGCGGCAATAGGCTACCAGAGCCGGGGACATTTGGGAGCTAAACCGCAGCGGAATCAAATCATGCACCGTCACCACGGTTCGGCATCGAGACCAGAGGGGCGCTTCCGGGATGGGGGAAAATAGCAATTGGCTACGCAGTTGCCGATAGAGGTGGGGCAGGCGAGTTTGGGTCCACCACAAGCGGCGACCATGGCCCCAGGTGCCTGAGTCACTGGTGGCCTTGCTGGGGGAGGGTTGCCATTCCTGGTCGCCCAGGGGGCGGGGGGCGAGGACGGTCTGGGTGGTAAAGCCCAGGTAAGGCAGAATA
>JAYKIM010000219.1:0-2973 GCA_035286245.1 Cyanobacteriota bacterium | reverse complement strand
GGAGCAGCGCATTCTCGACCTGGAGGCCCGGGCCCAGGCCCTGGGGGAACTCAATGCCGACCCCCTGGAGCAGCGCTTCGCCGCCCTGGAGGGTAGCCCCCCCAGCGGGGATAGTGAGCTGGCCCTGCTCAAGCAGCGAATCAACCCCTAATCGCCCTCCCCCTGGCGCAGCAGCATCACCGTCAGATCGGTGCGTTCGGCAATTTCCAGGGGTACATTGCCCTTTAACACCTGGCTCAGCAGGTTCTCCCGGGAGGCCCCCATCAAGAGGGTATCGGTGGCGGTGTGCTCCGCCAGCTCGACGATCGCCGTCGCCACACTGCTATGGGTGAGGGAGTGGGTCTGCACCGGCTGCTGCAGCTCCGCCGCTAGCTCCGCCGCCAGGTCCGTGAGGTGCTGGGGGGTGAGGCATTCCCCCTTTTCGGGGTGACAGACGGTGCAGAGTTGGATCTGGGGTTGCTGGCCCAACCGCAGCAACCCCGGCAGCAGGGCCTGGGCCCCCTGGGCATTGGGCCCCCCCGCCGTGGGAATCAGCCAGTGGTTATAGCTGAGCCGACGGCCCGGCCGCACCACCAGCACTGGGCAAGGAGCCTGGCGGATCAGGGTATCCACCACACCGCTGATCACCCGACCCGGAGTGAGGTTGGCCTGGTGCCAGCCCATCAACACCAGGTCAATGTGGCGATCGCGAATCACCTCCAGCAGGGTCCGCCCCACCTCATGGGCCGCCCGCACCTGGCAATGCACCGACACTCCCGTCCCCTGGCCGTAGCTGAGGGCCAACTCAATCAGCGGCTCCACCGCCCCCAGGTCAACGGTGGCCTCCGCCGGCGGCACCTGGCGGGGCACCACCACCACGTGGATGCACTCCAGTTCGTAGCGTCGTTCCTGGGCCAGGGCGGTGGCAATCTGCAACAGCACCGGGGCGGTTTTCGGGTCCGCCAGGGGCACCAACAGCCGCCCCTGGCCCGTGGCAGGGCCCTGCTGCTGCCACACCAGGTAGGAGGGTTGGGCCTGGGGCCCCAGGTCTAACAATTCCCCCGACACCTGGTCCGACTCCGCCCGGATAATATCGGCCCGGGTAATAATCCCCACCAGCTTGTTGCCCTCGGTCACCGGTAGGCGACTCAGCTTCAGCCGATTTAGCAGGTGTAAAACCCGGTCCAGGGAGGCCTCGGGGCTGACGGTGACCGGGTTGGGGGTCATGATATCCGCCAGGCGGAGGGGTTGATCCCGCCCCTGGGGGCTAACCTCCCCCAGGTCACTCTGGGTGACAATGCCCACCAATCGGCCCGCCGCTAGCACCGGAAAACCCCGGTGATGCGATCGGGAAAAGGCCTGCACCACCTCCCCCAGGCTGATCTGGCTGGAGAGGGTTTCCACCCGGCGCTGCATTAGATCGGCGGCCTTCAGGTTGGCCCAGGGGTTATTGGCCTGGGGCGCCGGCTCCAGGTGGATGCCCTGACGGGCCAATAGCTGCTGGTAGATCGATCCCCGGTTGGTGCGATCGGCGATCAGGTAGGCAATGCCGGAACCAATCATCAAGGGCAGCACCAGGTTAAAGTCGGCGGTGATCTCAAAGACAATCACAATGGCGGTAATCGGCACCCGGGTCACCGCACTGAAAAATGCCCCCATGCCAGTCAGGGCGTAGGTGGTGGAGTTGGCCAGGGTCTCGGGCAGGGGCCAGGCGTCAAAACTGCCGTATACCCCCTGGGCCAGAAAACTCACCAAACACCCCAGGGCCGCCCCCAGCACCAGGGAGGGGGCGAAGATTCCCCCCGCCGCCCCGGAACCGTAGGCCAGCAGGGTGAGTAAAAACTTGGCCACAAAGGCGGTGGCGATCAGGGGCCAGGCCGCCAGACCGGTACTCAAAAACTCCTGCAGATCGGCATTGTTAAAGGCCGCCACCGGCACCGCCAACCCCACCAGGCCGGTGATCAGGCCGGCCAACCCGATGCGGCCCGGCAGATCGAGCCAGGTGGCCCGCCTAAATAGGTTGAGGCTGATAAAAATACCCCGGCCAAAGCTAGACCCCAGTAGGCCAGCGGCTACCCCTAACAGGACTAAAAAGGGTAGGTCGTAGACAGATAGGCTAATGGCTTTGGTCTCCAGGGCCAAGTTTAAGCCATGGCCCCCCAAGAGGCGAGACACCACCGCCCCAATAAAGGAGGCCAGGATCGCACTTCCCAGGGTGAGATCGGAGAAATCCTGGAGCAGCTCCTCCACCACAAACAGTACGCCGGCGATCGGGGCATTGAAGCCCGCTGCCAGACCCGCCGCCGCCCCCGCCGCGATCAGTTGACGGCGGTATTCCGGTGAGGTGGGCACCCAGCGGCTGAGTTGGGCCGCCAGCCCGGCACCGATCTGCACCGTCGGCCCCTGGCGCCCCAGGGACAGGCCCGAGCCCAGGGCCAGCAGGGTACTACCCAGCTTCACCAGGGCCACCCGCAAATTCAAGGGAATCGGGGCAAAGCCCAGGGCCGCCTTCACCTGGGGAATGCCACTGCCCCCGGCCTCCGGTGCCCAGTGCTGCACCAACCAACCGGATAACCAACCCCCAACGCCACCGATCGCCGGTAGGGCAAACACCGTCGGCAGCGGGCTAGCGGTGCGGGCCAGGGTGAGCCACTCCACCCCCTGTTTTAACAGCACCGCCGCCAGCCCAGACACCAGCCCGATCAGACAGGCCTCTAGAATTGCCACCCGCTTCTGACTGAGGATGGACTCCAGGCGGTGACGCACCATAGGAAAATTGCCCTTGGGACTACTGCCCCTAGTCTACGCACCGGAGGCGCCTATCCTCACCCCCGACCAGGAAAAGATGACGGACAGTCCCGCAGTTAGACCCATCGGTTGATCGATGGGTCTGGGTAGTGGCTTATCGAGTCTCACAGAAAGACTCTAGTCGGACTTCAGCGGCCAGAGGTCAGGAGCCCAATCCAACAGGCCTCTAGAATTGCCACCCGCTTC
>JAYKIM010000218.1:0-11573 GCA_035286245.1 Cyanobacteriota bacterium | reverse complement strand
TTTCCACGGTCTGCAGCATGGTGGCAATTTTGCCTAGCTCCGTAGCCATGCCAGTGTGGGTGACCAACACCCTGGCCCGTCCCTGGATCACTTCGGTGCCCTGGAACACCAGGTTGAGGCGATCGCCGAGAGGGGCATCGGCGGCCAAAACCACCAGGGGACGTTTAGTCACCGCTTCCGCCTCCCCGGTCAGGGCCGATTCCCGAATTTGTAAATTGGCCGCCTCCAACAGCCGCCCATCGGCGGCCACCTGGGTACCAGCCTCGATCATCATCACATCCCCGGGCACCAGGTCTCGGGCATCCACCTCCTCCTCCTGGCCACCCCGGAGCACCCGCACCTGGGGGGAGGAGAGCCGCTTCAGGGCAGCCAGGGCCTTCTCCGCCCGGCTTTCCTGCAGGTAGCCCAGGATACCGTTGAGAACGACAATGGCAAAAATCGCGATGGCATCCTTCGGGAAGGACCCACTGGCCAGATCCATGACGGCGGAGACGATCGCCACCACGATCAGCATGATCAGCATAATATTCTTAAACTGATCCAGCACAATTTCCCAGGTTTGTCGACCCGCCGCCTCCTCCAGCTCGTTGGGGCCAAACTGGCTCTGGCGGGCGGCGACCTCAGCGCTGGTCAATCCCAGCTGCGCATCAACGGCCTGGTGGACCAGGGCTTCGGCACTGGTCAGGCTATGCCAGTCTTGCTCCGCCTGCAGAGCAAAGGGGGGATGGGGGGAAATCGGGCCACCAGGGGGGATGGGGGAGGTCATGGGCAAGCAAGTCCTGGACAACAACAATGGTAAAGCTACATCACTTTAGTTTAAAAGACCCAATCCCATTAGGTAGACTCAACCCTTGATTGTCGAAGGGCCCTAGCATCCCGGAGGACCGGTCTCAGTAGCTGTCAGTCTCCAAAATCTCGCTGAGGGACCAGGGCCCTGACTGCCAGGAATCCAAGCTTCCTAAGTCAGATGCTGAGGATGGAGGATCGGTCTCAAACCCCGAAATAGAGCAGGCTTCAACCAGCTCTGGGCGAGAGGAGTATCGACAGAGATGTTCAATGAAGTGAAATACAATCTCAGGGTCAGACCAACCCATTTCGGCCCGCTGTCGTAGAATCACCAAGGCTTCCTTATCACCCATGGAACTGCGCCAACCCTTACGTTGCCGGCAGGATACCCAGGCATTAATCACCTGAAAAACCCGGGCCAGATAGTCGCTCGGAATAGCCCGTTGATAATACTGTTCGAGTACCACCGCCACATCCTTAAGGCCAGCCTCTCGGGCCATTTGGGCGCTTTCGATGAAGAGCCCTTGCATTTCCTTAAGGGCCTGCTTATGGTCGTCAAAGCCTTGATGGAGACAATGGTCGTCCAAGTATAACGCCCCCAGGTTTTTGAAGTGAGCCGCCAAAAAAAGGGTGCGTTTCTGCTGCTCTGAAAGGCCGGCAATACTGCCGTAGGCCAGACATAGATCAGCCAGGAAAGTTGATTCCTCCAAGAGCCACCGTTGTTTACGCTTTAGCAAACTTCTCAGCGTTCTAATATAGCTGTGGAAGCTGGGATAGCTCATGGGCACAAGTCTAGGAGTTAAAGTTAACAGGTTAAACGTAGTGAATTAGATACCATTAGCCCATAGCCAGGATTCGCAGTGAGCTAAAGTTTTACACGTTATTCTATAAGTTTTACACAGATTTTATTTATACCAGGTCTCAATATAGCGGTTCTCGGTTCAGTGAGATACAGTTTTTCTCAGCTTCAGCCCCCTAGCTTTTGTCTGCTCAGATCCACTCTTGAGCCCCCCAAATTATGCCCTCCGGGCCGCTGCGCGAGGTGGGGGTTGGGGGGCTCTCCGTGTACTTCATCCAAACGAAATCCGCTATATCTGTTATCAACGCCATTAATAAACTCTGGCTTTCCTGACTGTCAACCCTATTTCCCAAGCCCGAATCCTATGCTAGAGGGGAGACAGTACTCTAAAAGACCCCTTAAAGGATAAATAGGTTAGGTTTAATCATCCAGCCACGGACGCCCCAAATCATCTTCTAAAAAAGCTGGTTTAAAGACTCCTAATGATCACGGTTCATTCAGCAATTTCTATGAGTTTCGCCTTGGTGAAGCTCCTCTTAGTGAGGATCGCTGTTCTGGAGGGAATCCCTAGGTTGTAATGGAGAATTGTCTATGGAGTTGTCATAGACAAAAGGCGCCTTCGAAGATAGTTACCCACTTAAGTTCCCGAGGCATAGACTGTGGTTCCTCTGCGTGACGATAACCCGATTAGCACAACCCCTATTATCACCTATAGTATTCTTGTCCTAAACATTACCGTATTTGTTTTCCAGTCAGGTTTACCGATCGCTGAGCTAGAGTCCTTTTTTGATCGTTGGGCGATCGTTCCCGTCCAGCTGACTGCCAGTTTCCAGGCGGTTCCTCTCACCCCTAGTCTAGAATGGGCTACCCTACTCACCTCTCAGTTTTTGCATGGAGGGATTCTCCACCTGGCTGGAAATCTACTGTTTCTCTGGGTGTTTGGCAATAACGTTGAAGACCGACTTGGGCATTTTAGGTTCCTGATTTTCTACCTGGGGTGTGGCGTGGTCGCCGGCCTAGTTCAATGGGTTTTTGACCCCAACTCCGCCCTGCCCACCCTTGGCGCCAGTGGCGCCATTGCCGGCATTATGGGCGCCTACGTGCTGCGTTTTCCTAAGGCACAGATTATCACCTTGATTCCCTTACCCTTTTTCTTTACTACGGTACAAATTCCAGCCCTATTTTTCCTGGGCTTTTGGTTTGTACAACAGGCTCTATTCAGTTTATTTGCCCTGAGTCAAAATATGAATGTTAGCTCCACTGGCATTGCCTATTGGGCCCATTCCGGTGGCTTCCTGGTGGGTATGATCCTGGGTCCTCTGTTGGGGCTGATGGGGGAGCCCCGATCGCGGCATCGCCCTGGTTATCAGCGGCGGCGATAACCGTCCTGGGGACTCACCTCTGCCTGACTAGATTCTGGTAGATTGAAAGGGTCTTTCCCTCCGCCTCCGCCGTGGCCACCCGGGCCGATCCCCTGGTTGGCCTGGGGGAGTGTTGGGGCATAACTACGGAATGTCGATGGTGTCCTCCTTGTCTTCCCCCCCTGAGATTTCCCCCCCAGACTGGTCCAGTCTGCTCCGCACCCTGATCTTGCGCCATTCCCTGAGTCAGCAGGAGGCTGAACAGCTGATGCAGGGCTGGCTGAGTGAGGCCATCCCAGAGGTGATGTCAGGGGCACTGCTGGGGGCACTGCAGACTAAGGGGGTGACGGCGGATGAGTTGGCTGGCATGGCCCGGGTGCTGCAAAGCCAGGCGGTGGGGGCCTCCCAACCGGTGCACCATCCCCAACCCTGCATTGACACCTGTGGCACCGGCGGGGATGGGGCCCAGACCTTTAATATCTCCACGGCGGTGGCCTTTGTGGCTGCCGCCGCCGGTATCCGGGTGGCTAAGCATGGTAACCGATCGGCCTCCAGTCAGGTGGGCTCCGCCGATGTGCTGGAGGCCCTGGGGGTTAACCTGGCAGCAGCCACGGCCCAGGTGCAGGCGGCCCTGGAGGCGGTGGGCATCACCTTTTTGTTTGCCCGCGGTTGGCACCCCGCCATGAAGGCGGTGGCCCCCTTGCGCAGTGTCCTGAAGGTGCGCACGGTGTTTAACCTGCTGGGGCCCCTGGTCAATCCCCTGCAACCCACCGGTCAGGTGATTGGGGTCTATGACCCGGCGGTGGTGCCCACCATGGCCGCCGCCCTAAACCAGTTGGGTCGGCCCCAGGCGATCGTCCTGCATGGACGGGAGCAGTTGGATGAGGCGGGGTTAGGGGATAGGACCGATTTGGCGGTGGTGACCGCCGGCCAGGTTAGCCAGGCGGTGATCGATCCCCAGACCCTGGGGCTCACCGCCGCCCCCACCAACGCCCTGCGGGGCGGCGATATTGCAGAAAACACCGCCATCCTCACCGCCGTCCTACAGGGCAAGGGGACGGCCGCCCAGCGGGATGTGGTGGCCTTGAATGCGGCCCTGGCCCTCAAGGTGGGGGCAAAGCTCTCCCCTGGGGACCTGCAGGAGGAGTTGATCCAGGGTATTGGGCTGGCCCGCGACATCCTCACCAGTGGCGCCGCCTGGGATAAATTGCAGGCCCTGGTGGCCTATTTAGGTGATCAGTAGGGTGACGGGCTGCCCCCGGAAAGTTGTCCTATAGTGAAGAGGTAGAGTGAACCCCTAGCTACAGACGGTCCTATGGTTTTCTTTGGTTTAGGTAAAGGTAGAAAGACCGAAATGCCCGCCCCCGATCAGGCCCTACCGGGGCGATCAACGGTTATGGCGGTCCCCGATCGCCACTACGTCAACGGTAACCCCCTCACCCCCCCCTTCCCAGCGGGTCTGGAATTGGCCCTGTTCGGTCTGGGCTGCTTTTGGGGGGCGGAGCGAAAGTTTTGGCAACAGGCGGGGGTGTACTCCACGGCGGTGGGCTACGCCGCTGGCTACACCCCCAACCCCACCTACCAGGAAGTCTGTTCCAGCCTGACCGGCCACAATGAGGTGGTGCGGGTGGTTTTTGACCCCGCCCAGGTCAGCTACGGCGAGTTGCTGAGGCTATTTTGGGAAAGCCACAACCCCACCCAGGGCATGCGCCAGGGCAACGATGTCGGCACCCAGTATCGCTCCGGCATCTACGTCTATTCCGAGGACCAACGGCAGCAGGCGGAGGCCTCCCGGGAGGCTTACCAGCGGGCTCTGCAGGGGGCGGGTTATGGTTCGATTACCACGGAGATCCTGCCGGCCCCCGAGTTTTACTACGCCGAGGCCTACCACCAGCAGTACCTAGCCAAGAACCCTGGGGGGTACTGTGGCCTGGGGGGCACCCAGGTGGCCTGCCCGGTCTAGGACTCTCGGAGCTAAACCAGGCTGGGGTACTGCTGTTGAAACCATTGGTAGGTTTGCTCAATGCCGGTTTTTAGATCGGTTTTAGCCCGCCAGCCCAATTGGTGCAATCGGGACACATCCATCAGTTTGCGAGGGGTGCCATCGGGTTTGTCAGGGTCGAAGGCCAGTTCTCCCTCAAACCCCACCACCGCCTGCAGGGTGAGGGCCAGTTCTCGAATGGAGACCTCCGCACCGGTGCCGATGTTAATAAACTCGGGGGTGTGGTCGTAGTGGTCCATCAGAAACAGCAGCCCCTCCGCCAGGTCATCCACGTACATAAATTCCCGCAGGGGGGTGCCACTGCCCCAGACGGTAACGGTGTCTTCGCCCCCTTGCTTGGCGGCGTGGAACTTGCGCATCAGGGCCGGTAGAACGTGGGAATTGGCCAGGTCAAAGTTGTCATTGATGCCGTAAAGATTGGTGGGCATGGCGGCAATGAAGTTAGCCCCGTACTGACGCTGGTAGTTTTCGCAGAGCTTCAGGCCGGCGATCTTGGCGATCGCGTAGGGCTCGTTAGTGGGCTCTAGAAAACCGGTCAGCAGGTACTCCTCCTTCATGGGCTGGGGGCACAGCTTGGGATAGATACAGGAAGACCCAAGAAACAATAGCTTAGTTACCCCATGGCCATAGGCGCTGTGGATCACATTGGCGGCGATCATCAGATTTTCGTAGATAAACTCCGCCCGGTAGGTATTGTTGGCCTGGATACCCCCCACCCGGGCCGCCGCCAGGAAGACGTAGTCCGGCCGCTCCTCGGCGAAAAACCGATCCACCGCGGCCTGGTTGCGCAGGTCCAACTCCTGGCTGGATCGCAGAAGTAAGTTAGGGTAGCCCTGGGCCTCTAGGGCTCGCACCAGGGCGCTGCCCACCAAACCACGGTGGCCGGCGACATAGATTTTGGCGTGTTTATCCATAGGAAGATCGTATAGAGGGTCAGTTGAACCAGGTGGGGCATCTAAACCTCTAGCCATGGCCGCTATGGCCCGGCGGAGAGGAGCCAGAACGCCTGCCCAGATTTAGCCTTGAGAGATCAACGCAGCCCTAGGCGGGCTTACCAACACTATAAAATAAGAGTCTGGGGGAGCTTGGCCCCCACAGATCAACCCAATCATCAATATCAAAATTAACCTATGGCCACCGTTATTGTCGCTACCAGCAACCCAGGAAAATTAAGGGAAATGCAGGCCTACCTCAAGCATCTGGATTGGTCCCTGGCGTTGAAGCCCAACCACCTGGACATTGAGGAAACCGGTCAGACCTTCCTAGAAAATGCTCGGCTGAAGGCCAGTGGGGTGGCCAGGGCCCTGGGGGCATGGGCGATCGCCGACGACTCTGGCCTCCAGGTCGATGCCCTGAACGGAGCTCCGGGCATCTACTCCGCTCGCTACGCCGACAGCGATCGGGCTCGCATAGAACGCCTGCTAACCGCCATGGCTGGCATCAGCGATCGTCGAGCCCAATTTGTCTGCGCCCTAGCCCTGGCTCGCCCCGATGGCACCATTGCCCTGGAAACGGAAGGGATTTGTCATGGAAGCATCCTCACCGAGCCCCGGGGACAGGGGGGGTTTGGCTACGACCCATTGTTTTATGTGGAGGAGTTAGGGCAAACCTTCGGCGAAATGTCTGCCCTAGATAAACATCACCACAGCCACCGGGGCATTGCCTTTCGCCAGCTAGGGCCGGCTCTGGTAAGTCTCCAGCCCTAGGCCTGCCGGTCAAGGAAATCTTGGAGTTGGCCCAGGGCGGCTCGACCAATGTTAAATAGGGCCCAACTGCCCGCAATGATAATTGGTAAAAGTACCACTACAACTCGCCAGTCCATAATCAAGACCTCCTCAGGATAGGGTTGCTTAAACTGTTGTCATAATTTTCCCATAATGTACACCACTTAGGGGCCGGATGGGACCGGATGGGGGAAGCCTGGGCGGCGACAGGACAGTCAACCCGTTACAATACCCTTAAAGCACAGGGTAGATCTATGGATAATGCGCTCTATTGGTCCCGTCGTCGCCTGCTGAAGGCGGGTTGCCTAGGGCTGGCCACGGGCGGCCTAGCGGCCTGTGGCCTGGGGCAGCCCACCGCCCAGGTTGACGCCAATGGCTTAGATCGGGTGAAGCTGGGTCTGGGCTGGCGGGCGGAGGCGGAATACGGCGGCTACTACCAGGCGGCGGCGACGGGTCTTTACCGCGACTATGGCCTGGCGGTCACCATTGATGACACTCCGCCCCAAACCAACACCACCCAACTGCTGGTGGGGGGAGCGGTGGACTTTTCCATTGGCGGCGCCCTGGGTAGCTTGAAGGCCGTGCAGCAGGGGATCCCTGTGGTCACCGTCGCCGCCATCTGCCAAAAAGAAATTCAAGTCCTCCTGGCCCACCCCGGCGTCGGTAACGACTCCCTCCGCCAACTGCGGGGAAAACCGATTTTCATCAGTGCCTCTGCCAACAGTGGCTACTGGCCAGTGTTAAAGGCCCGGTATGGTTTTACTGATGATCAAAAGCGGCCCTACAACTTCAATATCACTCCCTTCTTGGCGGATAAAAATTCGGCCCAGCAGGGTTTACTCACCTCAGAGCCCTTCTTGATTGAACGGCAGGGGGGCTTTAAACCGGTGATTTTGCCCCTCTCGGAGGGGGGCTATAATCCCTATACCTTTACCATTGACACCACTCGCCGTCTGCTAGAAACCAACCCCGACTTGGTGCAGCGCTTTGTCACCGCCTCGATCCGGGGCTGGTATAGCTACCTGGCTAACCCCCAACCGGGCAACCAGGCGATTCGGGCGGATAACCCGGACATGTCGGAGGAATTGCTGGCCTTTAGCCTGGCCAAGTTAGATGAGTATGGCATCATCACCGGTGGTGATGCCAGCCGCCTGGGAATTGGAGCCATGACCGACCAGCGCTGGCAATCCCTCTTTGATGAACTGAGGGGGGTGGGGGTCCTGGATAGCCAACTGGATTATCAACAGGCCTACAGCCTGGATTACGTCAATCAGGGGGTAGAGTACTATCAACTGCCTCAGCCAGCATGACTCTCACCCTCGATCGCATCACTAAAACCTTCGACAACGGCGTAGCGGCTCTCCAGGAGACCAGCCTGACCCTGGCCCCAGGGGAGTTTGTCAGTTTTGTGGGTCCCTCCGGCTGTGGCAAAAGTACCCTACTGCGGATTGTGGCGGGGTTGACCGCCCCCTCTACGGGCCGGGTGGATTGGGGTGCAGGGATGGAGCCACCGGATTTAGCCTTTGTCTTCCAGGAGCCAGCCCTGATGCCCTGGGCTACGGTGGCTGACAATCTGGGCCTACCCCTACGGCTGGCGGGCCGGCCTCGCCACCAGGCTCGTTCAGCCATCGCCGATGCCTTGCGCCTGGTGGGGTTGGAGGGTTTCCGCCAGGCCTACCCGCGTCAGCTTTCCGGGGGCATGAAAATGCGGGTCTCCATTGCCCGGGCCCTGGTCACCGATCCCCAGGTGCTGCTCATGGATGAGCCCTTTGGGGCCCTGGACGACATTACCCGCACCCAGTTGAATGAGGACCTGCTGGCCCTCCGGGGGGAGCAGGGTTGGACCGTGCTGTTTGTCACCCACAACCTCTACGAGGCGGTGTTACTCTCTGACCGGGTGATGGTGATGTCGCCCCGACCGGGACGCATCACGGCGGAGATTGCCATTGACTCCCCCCAGCCCCGCTCCCCCAGCTTTCGCAACTCCCCCGCCTACACAGGCTACTGCCAGCAGGTGGCGGCGGCCCTAGGGGCCGCCATGGCCGAGGGGGGTAGCCGTGCAGTCCCATCCGCCTGAGGTATCCACCATGTCTCTCCCCTCCCTGGCCACCCGTCTGCTGACGGCGATCGCCCCCCTGGCCCTGGGTCTGATCGCCCTGGTCACCTGGGAAATGGCGGTGCGGATCAACCACATTCCCCCCTACCTGTTGCCGGGGCCCTGGCTGGTGGCCCAGACCCTGGTGAAGGACTGGCCAGTGTTGCTGCCGGCCCTGGGGGTGACCCTAAAGATTACCCTGGTGGCCTTTGCCGCGGCGGTGATATCGGGCCTGGCCCTGGCCATGCTGATGGCCCAGAGTCCCTGGGTGGAAAAAAGTCTCTACCCCTACGCGATTATTTTGCAAACCCTGCCCATCGCCGCCATCTCCCCCCTGATCATCATCTGGCTGCGCAATAGTACCTTCCTGGCCCTGGTGATCTGCGCCTGGATTGTGGCCCTGTTTCCGGTGATCAGCAACACCACCCTGGGCCTCAATAGCGCCGATGCTAACCTCCAGGACCTGTTTCGCCTCTACCGCGCCTCCCGTTGGCAAACCCTGCGCTACCTGCGCCTGCCCAGCGCCCTACCCTATTTTCTAGCGGGGTTGCGGATTAGCGGCGGCCTGGCCCTGATCGGGGCGGTGGTGGCGGAGTTTGTAGCCGGTAGCGGCGGTGCTAACTCGGGGCTGGCCTACCAGATTTTGATGGCCAGCTATAACCTGGAAATCCCCCGGATGTTTGCCGGCCTGGTGCTGATCACCGGCTTAGGCATGGGGATTTTTTGGGTGCTCTCCGCCCTCTCCAACGCCCTGCTTCGCCCCTGGCATGAGAGCGCCTTGCCCCGCTGAGGGCGCTACCGTCGATTGTCTCCGCCCATTCCCTATCCCCCCGCCATGCTCCGCCAGATCCAGGCCCTGGTCCAGACCCTGACCCCCCGGTTAATCGAGATCCGTCGTCACCTCCACAGTCACCCGGAACTGAGCGGCCAGGAGTACAAAACCGCCGCCTACGTGGCCGGGGTCCTCTCCTCCTGCGGTCTGCGGGTGCAAGAATTGGTGGGCAAAACCGGCGTAGTAGGGGAGTTAGCGGGGGGAGATGATCCCCGCATTCTGGGCATTCGAGCCGATATGGATGGGCTGCCGATTGGTGAACGGGTAGAGTTGGAGTTTGCCTCCAGCCATTCCGGCTTGATGCATGCCTGTGGCCATGATGTTCACACCACCGTTGCCCTGGGCACCGCCATGGTGCTGGCCCAGCTAGGCCTGACCCTGCCGGGCACCACCCGCTTCCTCTTCCAGCCGGCGGAGGAAACCGCCCAGGGAGCCCGCTGGATGATTGAGGATGGGGTGATGGCGGGGGTGTCCGCCATCCTGGCCCTGCACACCTACCCCAGTCTCCCGGCTCGCACCATTGGGGTCCGCTACGGGGCCCTGACCGCCGCCGCCGACGATCTGGACATTACCATCATTGGTGAGTCGGGCCACGGGGCTCGGCCCCACGAGGCGATCGACGCCATCTGGATTGCCGCCCAGGTGGTCACCACCCTGCAGCAGTCCATCAGCCGCACCCAAAACCCCCTCCATCCAGTGGTCCTGACCATTGGTCAGATTAGCGGTGGCCGGGCCCCCAACGTGATTGCCGATCGGGTGAAGTTAACCGGGACGGTGCGATCGCTCCACCCCGATAGCCGTAACCGCCTACCCCAATGGATTGAGACCATTGTGGCGGGGGTGTGCCAGTCCCACGGAGCCCGCTACGAACTCCACTACCGACGGGGGGTGCCCTCGGTGATGAATGATCCGGTCCTCACCGACCTGACCGCCGATTGTGCTCGCCAGGCCCTGGGGTCAGACTATCTGCAAATTATCCAGGAACCCTCCCTGGGGGCGGAGGACTTTTCCCTCTACCTGGAGCACGCCCCAGGCACCATGTTTCGCCTGGGGGTAGGCTTTCGAGACCGGGCCCACAACTATCCCCTCCATCACCCCAAGTTTGAGGTGGATGAAACGGCGATCTCCGCCGGGGTGGTCACCCTGGCCTACAGTTGTTATCAATACTGGAGCGGCAATGCTACCCCAGGTAACCGACCCTAGTCGGATCCCAGCCCGGCTGCCTGGTAATATCAGTAATCGACAACATTAGCCCGGGGTTTCTCCCCTGAATGGCCTGATGATTGCCCGGAAAACTTCGTTAAACTAGACAACTGGAGCGCGTGGTTGCGAGGATCGGATTTTGTCAGGGCCCATTCCCATTTACCTGGTTACGACGGCGGAGTTAGCCGCCCAGCATCAAGATAGTCAGCCCTGGGCGGAGGCCACCGGCTTTAGGGCGGAGGCTAACCAGGTCTGCCTGGTGCCCGGGCTCGGTGGCAGCCTGGCTAAGGTGCTGGTGGGCCGGGGGGAAACCCTCGACACCTGGACCCTGGGAGCCCTGCCCCAGAGCCTCCCCCCCCATAGCTATTACCTGGCCCAGGATTGGCCGGCGGCGATCGTCACCAAACTCTGGCTGGGCTGGGGTCTGGGCAGCTATCGCTTCACCCCCTATAAACGGCCCCAGGCACGGCCCCAACCCCACCTCGCCCCCCCGGCTAATGCCGATCAGGCCTACGTCACCCAGGTGATGGCGGCCACCACCCTGGTGCGGGACCTGATCAATACCCCCGCCGCCGACCTGGGGCCAGCCCAGTTGGAGGCCGCCACCCAAACCCTGGCGGATAGCCACGCCGCTGAGTTGAGGGTAATCTGCGGCGATGACCTGCTGAGCCAGAACTATCCCCTCATCCATGCGGTGGGCCGGGCCAGTAGCCAGGCTCCCCGCCTGCTGGACCTGATCTGGGGCCACCCCGATGCGCCCCGGGTGACCCT
>JAYKIM010000217.1:0-3384 GCA_035286245.1 Cyanobacteriota bacterium | reverse complement strand
ATGAAACAGTAAAACCAGACAGTTGGCCTGGGATGGCCAGTTCAATGGGATGCAATCGCCCTAAACCTAGGACACAGCCGCAGCGGCCAGGTCAAAGTAGCTACCAATTTCAGCCATCAGAGAGCTGCAGTCGCCCTGGGTAATACCAGCGGGATCGTTGGCGATGGAAATAGCAGAAGCCTTCATTTTTTCGACACCAGCGGCGACGGAAGCACCGGGAACACCCAGGGCAGCGTAGGTCTCGCGCAGGCCGTTGAGGCAGCGATCGTTGAGGACGCTAGCATCACCGGTGAAGGTGGCATAGGTCACATAGCGCAGAATAATTTCCATGTCGCGTAGGCAAGCCGCCATGCGACGGTTGGTGTAGGCATTGCCACCGGGAGCGATCAACTGAGGCTGCTCAGCAAACAGAGCCCGGGCTGCATCGGATACGATCTTAGAAGCGCTACCGGTCATCCGGTTAACGGCATCGATCCGCTTTAGACCATCGCTGGTAACCCGAGAAAGGGCATCCAGCTGACCTGCGGAGAGAAATTCGCCACGGGCATCGGCCTGGGAAACAACCTTAGTGTATGCGTCAAACATCGACTCAAATCTCCTAATTATTTTTTGTCGCTGAGTTGGCTTAAGGGAGGTCAATTGACCCAAGGATTAATTAGACCAGGCAAAGTCACTGGATCTAACAACCTTATGACAGGATCTTAAGGACCAGGCCGGCTCTTTTTCCCATTTAGTTTACATTTCTTCAATCTTGTTTAACCATCTACACAGACTGGGCAAGACCAAAGATACTAGCCACCTGAATGGGGGTAGCGATTCATTCCTAAATAGCAATGAACTGCTGCGGAAACCTTTGCCTGAATTAGCTTTCACTAAATCCAATCAACCCTCCAGAATTTTTATACACCGCCGATGCACCCGGTTCTTTTACAAGTTGTTAAGATTCCGGGGAGATGGTGACAAAAGGCTTGCCGAACCCATCTAGTCACCTGCCAGAGTGCTTGCCGGGCAAGGCTTTGACCAGTTTTACGGAAATCGGTTAACCACGAACTATTGGGCCAACCCCAGTCTATCTGTTGCAACAAACTATTAAGTTATTTCGCAAAATGCAAACTCCCGACTTTTTTCTACAGGTTCCTTGGTTAATTGTTAGCTGTAGCTAAAGAAGTTTTAAGCCGGACCCAAATCCTTGTCGCTCGCTCCCTGCTGCGTTGGGGAACGGGCGGGGTGGCCCGGCAACTTGCTGCCCTGGTCTACGATCTGCCCTTTACCATCCGAGGAAAATCCAACGTGAGTCTGCCCTTACTAGCCTATGCGCCCAATAGCCAAAACCACCGGGTAAATGGATACGAAGTACCAGGGGATGAAAGCCCCAGACTACGTGGGATCGAGGCCATCTCCTCCAGTAATGACCTGGATATTTTGATTAATGCGGCTTACCGTCAGGTCTTCCACGAGCAGCAGATGCTCAAAAGTAATCGCCAGCCCCTGCTGGAGTCCCAACTGCGCCATGGCTTGATTACGGTAAAGGGGTTTATGCGGGGGCTGGCTACCTCCCCAGCTTTTCGCACCTGGAATTACCACCCCAACAATAACTATCGCTTCGTGGAGCTCTGTGTCCAGCGGTTGCTGGGTCGCAATGTCTACGATCGCCAGGAAACCCTAGCCTGGTCTATTGTGCTCGCCACCCAGGGGTTAGAGGCCTTTATCGATGCCCTACTGGCCAGCGATGAGTACGCTGAAAACTTTGGAGAAAATACCGTCCCCTACCAGCGACGGCGGGTTTTGCCCCAGCGATCGCTGGGGGACCTGCCCTTTGAGCGCATGCCCCGCTACGGTCAAGATCACCTGGCCACCCTGCAGTCCCTGGGCTACGACTTCTCCGCCGATCGTCAGGTGGGGCCGCGGGACTGGCTGGTCACCCCTGCCCCGGTCCGCAAAGCGGCGGGGGTGGTCACCCAGGGGTTAGGGATTTTCCTCGGGCTGGTGGCGGTGGCGGTGGTGCTGTCCTGGTTTGGCTGGTTGAAAATTTAACCCCGACCGGGTCAGTCAGACCTACCCTGCGGTGGGCGCTGACTGGCCCGCACCAGGCGGATCGCCTCGTAGCTGTAGGTCGGCCCCAGGCGATCGCGGATTTGGGTGAGGCTAGCCCCCTGCAGAGCCCCCAGCACCCTGGCAATGGCCCGCTGCTGGTCGGGCTCCACCAGTCGGTCCAGGTCAACCTCGGCTCCCGACATAATTAACCGTTCCAGGTGGCCGGCGATGGTGCTGGGGCGCAGCCCCCGTTGCTCAGCGATCTCGTCCAGGGTCAGGCCTTGCTGGTGCAGATCCAGGGTGAGGCGGTGGGTATCCCCCGCCCCGACCTGGCTGGCCCGAGGTGCCCCAGCCCCCCCCAGGGCCGCCGGATTGGCGGTCAGCCCATAATCGGCGCAGAACTGGCGAATCGCCGCGGTAAAGTCCTCCCCATACTGGGCTAACTTGCGACTGCCCACCCCCGACACCCGGCCAAATTCCGCCAGGGTTTGGGGGCGAGCCTGGGCCATTTGCCGCAGGGCAGACTCCGGAAATACCACGTAGGGAGGGACACCCTGGCGATCCGCCAGTTGCTTGCGCAGGGCCTTGAGGCTGGCGAGCAACTCCACCTCCACCGGGGAGTCCTCTGGGGCATCGGGCTGTACCGGAGTCAATCGCTGGGGCACCGCTACCTGCACCCCCCGCTCCCGCCTCAGCACCTCCCAGCTAGCGGCATTCAACTTGAGGATGGGAAAGCCATCGCTGGTCTCCTCCAGTAGTTGCTGGTGGAGCAGCGATCGCCCCAGCAACCGCCATTCCTCCACCGATCGATCCTGGCCAATGCCGTAGGTGGAGAGGCGATCATGGCCCAGCTCTAAAATCCTTTGCTTTCTGGAGCCCCGCAGCACATCGATCACGTGGGTGAGGCCAAAACGTTCCTGACAGCGGGCCACGCAGGAGAGAAACTTCTGGGCCTCCAGGGTCCAATCCTGCTGGGGAGAGGGGTTGAGGCAGTTGTCACAGCGATCGCAACGATCCTCCAGAGACTCCCCCCAGGACTCGCCAAAGTAACTCAGCTGAATACGGCGGCGACACACACTACTCTCGGCATAGCTAACCATCTGCCGCAACTGCTGCCGGGCGATGCGCTGCTCCTCCAGAGCAGATTTTTGAGCGATAAAATACTCACTGGCCGCCACATCGCCGTAACCCATGTAAAGGATACAGTGGGCCGGCTCCCCATCCCGTCCAGCCCGGCCCGACTCCTGGTAGTAACCCTCAAGGTTACGGGGCATATCGTAGTGAATCACAAACCGCACATCGGGTTTATTGATTCCCATGCCAAAGGCCACCGTGGCCACCATCAGCCGC
>JAYKIM010000216.1:0-19744 GCA_035286245.1 Cyanobacteriota bacterium | reverse complement strand
CCAGCGCTGCCGATCGTCCGGTGCCAGCCCGGAGCCGTCCTGGGGGTCCAGCAGCAGGGCCAGCCCGGCCCGGGACAGGCCGTGGTAACCGGTAGCCAGAATTACCTGGCCCGGCTGGGCGGTGGATCGGTACAGCAGGGCATCGGCGGGGGCACTGCCCAGGGCGGTAATCGCCACGGTGGGGGTGGGAGAGCGGCAGAGGTCGCCCCCCACCAGTTGCCCTCCCCAGCGCTGTAGACAGGCGGCCATACCCTGGTACAGATCCTCCACCCAGGCCACGGGGGTGCTGGGGGGTAGACTAAGTCCCACGGTCAGGGCCAGGGGGGTAGCCCCCATGGCGGCGAGGTCCGAAAGGTTTGCCGCCACCGATCGCCAGCCCACCTGCCGGGGGGGGGTGGTGCGATCGCTAAAGTGCACCCCCTCCACCAGCACATCGGTGGTCACCACCAACCGGTGCCCCACCGGCAACTCCAGCACCGCCCCATCGTCCCCCACCACCTGGGCGGGGCAGTAGGGAAACAGGCGGGCCAGCAAGCCTAGCTCCCCCAGGGCGGCAACGGTCTCTGGGACGGCCATGGGGTTAGGAGGGCTGCACCAGGTGATCGGCGCCGGCGATCACCCGGGCACTCTCGATGCGATCGCCCTGGGTGAGTTGCTCCAGCACCTCCTTGTTCTCCACCACGTAGCCAAAGACGGTGTAGCGGCCATCCAGTAAATTCAATCCGGCCGGGGTTAACTCGGGCTCAAACAAAAAGAAGAAGAACTGGGAGGAGCCGCCGTTGGGGTCATCGTTGGGGCGGGCCATGCCCAGGGTACCAAAGGCGGAGAAGGGCAACACCGGATCCTCTAGATAACGCCCTAGATCTTCTAGGGTACTGCCGTAGATGGGCGCCTGATCACCTTTAACCAAAATTTCCAGGGGCACCCGGCGGTAGGTTTTGGTTTTGGGGTCAATGAAGCCATCCTCGGGGCCGGCGGGATCACCGGTTTGCAGCACGTAGTTATCCTCGGCGCGAATGAATTCCAGGCCGTCGTAGAAGCCCCGTTGCACCAGGTCAACAAAGTTACCAGCGGTAACCGGGGCACTGTAGCCATCCACCACCGCCCGCAGGCTGCCCTTATTGGTTTTAAACTCCACCGTAGCCCGGCCCTTGAGCTGGGGCAGGTTGGCATAGTCCTCCGGAACGGTAAAGGGGAAGTCGGTGACCATTAACTCCTCCAACCGACCAACATCGTCGAGCATGGCCGATCGCCGCAACCACACCGCCTCGCGATCGCGGGCCTCCACCGCCTCCCGCATCGGCAGTAATTGCACCTGGATATCCTCCAGGTAACTCATGGCCGCCGCCCGTTTGCCCTCCGGTACAGCGGCCAGGATCGCCTCCCGGCCCCGACCCAATAATCGTTCTACCTTATCGATATCCTTAGCCACAGGCCCCCACCGCTTGCTGCGCAGCCACTCCGATAGGCCCTCCAGGGTGGTCTGCAGCTTACGGGTTTCAGGGCTGTCGATCGGCAGGGAATTGCGCAACAGGGCACGGCCATCGGTGATGGCATTGCCGGGGGGCAGGTAGGCAAGGGGCAGACCCGGGGGCAAACTCACTGCCTGGGCCGGGGCGATCGACCCCAGCCATAGCCCCACCACCACCAGCAGGCCCCATGCCAGACCCATCAGGCGACCCCCGCCCCAACCCTGAGTCCTCGTCATACCGCTAACCATGCTTTCTCCTGCCTACTCTCTAACAACGGGGCATTCCATCCCTAACCCGATATCGCCCCCTTCCATCTTGTCATAAGTGGGGGGGCCAGACCAGCCAACCCCCTGGCCACTCCCCCGCCTGGGGCCAGGGAAAACACCCCAGTCTGCCTGGGGGTGGCTAGAGGAAATCAGCCACCGGATCCCCGGATTGGCAAACCAGTTCCGATAGGGTCACCACCTGATAGCCCCTTGCCTTCAGGGTGGGCAATAGGCCTTGGAGTACCTCAGCCGTTCTCAGGCCTCGATCCTGGCCATCATGGAGGACAATGATGGCACCGGGTCGGATGTTCACCTCAATGTGACGGCGGGCAAACCATGCCGAGGCAATATGGGTATCGTAGGGAAACACAGACCCCAGGGCAACGCGGTAGCCATGGGTTTTGGCGATCGCGACCATGGCGGGGCTATACCAACCGGAGGCTGGCCGCATCCACCGCACCCTGGCAAATTTTGAGATCACCCCGTGGGCGGCTAATAAATCCTCCTCAAAGGCCTGGGGCGATAACCCGATACTGGGCTGATCTGCGGTCATGTGGTTGCCCAACTCATGGCCATCCCTGACCAGGGCTTGCACCAGCTCTTCACAGCCCAACACCCGGCTACTAATCAAAAAGAAGGTGGCCCTGACCTGGTTTTCCCGCAGGATTTCCAGGATGCGTGGCGTGGTCTGGGGATCGGGGCCGTCATCCAGGGTTAGGGCCACCCGGGGTTGGGTGGTTTCGACAACATAAACCACATCGGGACCGATGGCTTGAATGATCCTGAGGATCCAGTGGGGTTGGGACAGCAGGATTAACCCCAGGGCTACAAGTAAGCCAGGAACCACCATGATCCAGTCATACCCCATAGTTGATATGGCTCCTGCTAGCTTAAGGTCCGGGAAGGCTAGGTTGGAGGGCTCTCCTGAGTAACTATAGCCTTGACCAACCTAGCTAATGCAACTGGGCCCGAAACTGACGAATGCTGACGGTCAAAAAAACAGCCGCAAAGCCCATCAAAATTAGCCCCTCAGGCCACAGCATCGCCAGCCCCACCCCCTTGAGGATGAGGCTACGGGCAACGGTGACGTAGTGGCGCAGGGGGTTAAAAAAAGACAACACCTGAAAGAACCGGGGCATGCTTTCGATCGGGGCGATCGCCCCCGACAACTGAATCAGGGGCACGTTAAAAAAGAAGGACATCAACACCACCTGCTGCTGGTTACGGGCCAGGGTGGCCAAGAGCATACCAATGCCAATGCAGACAAAGACATAAATCCCCGACAGGGCTAGAAACACCCCATAATTACCCCGAAAGGGGAGGCCAAACACCAGCCGGCCCAGGGCTGAAGCCAACAGCACATCCCCCATTAACAGGCCAAACAGGGGGGCAATTTTAGCCACCAGCACCTCCCAGGCCAGGGCCGGGGTCATCAATAGTTGCTCCAGGGTGCCGGCATCCTTTTCCCGAATGATGGTGGTGGAGGACACCAGGGAACCGGTCAGGGTTAGCACCACCCCCATCATCCCCGGCACAAAAAACCAGCTGCTGATCAACCCCGGATTATAGAGAAAGCGCACCGCCACCTGCACCGGTTGAGCCCCCATCCCCACCAGACCCTGACCGTAATGGTTGACGATCTGCTCCAGATAGCCGGCGGCAATGCCGGCGGTGTTAGCATCCACCCCATCCAGCAAGACCTGCAGATCCACCGACTGGTGAGTGGCTAGGCGATCGGCAAAGTCCGGAGGAATCACCACCCCGACGGTAATCTGACCCGTTTCCACTCGCTGGCCTAAATCCATAGCCCGACCATAGAGACCCTCTAGATCAAATAGGGAATTAGCGGTGAGGTGAGCCACGAATTCCCGACTGGCGGGGCTATGGCTGTAGTCCACCACCCCCAGACTGAGGTGGGTGACCTCCGGACTCAACACTAGGCCAAAGATCAACAATTGTACCGTGGGGGGAAACAGCAACAGAAAGATAATCTGGCGATTTTTCAGGATCTGCCAGATTTCCTTCACCATTAGGGACCACAGCCGGGACCGTAGAAAACCAGCGAAAACGGTCATAGGGTCAATCCAAAAATTTCATGGGCCGCAGGATGCGGATGGCCAGGCTAAAAAATAGGGCGCCGATCAGGGCAATCATCAGGGGAGCGTACCAAACCCCTGGCCACCCCGTCCCCCGCACCAACCCATCCCGAGTGAGGAGGATGAAATAGCGGGCCGGTACCACCTGGGATAGTAGGGAGAGGGGAAAGGGAATGTTCTCCAAGCGATAGATAAACCCGGACAGCAGCAGGGCGGTGAGGAAACCGATGATCGCCGTCCCCTGCACAGCCCCGGTTTGATTGCCAGCCCGGGCCCCCACCAACAGCCCAAAGGCCACACTGGCCGCCAGGTAAACCCCGACCCCCAACAGCAGGGGGGTGGGGTCGCCGCGCACCCGCAGGTGAAACAGCACCATGGCCACCCCGATCACCACCAGGGCCTCCCCCAGCCCAATGATCAGGTAGGCCAGGTGCTTCCCCCCCAACCACTCCACTGCGGTCAAATCCGAGGCGTAGACCTGTACAAGGGTACCCTGCTCCTTCTCCCGCACCAGGGCAATGGCGGCCAGCATGGAGGGAAATACCCAGAGAATCACCCCAAAGATGCCGGGCACAATATAGAGAGACTCCCGCCGCCCTGGGTTAAACCAAAGACGCAGGCGCAGACGGATGGGCGATCGCTGCGCCTCTGGCACCAGGCCACGACTGCGCAGAAAGAACTGGGTGGTGGCCCGCAAACTGTTTTGGATCACCCGGGCATTGTTGACATCGGTACCATCCACCAGGGCCTGCACCGTAACGGGTTTATGGGCCTTGATCCGTTGCTCAAAATCGGGGGGAATCACCACCGTGGCCCGGGCCTTACCCTGGTCAAGGGGCCGGGTGGGATCGGCATCGGCCCCAGCTACGGGGACAAACTGCCCAGTGGCAAACAACCGCTCCCCATAATCACGACTCAGAACACTGTGATCGAAATCCTGGATCACCAGGGGAATATTTTTGGACTCCAGGCGAATGGCATAGCCGTAGATCAACAACACCGCTAGGGGCAACACAAAGGCCAGGGCCAGGGTGAGGCGATCGCGGCGAAACTGATTGAGTTCCTTCAGGCACTGGGCCCAGACTCGCTTCATGGGGCCTGCCCTCCCTGCACAATAGCCATAAAGGCATCCTCCAGGGAAAAGGGGATGGGCCGCACCGCCGTCACCGGGATCGCTGCCGCCGCCAACCACCCCTGTACCGCCACCAGATCCGCATCGGGCTGCTCCAGCAGCAGATGCAGACGATCACCAAAGATCGCCACCCGCCAGGACTCCAGGTAGCCCTTGAGGTGATCGGAGGCTGCCTGGATTTGGGGCGATCGCAGCTCAATTAACTGGCCGGACTGGCTGGCCTTAATCTGGCTAGGGGTGCCCTGGATCACCAGAGATCCCCCCACCATCAAGCCAATCCGGTGACAGTTCTCCGCCTCCTCCAGGTAGTGGGTGGTGACCAGAATAGCCGCCCCTCTCTGGGCAAAATCCCGAATCAGTCGCCAGAATTGGCGGCGCGCCAGGGGATCAACCCCGGAGGTGGGTTCATCTAAAAACAAAATATCTGGCTCATGCATGACCGAGGCGCCAAAGGCCACCCGTTGTTTCCAGCCCCCCGGCAAACTGCCGGTGATCAGGTGGTCGTAGCCCACCAGGCCACAGGTTGCCAGCACCCAGTCAATCTTGGGCCGTCGCCAGGCCGGGGGGACACCGTAAACCCCACAGTAGAATTCCAGATTCTGGCGAATGGTGAGGTCGTTGTAGAGGGTGAATTTCTGGCTCATGTAGCCCAGGCGCGATCGCAGGGCGGGGTGGTTCAGGTTGCCCTGCTGGCCGGCCAGCTCCAGACCGCCGCCGCTGGCGGGTAGCAGGCCGCAGAGCATTTTAATGGTGGTGGTCTTACCCGCACCGTTGGCCCCCAGCAGGCCGTAAATCTCCCCATACTCGACGGTCAGGTCTACCCCCTTAACCGCCTGAAAATCCCCAAAGGACTTAGACAGGTTACGGGTCACCAGGGCCGGCCTGGGGCTTACCCGACCCGATCTCTGGGCGGGAAAGGGTAGATAGGCCAGGTCCTGGCCCTGCTGCCGCAGACAGTGGACAAAGACATTTTCCAGGGTGGGCTGATCCTGGCGGAGGCTCTGCAGGGTAATGCCCCCCTGGGTTAAACACTGACGAATCCGCTGCTCCCCCAGGTCCGCCTGGCTGACCAGCACATCCAGGCGATCGCCAAAGGGTTGCACATCCACCATCACCGGCGGGGTGCTCTGTGCTGCCATCCCCGCCACCAGGGCCTGCTCCGCCGCTGCCAGGGGCTGGGCCCACAGTTCTATCCGGGCCAGACCCAGACCCTGGCGGAGTTCCGCCAGGTTTCCCAACCGTTGGATTTCTCCCCCGTAGATCAGGGCCAGGCGATGGCAACGCTCCGCCTCATCCAGATAGGGGGTGGCGGTCACCACCGTCACCCCAGTGGCCGCCACCGCCGCCAACAGGTCCCAAAACTCTCGCCGCGACACCGGATCAACCCCGGTGGTGGGCTCGTCCAGCAGCAACACCTGGGGCTCGGTCACCAGGGCACAGCAGAGGGCCAGCTTCTGACGCATGCCCCCCGACAGGTCCGCCGCCAACCGCTGGCGGAACCGGTCCAGCCCCACCTGCTCCAGCAGGTAGCGGGCCCGGGCCTCAAGCCCAGGGGCCGGTAGTCGTCGCAGCCCCCCCACGTAGGCCAGATTTTCCAGCACACTCAGATCGGGATAGAGGGAAAAGCGCTGGGTCAGGTAGCCCAGGTGCAGTCGGACCTGACGAGGCTCAGCCCCCAACACCCTGACCTCACCGGCGGTGGCCGCCATCACCCCGGCCAAAATCTGAAAGGTGGTGGTTTTACCGGCCCCATCGGGGCCGATCAGGCCAAAGATTTCCCCCGGCTGGACCGTGAAGCTAATCCCCTTGAGGGCCTGCAGCGGCCCGTAGGCCTTGCGCAGATCGGTAACCGTAATGGTGGGGGCCTCGGGCCCAGACTCCGCCCCCCGGATCATGGCCGGACCGGGGCTGGGGTGAGCAGAATTTTGCCATCGGCGGGCATACCGGGCTTGGCAAAACCCTGGGGGTTGGTTAAGGCCAGCTTGAGGCCAAACACCTGGGTAATCCGGTCTTCCTTGAAGTAAATATTCTCTGGGGTAAAGGAGGCCTCCGCGTCCACAGCCGCCACGGTGGCCGCCAGGGGCTGGTCAGGGGCCGAATCTAGAAACACCTGGGCGGCCTGGCCCACCCGTACCAACCCCACCTGGGCCTCGGGAATATAGCCCCGCAGGTAGACCGAGCCCAGATCAACCACCGTTACCAGGGCAGCCCCCGCCGCCACCACCTCCCCTGGTTCGGCGGTGCGGGTCACCACCACCCCGGCGATAGGGCTGGTGATGGTCAGGTCCGCCAGCCGAGCAGAGACTTCCTGGGCCGCCGCCTGGGCCTGTTTGAGGGTAGCCTGGCTAGCCGCCAGCTGGGCTCGGGCCTGCTGCTGTTGGGTGGTGAGGCGGTTGATCTGGGCCTGGCGAATATCCGGAGTCAGGCCACCACTCTGGGCCTGGGTGAGGGCCCCCTGGGCCGCTGTCACCTGCTGCTGGGCGGCGCTGAGGGCGGCCCGTCGGGCCACCAGGGTTTTCTGGGCACTCTGCAGGCGGGTTTCCACCTGGTCAAACTGTTGCTGGGGTATGGCCCCCCGATCCACCAGGTCGGCGAAGCGACCGCGATCGGCCCGGGCCAGATCGAGGGCCGCCTGGGCTTCCCCTAACTGGGCCTGGGCCTGGGCCCGTCCAGCCTGGGCCTGGGCCACCGCCGCCGTCGCCTGGGCCAGCCGCCCCTGGCTATCCCCCTGGGATTGCTGGAGGGTGAGGTGCGCTTCCTCCATCTGACTGGTCAACACCGCCACCTGCAGTTGGGCTTGGTTTACCTGCTGCTGGGCCGCCCCCACCTGGGCCTGGGCTTGGGCCAGTTGGGCCTGGATCTGGGCATCCTCCAACTGGGCCACCACCGCTCCTGACTCCACCCGGTCCCCTTCCGCCACACCCATCTGAACCACTCGCCCCCCCACCTTAGCGGCCAGATCGGTCTCATAGCCTTCGATCCGACCACTGAGGCGAATCTCATCGGTGGCAGGGCGGGGGTGGCCGTAGTATCGCCCCACCCCCACCGCGATCGCCAGCAAGAGCAGGGGAGCGAAAAATTTCCATAGCCTGCCCGATGGCCGGGGTTGGGGCCCGGGGGGATCGGTGACGGGGGTAAGCAGGGAAGCCATAGACCAAAGGCAGCGCGGATCGGCCTGTACCACTATAGGTCGGGATCCGCCCGGATGGGCACTAGCCAAGCAAACTGTTACGAATCAGGCCGTGGGCTCCACCGCTGGGCTGAAATCCGGCAGATACAGCCGATCCTCACTGGCATCATACTCAAACAACTCCGCATAACGCCCCCAATCCACCGTGGTGGCAAACTGGCGCTCGGCCTCCGGGTGGGGAAAATGCTCGTCCCACACATCTAAAAAGAAATCCGCCCGCATAGAACCGCTACGCTTTTCCCACAGGGTTTGGACAATACTGCTCAAGACCGCCACATGGGCCAGGGCTTGCTGGCGAAATAGATCCTTACTCCGCAGAATGGTGGTGGTGGCAAAGTCCTGCCCGATTTCCGTCAATTGCACATCCCCCTGGGAAACGGTGGCAAACCCCCAAAAGAACGGCCGCATCCAAAATTGGCAGAAGATCGTCCACCTCCAATTGCAGCCGATCCGCCAGTCGCGGCAGGTCATCGGTTCCTTGCGGTTGATCCACCAGCAGCTCTAACAAGCCGCTAATACCTCCCACCCGAGCATGGGGTAAGGCCTTAGCATAGGGGGATACCATGGCCAAGACCTCTTCCGTTGCAGTTTTGACCGACACTTCCCCAGTTACTTCGATTTCAGGATTGGTCATCACGGTGTAGACACAATCCACCAGAGAAGCAAAACGGGGGTGGGTGAGATCGTGGGGACGGGGCAGATCAATCACCAGTTCACCGCGAATGCGCCCGGGATTAGATCCTAAAATCACCACCCGATCGGCGAGAAATACCGCTTCCTCAATATTGTGGGTAACGATCAAGATGCTTTTGGATGGAAAGGTTTTAGCATTCCAGAGGTCATCAATTTCACCCCGCAGGTTTTCAGAGGTGAGCACATCCAGGGCACTAAAGGGTTCGTCCATGAATAAAACCTGGGGTTCTAACACAAAGGCCCGGGCAAAGCCCACTCGCTGCTTCATACCCCCCGATAGTTCCTTAGGATAGGCACTCTCAAACCCATCTAAGCCCACAATATCGATCGCCTGCAAAGCCCGTTGTCGACGTTCCTCCCGTTTGACTCCCCGGGTCTCCAAGCCCAATTCCACATTTTCCTGAACCGTCAACCAGGGTAACAGGGCAAAACTTTGAAACACCATGGCCACGGTGTTGTTCGCTCCCCGCAGGGGCTGACCGTTGCTGTAGACCTGACCCTCACTGGGGGGAATCAACCCGGCCATTATCCGTAGCAGGGTACTTTTGCCACTACCACTGCGCCCCAGGAGGGCAATCACTTCACCGGATTTCACCGTTAAACTGACATCCTTAAGCACGGTAAACTCTCCCTTACCGTCCGGTAGGAGAAATCGCTTCGAGACCTGTTCAACGACAATTAAGGGGCCAGAATTGAATGGGTTCGGGTTGACCAGGGCCATCAATAGGATGCTGCCCCACTCAAGACTCAGGTGACTCCACAGGAAAAATAGGGTGGCAAAGGGAAAAATAAAGTTGGCGGGAAAGGAGGCCAGGAACTGCACCACGGGCTGCAGAGTGCGGGCCAATTTAGGATTAAACGATTAAACCCGATCGCCACCCCGACGGGGGTCCAGATCGCGGTGGCGAATAGCAGCAGTAGGTTAACGCGCAGTAGGGTGAGTATCCCCAAGCCAAAGGTTTTGAACACTTCACCAAGGCCCACGGTGGTCATAATCCAGTGCAGGGCCCAGGCAAGCAAAACACCAATGATCAGTAGCAGGATCAGGGTGTAGAGGCGATCGTACTGGGGCGATAGGGTGGTCTCAACCCTCAGGCTAGACCGGGATCGGCTGAGTCTGGACAAAAGACGGTTCATGGCTTCCGTAGCAGGGGTGAGGCAATTACCCAGCATTCGAGGGATTCTGGCGGTTTGCAATAGGTTATAAACCCAGGATTCTGGGGCTGCTGCCAAGGCACTCTGTTCCATCCGAAACTTGTCTGACCAGGCGATTAGGGGACGCCAAAAGAGTTGATCCACCAGTAGGATGACGATCTCAATGGCAAGGAAAGCCCAACCCAGAGCTACTAGATTTTCATCGGCGATCGCCGCGGCAACGTAGGAACCAATCCCCGGCAAGGTGTACGACTGGTTCAATACACTGATGGTTTCACTGGCCACCACAAAAAACCAACCACCACCAAAACTCATCATGGCATTCCACAGCAGACCGATCACCGCCGAGGGCACCTCTAGGGTGGTAAACCGCTGCCAGCGCGATAATTGGTAAAGAGTTGCCGCCTCCCTCAGTTCCATAGGAACGGTGCGCAGGGATTGATAGAAGGAAAAGGTCATATTCCAGACCTGGCTGGTGAAAATGGCAAAAATAGAGGCCGCCTCCAACCCCAACAAACTGCCTGGAAACAAGGCGATGAATCCGGTCACCGTAATGGAAAGGAACCCTAAGACGGGAACGGATTGCAAAATATCGAGCAGGGGAATCATCACCCGCTCCGCCCATCGGTTGTTGGCGGCCACATAGCCATAAACCAGGGTAAACAGGGTGGAGAAAAACAGGGCGATAAACATGCGCAGGGTTGAACGTCCCGCGTAGTAGGGTAAATTGCCCGGAGCCAGATCAACGTTGGGTACCACCTGGGGCGGATCAAAGCTGACCAAGGCTCCTGCCCCCAGACGAGCCACCAGGGCCAGCAACATAAACATACCCAGCATGACCGCCAGATCGGCCATGCCAAAGGGGAAGCGACGCAGCGCCTCAGGGGAGGGAAAGGTTTTCAAGACAATTTACCCTGTTGTAGGGAGAGATAACGGCAAACCTGGGCTATAGGTTAAAGGTGATGCTCAAGGTCGAATCTGGACCGGCATCACCAGGTAGGTGATTTTAGTTTCCCCCAGGGGTATCAACACCGCTGGGCTGGTGGCGGTATTACACTGCATTTGCACCGACTGGGTGTCAAAGGCCTTCAGTCCATCCAACAGATAACGCACATTAAAGGCGATGTCCAGATCCTCGCCGCTGATTTGGGCCGGCAAATCTTCCCGGCCACTGCCCACTTCCTGGGCTTCCACCGACAGGGAGAGGGTCTGATCCTCCGCGTTTAGGGTGAGCTTGATGATGTCATTTTTCTGACTGGCCAGCACGCCAATTCGCTCCAGGCTATCCATCAGGGGGCGACGATCCACCGTCACCTGGCGGGCGAACTGCTTGGGCAAAAGTTGGCGGTATTGAGGATATTGGCCCTCCAACAGGCGGGTGGTCAAGCGCTGCCGCCCCAGATCAAACAGTACCTGGGTGTCATCCAAACGCACCTGTACCGGCTCTGTGGCGGTGTAGGCCTGGATCATCCGCTCCAATTCTCGCAGGGCCTTAGCGGGCAGGGTAACATCCATAGCGAGGGCAGCCCCCGACCCATCTTCGGTCTGCACCACCGCCAGCCGGTGGCCATCGGTGGCGGCAAACTCGAGACTATCGCCATCGGCCAGCAGATGGACGCCGGTGAGCACCTGTTTACTTTCATCACCACTGGTGGCAAATAGGGAAGCCTTCAATCCCGACAGCAGGGACTCCGCCGGTAGGGCGATCGCCTCCCCCGTCTCGATGGTGGGTAGGGCCGGATAATCCTCAGCACTCAAGCCCCGCACTTCGTAATGACCGGAGGCACTAATCAGGGTAACCGCCGTATTATCTGGATTAGCCTCAACGGTAATATCCCCACTGGTAAGACGGGAGACAATATCACTGAGGAGTTTGGCAGGCAGGGTTAGGGCCCCTGCCTGCTCCACCTGGGCCGTAAACCTAGATTCAATCCCGAGGACTTCATCAAAGCCAACCAGGGTAATGGACTGGGTGGCCATATCAGCGGTTAGCAGAACATTAGCCAGGATCGGTCGATTGGGGCGAGAGGACACAGCCCGACTAACCGAGGATAACTGACTATTGAGTTCACCTTGGGCACAGATAAACTTCATGGGAAAGGGAGAGGGAGAAGAGCTCTAATCTGGAGGCCAATGCTAACACTGTTCCTAGCGGGTATCAAATGGAGGTTTTGCCCAGATCTGGATCGATCTGATCAAGAAAATTTTAAAAACATAGCTATATTAGTAGGCTTTGGGGAATCTGTGGAAAACCTTCAGGATTCCTTCCCTCAGCAGCTAAGCCTCTCCCTAGACCTGGGGAAAGTCCGTGAACAATCATTCTGAGTTTCCACAACCGTGGACGGTAGGCAGAGATACTCCCCAACTATGGCCCCGATTTCCCCCTCCATTGCCCCTGTTTTCCACCGAAAATTGGCGGTTTTCCCCAGGGAGTGATCAGCAAAAAATTTATTTTTCTTTACCTGTCAGGCTCCGGAAGCTATCCTGATCAAGCCCCCTCTTCCTGATTCCCCTATGAAGGTTGCCACCTGGAATGTCAACTCGATTCGCTCCCGCCTGGATCATGTGATCCAGTGGCTGCGGGCTAATCCGGTGGAGGTACTGTGTTTGCAGGAAACTAAGGTGGTGGACGATGGTTTTCCCAAACAGCCCTTTGAGACTCTAGGTTACAGCGTCCAAGTCTACGGTCAGAAGACCTACAATGGAGTTGCCTTGATCAGTCGCACCCCCCTCGAGTCGGTGCAGTATGGTTTCACTCCAGTGTTGGGGGCCACCCGGGTGGGGGACTTAGATGAACAGCGGCGGGTGATTGCCGGGCGTTATGGAGAGGTATACGTGGTAAATCTTTACGTCCCCAACGGTAATTCCGTGGGGAGTGACAAGTATGGCTACAAACTGATCTGGTTGGATTGTCTGAAGGATTATTTGGCGGCCCTGTTGTCTCAGTATCCCCTGATTAATATCTGTGGCGACTTTAATATTGCCCTGGAGGATCGGGATATCTACAATCCCGCCGATAAGGCCACCCACATCATGGCCTCCGGGCCGGAACGGCAGGCCTTGCAAGCGGTGCTATCGATTGGGTTCAGGGATGGCTTTCGCAAATTTAATCAGGCCGGTGGTCACTTTACCTGGTGGGACTACCGCGCCGCCTCCTTTCGCCGTAACCTGGGCTGGCGCATCGATCACCATTACCTCTCTCCCCAGCTCTACGATCGCGCCACTGCCTGTAGCATCGACCTGGACCCCCGCGGTTGGGACAAGCCCAGCGATCATACCCCGGTGATTATGGAGTATGGCGAGTAGCCTGGTGGACGTGGGCTAAAACGCCTACTCAGCTGTCGCTTGAACCGATCCACTGGGTCTTTAGCGTTCTCGCCAAAGCTATGGTAACGGGGTAAGATAGGCAAGTTGGGCACCCTAACCTGCCAGGCCGTCTTGCTTGTCATGCGGTGATGGTTTTGCCTGGAAACCAGACACTTCTGACCAGGCAGGATTAGGCGAGTTGTAGATCCAGATGAATGGCCATACTACATATCAATTGGTTTCCCCAGGAACAGCGGTTTTTGCTTTGGGGAGAAGCCTGGAAACCCCTACCCCCTGAGGGGTTTTCCCCATGGCAGGAGGTGTATCTCCATCCCTATAGTCTGGCCCAGGAGGATCTGGCCACTGTACTCAGTAGTTTTCAACAGCAGCTCCAGGGACGGGGGGGGAACGGCACCCTTTTCCCTCCGGCTCTGGTACTATCCAGCCAACTACCTAGTCAACGGGGGGCCAAGGCTTCAGCCAGTCAGGCCGGGGGGCGATCTCAGCCCAAGGAGCGGCGATCGTCGGGGCGGCGTCCCCAGGCCGCAGCTGATCCGATCTGGGGAGGGGCGCTGGTGCAGTTACCCACCCGCTTCCAGGGGGATGCCCTCCAGCCTCTCCACTCCGCTACCCCACTGCTGGAGATGGCGGATGGGTTGGCAACGGTGGTTTACCACCCCTGGCAGTTGCAGGGCTGGTGGCTAGCCCCTAGTCATGTGTTTCCCCTGCTGATGGCTCTGCCCCTGGGGCAACAGCTCGTCGCCGCTGACTCGATTGGCGCTGATTTGCGTTTTTGGGGCCATAGCTACCGCTGGGGGTTGAACCTGCTGGCCCGGGGTAAGTTTCTACCCTGTCTAGAGCTCACCAGCCAGACCCTGGCGGCGGGTTGGCGTCCCCTGATTGACAGCGCCGTTGATCAACAGCGCCTGCGGCTCTTTGCCCTGGCCATGCCCCCGCTGTGTCGTAGCTATGGTGCCCTGGGTAAGGCTTCTCCCAGCTTCAGTTGCAGCATGGCCTTGATCGATCCCCAGGGCATGCTAATCTCCTTTTTAACTGCCCTGGTGGAGTACCAGGTGAGCAAAACCGCCCAGACCCATCCCCTCAGTAATCTGGCCCCCTTAACTCAGGATCTGCCCCTGCAACCCTGGCTACAGGCCCTCAGCCAGGGCCATCAGCCCATGCAAGCCAATTTGGCGGCGGCGGCTCGCCTGCAGGAGGCCCTCACCACCTGGACGGCACCCCTACAACGGCTGGCGGAGGATCCGGCGGTGCAATTCCGGTTGCGACTGGTGCTGCAACCCCCGCCCCAGACCGATCAACCCTGGACCCTGGCCTATTCCCTGCAATCCATCGCCAACCCCGATTGGCGGCCGACGGCGGAGTGGATCTGGCAACACCCGGTGGCGGAGGTGCGTCATCAAGGGGCGATTTTGCTAGCTCCCCAGGAAACCTTCCTGGCGGCCCTGGGCCGGGCGGCGCGGCTCTATGAACCGCTGCGGGCTAGTCTGCACCAGGCTCACCCCACCGCCTGTAGTCTCGACTCGATTCAGGCCTATCAGTTTATTAAGGCCTCCGCCTGGCAACTCCAGGATAACGGGGTGGCGGTAGAGTTACCGCCGGGGCTAGCCACCGCCGCCGATCAGGAGGGACAAAGTCGCCTGGGGTTGAGGGTGCGGGCCGAGGTACCCCAAACCCAGGCCCGTCAGCGTCTAGGCTTAAAAAGCCTATTGAATTTTCAGTGGGAGCTATCCCTGGCGGGGGAAAGCCTCACCGCTAAGGAGTTTGAAGCCCTGATTAACCAGGGATCGCCGTTGGTACAGATCAACGGTCGGTGGGTAGAACTCCAGCCCCAGGAGGTGAAGGCGGCCCAGCGTTTTCTCCAGGGCCAGAAAACTCCCACCCCTCTCTCCGTAGAGGATGCCCTGCGCATGAGTACCGGTGACACCCAGGTGATTGAAAAACTGCCGGTGGTCAGTTTTGAAGCCTCCGGGGTGTTGCAGCAGTTGATTGATACCCTCACCCGTGGGAACCAAACCCTGGCGGTGATGGCTGAGCCACCCGGGTTTGAAGGTAAGCTCCGGCCCTACCAGGGGCGGGGGGTGTCCTGGTTAGCCTTTCTCGATCAATGGGGTCTGGGGGCTTGCCTGGCGGATGACATGGGCCTGGGCAAAACTATTCAACTGATTGCCTTTCTGCTGCACCTGCAGCACCAGGGCTGGTTGGAGTCCCCCAGTTTGCTGGTCTGCCCCACCTCGGTGATGGGCAATTGGGAAAAGGAGATGCGGCGTTTTGCCCCCGGGCTGAAAACTCTGGTATACCACGGTGATAAACGGCCCCGGGGGAAGGATCTGGTACGCGCGATCGCCGGTCAGGCCCTGGTGATTACCAGCTATACCCTGGTCTACCGGGACCTGGCCTCCCTGCAGGGGGTCTCCTGGCAGTGCCTGGTGCTGGATGAGGCCCAGAACATTAAAAACGCTGAGGCTAAGCAATCCAGGGCGGTGCGGCAGATCGAGGCTCAATTTCGCATTGCCCTCACCGGCACTCCGGTGGAGAACCGGCTGACCGAACTATGGTCCATCATGGATTTTCTCAATCCCGGCTACCTGGGGCCGAAAAATTTTTTCCAACGGCGGTTTGCCACCCCGATTGAGCGTTACGGTGATGTGGCCTCTTTAAAGACCCTCAAATCCCTGGTGCAGCCCTTTATTTTGCGTCGTCTTAAGACCGATCGCAGCATCATCCAGGATCTGCCGGAAAAACAGGAAATGACCGTGTTTTGCGGCTTGTCGGCGGAACAGGCCCGCCTCTATCAGCAGGCGGTGGACATGGCCCTGGCCAGTCTGGAGGAGACTAGCGGGGTACAGCGCCGCGGCCAAATTTTAGCCCTGTTGACCCGTCTGAAGCAGATCTGCAACCATCCCGCCCTGTTTTTGCAGGAGTCTAGTCTAGGACTGAAGGGGAGATCGGCCAAGCTGCAGCGCCTGGATGAAATGGTAGAGGAATTGGTGGCGGAGGGCGATCGGGCCCTGATTTTTACCCAATTTGCCGAGTGGGGCAAACTTCTACAACGCCACCTGGCCTCCCACCTGGGCTACGAAGCCCTATTTCTCTACGGGGGGACTACTAAGGCCCAGCGGGAAGCCATGGTGGACCGGTTTCAAAACGATCCCGCCGCCCCCCGCCTGTTTATTTTGTCCCTCAAGGCCGGTGGGGTGGGGTTGAACCTCACCCGGGCCAGCCACGTGTTCCACTTCGATCGCTGGTGGAACCCAGCGGTGGAAAATCAGGCCACTGACCGGGCCTTTCGCATTGGCCAAACCCGTAACGTCCAGGTGCACAAATTTGTCTGTAGCGGCACCCTGGAGGAGCGTATCCACGACATGATTGAAAGTAAGAAAAGTCTCTCTGAGCAGGTGGTTAGCGACGGTGAAGCCTGGTTAACGGAGCTCGACACCGATCAGTTGCGCAGCTTACTGCTGCTAGATCGGCAGGCGATCATCGATGAAGAGGATTAGGTGATCCGGACAGGGAAAACTTGCTCATCAAAGAAAAAGAACCAGTGTTAGGATGCTTAACTGCCCTGGGGCTGTTGGTGCCCGGTTATCCTAGTGGCACAGCCTGGCCCCTCAACCAGGGATCAAAGCGGTTAAGGTTTTTTCTGGCGGATTAGCCATCGCCCTAGGCTGGCGAAGGTCAGCCAGAACCCTATTTAGCCTTCATTTTTTCGGTCTTGTAACGCTCAGGCTTTCTGTTATGAGCCATAAAAGTGACTGATTTGCCCCGTTCTAAGTGTTCTAGCCTAAGCCATCAGACCAACTGTTTCGATTGGAAGAACCCCATGATATTCCCGACCCGTGGTTTCAAATTAGCCGTACTAGGACTGGTTACCACTACGATTACCGCTGGATTAGGGGTGGCGCTGCTGCCCCAAGTCAGTCAGGCCCAGACCGGCCTGACTATTTTTGGTGGGGTGGATCCCGCCTATCGTTTGGCCTACTTTATTGACTCCAATAAGCCCCGTAGTAACGATGCCCGTTATTACCTGCAGGTGAGTAGAAATCGGCTGCCCCGGGATGTGATTTCCCTCCAGATTGAGTACCCCGAGAGTTTTACTGAGCAGCAGGGGAGTTTTAATCCAGATCGGATTGAGTTACGCCTGGGGGATTGGCGCGGTGGGGACGTGATTCCGGTCAAGTCCGTTACCTGGCAGGAGGAGAATAGGCGAATCGAGATTATTCCTGAAGCTCCCATTGCTGCCAACACCAGCTTTGTCATCGTCATGCAGGATGTGCGTAATCCCCGCCGCTATGGCTACCACTACTTCAATCTGCGGATGATGTACCAGGGGGATGTGATTGATCAGTACGTGGGTACCTGGCCCCTCGAGTTAGGGGCGGGCAACTAGGGCTCTATCAACCTTAAAGTGACGGATTGAGACCAGTAGGGGAGACGGGGGGATAGGGAGAGATTTACTGCTCAGTTGAATCTTGCTAGCCCCCTAGGGTTAGGGGAGGGTAAGTACGCCTTTTCAGTAGGGTTCCTGCCCCTGCTGGTCTTCCCAGTCATGACGCACCATAGAACTATAGCGGTTGAGCTGAGGAAAACCCTGGCCCTCCCCCTATAGTCCTAGCCCCAACTAAGGGGGCGAAGGCGAGTCAGAACGCCAGCCCAGTATTCGCCTTGACTGATTAGCTGGGTCCTAAGGATTTTGACTAAAGCAGTCATTCACAAAAGGTTGAGCCCTATGATCGTGCGTCGTTACTTTGATCCGGTTGCTGAAATTGCTGCCCTGCGACGGCAGATTAACGAAGTTTTTGGTGATTTTATCCCTGAGGCGGTGGCCAAGCCCGGTTGGGTCCCTTCCCTACGTCTGGTGGATCAGGGCCATCAGTTTGAGTTAACCGCCTACCTACCGGGTATCCAGCCCGCCGAGGTGGAGGTAGAGGTGACCCGAGACACGGTCGCCATTAGGGGTAACCGTGCCGAATTGGATTTAAAAGAGGGTAGCAAACTGCTCTACGATGATATTCGCTACGGTTCCTACCAGCGCCTGGTCAATCTGCCGGAGGCGGTGCAAAACGAGCAGGTGACCGCCGACTTTAGCCAAGGGGTGTTGACCCTCACCCTCCCCAAGCTGGTGGACTCCCGCCATCGCGTGGTCAAGGTGAACCTGTCTGGAGCCCCAGCGGTGAACGGCTCTGAGGCCACCGACAGTGCCGCTGCAGCGCAGGAACCTACTCTGTCACAACATTGACATACAAATAACACGGGGTCGCCATAGAGGGGTTCTAATCTAGACCTATAGTAAAAGCATGTTCTTGACTCCTCAACACCCCTACGCCAGCGCTAGCTCCTAGCCCTGGCGTTTTTATTGCCTACCATTCCCCTCCGCCCCCCCGGGGTTAGTGATTATACTGGCCATGGCACGCTCCTCCCAGGGGGGCGGGGCGTTGATCAAAAGCTGTAGAATGGCGACAGCTATACTAGGGTTAGTCTTGCAGGGCTTTGCGGTCATGGCCGTTAGTCAACATCACTCCCTTTCTACCATGGTTTACCCTGTCGCAGATGGTGAGCCCTTGGCCGAAACCTACGATCACCTCTATGCAATACAGGAATAACAGCGGGCTAAGCGGTTACGGCAGCAGTTAAGGGCACTGGGGGTTGATCCGATTGAGTAGGGTGAGAAGGCTAAGCATGGGTCGGGAGGATAGGGATGACCATCAGTCTAAGTCAACGGTTGCAGGGTACTAACCTCTACCTGGTGGGCATGATGGGGGCTGGTAAGAGCACCACTGGCCGGGCCTTGGCCCAGGCCCTGGGCTACCGGTTTTTTGATACCGATGGGGTGGCCGTTGCCGCCGCCGGTCAATCCATTGCCGAGATTTTTGACCAGCAGGGGGAAGCCGCCTTTCGCCAGTTGGAAACGGCGGTACTGGCTGAGCTCTCGGCCTACCGACGGCTGGTGGTGGCCACCGGTGGGGGGATTGTCACCCAACCCCACAACTGGAGCTACCTGCACCACGGCATTGTGGTCTGGTTAGATGTCCCCCTGGAGCTATTGCGGCAGCGGCTGATGGGCGATCGCCAGCGGCCCCTACTGCAGCGGCCCGATTGGCCGGCCACCCTGGCGGACCTCTGGGCCCAGCGCCAGCCCCTCTACGCCCAGGCTGATATCCAGGTGACGGTAGGGCCAGGGGAAAGAACGGCGGCGGTCAGCGATCGCATATTAACGCTTGTTGACCAAAGAATTTGCCCGCCGCTCCCTTCTGCCGAATTGAATTGATACACTAACGTGAGGTTACTCCCTCCACCCCTTACCACCACCCTTGCCATGGTCCAGTCCGCCGCGTCCCACGCCGATGCTATCCACGCCGCTGAAGCCCTGCGGGTCAAAATTTTAAGTGAGGCCCTCCCCTACATCCAGCAATTCA
>JAYKIM010000215.1:0-3496 GCA_035286245.1 Cyanobacteriota bacterium | reverse complement strand
ATATCGATGAGTTTGAGCGGCTTTTGGATCAGGACAGCTTTCAGGGCCCCGATCGCCTCGAGGATGGGGTGATTTCCGCCCTAGTCGCCATCAATGTGACGGAAAAGCGGGGCTGTGAGTATTTTGCTGCCCATATTCATGCCCTCAAGTCTGCTCCCCAGACCCCTGAAAACATCCAGATTCGCGAAACCCTGGAGCGGATTCTGCCGGAGGAGGCGGCCCATGTGCGCTGGGGCACCCGCCGTCTGGCCGCCATTGCCCGCCAGAGCCCTGCCAGCCGCGAGAACGTAGAGCAGGCTAAGCAGAAATACACTGCGATCGAGCAGAGTGCCTTTGAGGCCGGCATGGACATTACCCTGGGGGCTGAGCTGCGTCGGCTCAGCCAGCTGCTGGATATTGCCAATACCCTGCCCCTCTGGGAGCGGCCCCGCTACCTGATGGAGCGGTTGCCCGGTTCCCTGTTTGCCCCCGAGCTGCAAAAGACTCGCCTGACCGCCGCTCAGCGCGCCTGGCAGCGGGATCCGGAGGCTTTCCTGAAGACCTTTGTGCCGATGTTTTTGCAGGGTATTCAGAAGCGCCAACTGACGTCAAAAAACCAGGAATCTCTAGCCTAGTTCGGCTGTCTCAGCGATGGCTAGGTCCTTATCACGGCAGGGATAACAGTTCTTTGGGGCAGCGGCGATAGCCAGACCTAGATGGTTCTCAAAACTGCCCCGACAGAGCCTGTACACACCGTTCGCAGAGGCTGGGATGGTCAGGGTGGTGGCCCACCTGGGTGGAGTAGTTCCAGCAGCGATCGCACTTCTGCCCCGCCGCCCCCGTCACCCCCACCGCCAGGGTTTCCGTCTGGCTATGGTAGGGCAGATCCGCCAGGGAGTCCGGGCTATCCAGCAGATCCACCTGGGAGACCAGCAGCAGGTAGCGTAGTTCATCCACATGGTTAGCCCCGGCGGCGATCGCATCGCTGGGGTTGAGGGCTGCCAGTTGCTGGCGCCAACGGGCATCGGCCACGTAGATCAGGGCCCTGGCCTCCAGGGAAGAGCCGATCGCCTTGGCGGTACGGGCCTGTTCTAGCACCCGGTTGACCTCCTGGCGCAGGCTGCGCAGGGGAGCCCAACGCTGGGCCAGAGCCGGTTGGTGCCACTGGGGGTCAAGATCCACCCAGCCGGCCTGAAACACGGAGTTATAACCGCTGGGGTAGGGGAGATTTTGCCAGATATCCTCCGCCATGTGGGAGATCACCGGGGCAATGGCCCGGGCCAGATTTTCCATGGCGATCGCCAGCACCGTCTGGCAACTACGCCGCCGGAAGGAGTCGGGGGCACTGATGTAGAGCCGGTCCTTGGCGATGTCCAGGTAAAAGTTGGAGAGATCCACCACGCAGAAGTTTTGCACCGTCTGGAAGAACCGGAAAAACTCGTAGGTTTCAAAGGCGTCGGTGATGTCGGTAAACACCTCGCCAATCCGGTGCAGCATGTAGCGATCCAACTCCGGTAGCTGATCGTAGGGCACCGCCTGGTGGGCCGGGTCAAAGTCGTGCAGGTTCCCCAATAGGAAGCGGGCGGTGTTGCGAATCTTGCGGTACACATCCGCCATCTGCTTGAGGATGGTGTTGCCCAGGGGTACATCGGCGGAGTAATCCACCGAGGACACCCACAGGCGCAGCACATCGGCGCCGTAGGGTGGGTCTTGCTTCTGGTTTTTGCCCCCCTCAATCACCACCGAGGGGTCCACCACGTTACCCATGGACTTACTCATCTTGCGGCCCTGTTCGTCCAGGGTAAAGCCGTGGGTGAGGACGGTTTTGTAGGGGGCGTGGCCATGCACCGCCACGCTGGTCAGCAAACTGGACTGGAACCAGCCCCGGTGCTGGTCCGAGCCCTCCAGATACATCTCCACCGGGTAGTGGAGATCGGGCCGCTGCTGGGCCACCGCCGCCCAGGAGGAACCGGAGTCAAACCACACATCCATGGTGTCGGTGCCCTTGCGGTAGGTGCGGCCATTGTCGCGGTAGGCGGGGGGTAGCAAATCCGCCTCCGGCAGTTCCCACCAGGCATCGGAGCCCTTTTCGGCGAAAAGGGCCTGGATGTGAGCCAGGGTGTCGGCGTTGATCAGGGGCTCGCCGGTTTCCAGGTCGTAGAATACTGGAATCGGCACCCCCCAGGTGCGCTGGCGGGAGATACACCAGTCGGAGCGATCGCCCACCATGGCGGTAATCCGGTTTTCCCCCTGGGCCGGAATCCACCGCACCTGGCGAATCGCCTCCAGGGCCGCCTCGCGGAAGCCCGCCACCGAAGCAAACCACTGCTCCGTGGCCCGGTAAATGGTGGGTTTTTTGGTGCGCCAGTCGTAGGGATACTTGTGGACGTAGGGCTCCTGCTTGAGCAGGGCACCGGCCCTGGTCAGGGCCTCGATCACCGCTGGGTTGGCGTCCTTCAACACATTCAGGCCCGCGAAGGGACCGGCTTCAGCGGTCATATCCCCCCGCTCGTCCACCGGGCAGAGGATGGGCAGGCCGTAGCGCTGCCCCACTTTAAAGTCTTCGTCCCCATGGCCGGGGGCGGTGTGCACCAGGCCGGTGCCCGACTCGGTGGTGACGTAGTCGCCGCCAATGAGAATCGAGCTTTCCCGGTCAAACAGGGGATGGCGGTAGGTGCAGTGCTCCAGGGCCGACCCCGGGATCTCGGCTTTGACGGTGAGGGCGGTGCCCAGGGTTTGGGCCAGGCGATCGCAGAGGTCCTTGGCAATCAGCAGGTAGGGGAAGGGTTGCCCCGATTTCACCGCCGCCACCGCGTAGGTAAGCTCAGGGTTGACCGCCACCCCCAGGTTGGCGGGAATGGTCCAGGGAGTGGTGGTCCAGATCGCCACCCCCAGCTCTCCCAGGTAGGGTTTGAGGACATCGGCCCCAGGACTCAGGCTAACCAGGGGAAAGGCGGCATAAATACTGGGGGAGGTATGGCCCTCGGGGTACTCCAACTCCGCCTCCGCCAGGGCAGTTTGGGAGGTGGGGCTCCAGTGTACCGACTTCAGCCCCCGGTAGATATAGCCCTTCAGGTACATCTGGCCAAACACCCCAATCTGGGCCGCCTCGTAGGCGGGGGTCAGGGTCATGTAGGGGTGGTCCCAATCCCCCCAAACCCCGTAGCGCTTAAAGCCCTGGCGCTGCCGATCAATGGCCTGGAGGGCAAAGTCCCGGGCCTTCTGGCGTAGCTGCAGGGGGGTGAGGCTGGCCCGTTCCTTGGCCTCCAGCGTCTGGAGCACCTTCAACTCGATCGGTAGACCATGGCAGTCCCAACCGGGGACGTAGCGGACTCGCCGCCCCTGCAGCAGCTGGTACTTATTAATGATGTCCTTGAGAATTTTGTTGAGGGCGTGGCCAATGTGCAGGTCCCCATTGGCGTAGGGGGGGCCATCGTGGAGCACAAACAGCTCGCCGGGGTTCTCCTGGGCCAGGGTTTCGTAAACTTGATGCTCTGCCCAGAAAGCCTGGATCTCA
>JAYKIM010000214.1:0-6996 GCA_035286245.1 Cyanobacteriota bacterium | reverse complement strand
GTAACGCTGGGCGATCGCCGTATACTCAGGGTTAATATCACAGGCCACTAAGCGACCATCGGCCGGCATGGCTAAGGCTACCCGCAGGGCACTGTAACCGGTAAACACCCCCACCTCCAGGGCCTTTCTAACCCCTAGCAATTGCACCAAAAGCGCCATAAATTGGCCCTGCTCCGGAGCGATTTGCATCTCCGCCAGGGGATGGCGGGCGGTTTCCTGACGAAGGGCGACCAGCAGCTCCGGCTCTTGCACCGAGTGGTCTACGAGGTATTGGCGGAGACTATCGTTGAGGGGCAGAGTGCGGTTTGACATATGCGGTTTGACATATATATAAGGAGAAGGCCCTGAATCGGTAGGTTCTGGGTTTTTACCGCCAATCCTTGAGTAGACCGGCATGATCTACTGTCCATTCTATCGCCGTCGCCTGGGGGAGAGGAGCTAGAATGCTAACCCAGCATTGGATTTCACCCTTCAACGCCCTCCTCAGCGGTTTAGCCAACCCCATGGTAGTTCCCAGGTCGGTTAGGGTCCGGTTAGGGAAAGATGGCCTGCCCCTTGGCTATGGGCTGTAGCCCTAGGGGTTGTTTGGTGTCCTCAGCTCTATGGCTACAGCCCCCTGTTCAGATCTGCCCCTGAACCGGTGAGGTTAACCCCCTAAATTGTTTCGGTTTACCGATCCTGACGCTAAGCTATGGGGAGGTTGATCGACCCCAATCCCAAAAACAGAGTCGAGCATTAATAATCCCTATCAGTGCTTGACAAAAGAATGGCTTTGTGTAATTTCAAAATACTTACTCTCCTCCCTTGCCGCTATGCCTCGGATGGTTCTTGTAAATCCTCAAATCCCGCCTAACACCGGTAATATTGCCCGCACCTGTGCCGCCACCAAAACCCCCCTACACCTGGTTCAACCCCTGGGTTTTGAGTTGAGCGATCGGGCCCTCAAACGAGCTGGGTTGGATTACTGGCCCCAGGTTGATTTAACTCTTCACCCCGATTGGGCCACCTTCCAAGCCTATCAACACCAGCAGGGCGGCCGATTGCTAGGGTTTACCACTTATGGACGATTAAGTTATTTAGATATCGGCTATGAACCGGATGATTGGCTATTATTTGGTAGTGAAACCACCGGATTACCTACCAATATTCTGGAAACCTGCCACCAAACCCTCCGCATACCGATTGATCGAACCATAGTCAGAAGCTTGAACCTTTCTGCTAGTGCAGCAGTGGGGCTATTTGAAGCTCTTCGCCAGCTTGCTTCCTAAACCATAGATAGACCCAACCACAGGTCCAGCCACCAACCCATCGCGCCGGTTACCCTTGGTCCCCGACTGGCTCCATCCATTAACAGCGATAGAGAGCTGTTAGCCAACTAAGCCGGCAGATTTCTGCCCCTCTCCAGGAAATAACTTCAGCTATTTTTGCAAACTATCCAAAACCCCAGGAACTCCGTTCCCATGCTCTGGAAAACAACCCACGAGGGCCTGAAATGCCTATTGATTAGGACCTCTCGGACCTGGGGAGAGGGAGTTGCAAAACCACCAAAATTAGATCGGTGTAGCGCTTGATACAAAGAACGGAGCCCTGATAAGGAATTTATATCTCACTCCCCTTAACCCTCCTGACTGCCCTAAATAGTTCCTACAGTTTGCACAAATTAAGGATGGGTCGATCCCCTCCAAGACCCTGCGGTTGGGAGTTTGTAGAGATCCGTTTAAAGTCGTTTGAGGAAAGAAAAAATAGTCTGATTTCGTTCCTCAAGTTGCAGCCGACCAAACCCACCCCTACTTGTCAAAGGGTTTTCGGAAGGTTAAAGATAATTGTGTTGTGTTTGCAAAGTTGAAATTTTCTGTAGAAGATTACGATCTTCTGGGTCAAGAATGGTAGGGATTGTTTTTTTTGTTTACTCGTGTAAACTTGCTTTAACTTGATGGCCTAAGGTATTCTTACCTACAGTCGGTTCTCGTCTAGGGCGAGTCAAGTGAAGCTTAGTGTTTAGGGTCTACGTATCTGGCGTTTGATTCTTTCCCTACCAATCAACCTTAGGCCCTGTACCTGATGTTGTTTTGTGGAAGTATGGTTCAACCGTCGTGTAATGGTTTAGTAGGAGGTCGTTCCTTGAGTTCCCTGAAGCAAATGTTTCACAAAGATTCTACGGTTAGTAATGGTCTACAACAGTCTGGTATTCAGCAACCTGGCTTACCAGCCGCCATCCGTCCGTCGATCAGTGGTCCCATGACCATGCTAGGTGTAGCCTTGACCTTTGGGGCGTCCGTTCCTTTACTGTCTACCCACGAGCCTGTTTTAGCGGCCGATGGCTTAGGTACTTCTGAAACTAGTACCACGCTAGGGAACAGTGAGGGAGCCGATTCAAGCAGATCGGTTGCATACTACACCGTTGAATCTGGTGATAGCCTCTGGCAAATTGCCGAGCATCACGATGCTGACATTAAGGTTTTAGAGATTGTCAATGGTATTTCTCCTGATGAGGTGCTCAGGGTCGGACAAGTACTGAAGGTACCGCCCAGCATTTCTTCGACTGACGCTTCTCCTTCAGCTTCCGGTGGAGTTGGCGGTGAGTTTACCCCCCTTTCCTTAGCTAATCCTAGTTTGACCCTACGGTCGACTCAAGAGCTTAGAGATGACTGGAAAACTTCCAATCCATCTCTTAATTCGAGTCTTACTCACGCTTCTCAAGGTAAAGTGGGCTCAGAGGCCTTATTGGCTCAGGCGAATCTTCCCCCATCTGCTTCTAAGTCATCTTTGGCTGCAGCCGAAACCCTGGTCAGCTTTTCTTCTGCTGGTTCTTTGGTACCGGTTACCTATGTAGAACAGGCGCTAGCTTCCCCAGAAACTACCTGGGTTGATGCCTCCTCCCAATTTGTTGTTGCTCCTCAAAAGGGTCCTAATCAGGTTGCCCTGACCTATTCTGAAGTAGAGGCTTCTAGCCACTCTCAGGAGGCTCAATTGTCTTCTGAAGATCAACTCAACAGGGTAGCTGCTGCCAATACCTATGATGTCAATCGAGAGCAGGTAATTCGTGAGTCCCTGGCTCGGATGCGAGAGGCTAACACGGTTACCATTGATCGCGATCAGCTCGCCTCTAAGCTAGCCCTGGCCCGCCAGCAGTTAGAGCGTTCTCGCTCTCAAGAACTTAATCAGTTGACCGCATCCGCTGATGGGTCTACGTTGACCACTTCTTCCCCCAGTGCGGTTCCGGCCCAATCAGATCTGAGTGATACTGATTCCGTCGCCAATCATTGGGTTGTTGACGATGTGTCCGACCCGTCCTCAGCTACGGTTAGTTTAGTTAAATCTGCCTCCGCTACTGCTGCTGCCGTTGACCCATCTACCTCTGCCATTGAAGCAGAAGCTAGCAATCAGCACGTACTGGCTGCGGCTCCCCTAAATCCTGATATTTACCGCCCCTTGCCCACTGCCCCTACCGGGCAGACTGTGGTACCTGGCATGCCCATGCTTCCTGGTGCTGGTGAATTCTTGCCCCAGGCTCCGGCCGATGCCAATGGTTATGTTTGGCCAACCCGTGGTACCTTTACCTCTGGCTATGGCTGGCGCTGGGGTCGTATGCACCGCGGTATTGATATTGCTGGACCGGTGGGTACGCCTATTGTAGCAGCGGCTAGCGGCGTAGTGGTTCGTTCCGGTTGGAACTCCGGGGGTTATGGCAACGTTGTTGACATTCGCCATCGTGATGGCAGTATGACTCGCTACGCCCATAACAGCCGACTCTTGGTGCGAGAGGGTCAGCAGGTCAACCAGGGACAATCCATCGCTCAGATGGGTAGTACTGGTTACAGCACTGGACCTCACCTCCACTTTGAAATTCACCTACCTGGCAACGGTACTGTCAACCCCATTGCCTACTTACCCCAACGTTAATTAGCTTTTTCGTAAAAGCTATGTAGATTTTTCTACCTCTCTTGAGGGGATGTTGATACAACATCCCCTCAAGGTTTTTTTAGCACCGTAGCCATACAGCACAGGGTAGAGGTTGGACATCGACGTGAGAGTTTAACTAAACTCAGTAGATCTAAAATCCTACTTTGAGTCCTAACTTTTCCCACCCTTCGGTAAGCAAGTTACACCCCAAACCCCTCTCCCAGGGCCTACCGTGTACACACAAGTGTTTGGCTGGTAGACTTGCTCTCAAAGGCCCCCTAAATCCCCTAACTCGTGCTATAGCGCGGCAATAACACCCTAGGGGACTTTGGGCCGTCATAGATTCTCGACACCTCTAACTCCCCCCAGCATATGCCCTCCGGGCCGCTACGCGAGGTGGGGGCCCGGAGGGCATATACTTAAACCGGGTGGAAGAAAAAGGCGGCCCCCAGTAGGGCAAAGGTAGACAGCAACAGTACCCCCTCTAGCCAGTTGGAGCGACCATCCTGACTAACCAGGTTCACCGTGGCCACCGCCACCGCCACCGCTACCACTTCAAACAGGCCGAAATTTAAATCCATGGGCTGGCCAATCAACTCCCCCACGATCACCAACACCGGAGCAACTAGCAGGGCTACTAACAAACTGGAGCCCATGGCCACGGACACCGCTAGGTCCATATTGTTCTTGGCGGCCATCCGCACCGCCGTAACGTACTCCGCTGCTCCGCCCACCAGGGGCAGTAAAATAACGCCAGTAAACAGGTCCGTCAGACCCAGGTTATGGGCGGCTTCCTCCACCGCCCCCACAAAAATCTCCGATTCGATCGCCACCCCCACCGTTGCCGCCAGTAGCACCCCCAACCACAGCCAAGGGTTAGGCGGGGCGGCAGCGTGGCTAGCCTGGGGCGAGTCGTGAGCTCCTGTCACCTCGCCAAAATCCGTCACCCCCACATCGTAGAGATAGCTGTGGGTTTTCAGGGAAAACAGTAGGGTGAGGCCGTAGACGGTAATCATGACGATCGCCACCACCACCGATAGGTGGCGAATCACCGAGGCCTCTACGATGCTGGAGGTGTTAATTACCATGGCGGGAATGATGATTGCCGTCACCGCCAGGGTCATGGTGGAGCCATTTATCCCCGCCACCGCCTGATTAAACTGTTGTTCTCTGTAGCGTAGCCCCCCCACTAACATCGACAGCCCTAGCACCAGCAGGGTATTGGCCAGAATCGATCCGGTGATGCTGGCCTTAACAATGTCAACTAGCCCTGACTTAAGGGCCACCAGGGCAATAATTAACTCCGTGGCATTGCCAAACACGGCGTTGAGTAGGCCGCCAATGGTGGGACCAGTGACCACCGCCAGTTCTTCCGTCGCGGTGCTCAGCCAGATGGCCAGGGGAACAATGGCCAGGGCCGATAGACCAAACACCGTTAGCGCTCCCCACCCTAGCCGCTCCGCCAGGATCGACACCGGAATGAACACCAGCAGGCCAACGGAAATCAGGGTTTGGGGCGAAGAGGCCAGGGTCATAGGGGTGGGGCCACGGGCTCAAGGTCAAAACGATAGGTCTCGATCACCGGATTGGCCAGCAACTGATCGCACATTCGATCCAACTGCTGTCGGGCCGCCGCCTCATCCGTCGCCGTCAGGGATAGCTCCATATACTTGCCAATGCGCAGTCCAGCCACATTGGTATAGCCCAGGTGAGCCAGCCCCGTCTGCACCGCCGTACCCGCCGGGTCAAGCACCGAGGGGCGCAGGGTGACGTAGATACGAGCACTATAAACACGATCGCTAGGAGAGGACACCGATCACCTGCTCAGCCACTGCCGTATTCCATCCTACCCTATGCCGGAGTTGGTAGAATGGCTGGAGAAGAAAGGACCCGCCATGGCGCCACGCACCCGTAGTCAGGAGAAAATCCTATCGGCCCTGAGGGGGTTGAGTCAGCCGATTTCCGCCCAGGAACTGTACATGGAAATGCGCCAGGAGGGCATGACCATGGGGTTGGCGACGGTGTACCGAGCCCTGGAGGCGCTGAAGTTGGCGGGGGCAGTGCAGGTGCGCACCCTGCCTTCGGGGGAGGCCCTCTACAGTCTGCCCCAGAGAGATCGCCACCACCTCACCTGCCTGCAGTGCGGCAACACCATTGTCGTGGACCAGTGCCCGGTTCACGACCTGGAGACCCAACTCCACCAGATCCATCAGTTCAAGATTTTTTACCATACCTTGGAGTTTTTCGGCCTCTGCCCCCGGTGCCAGCAGGGAACCTACGCGGATATGGCTAGCCCCAGCTAGGGTAGACTGGAGAGGTGGGCGCCCCGGATAGCCGAGCGGCCCGGGCTAGCCTGCAGCCAGGCCCAACCGAGGGTAAACGCAGTGCATCGTACTAAAGGGGGTAGGGCAATGGTTTGGAGGTCTCCTGGGCTGCGGTGGGTGCTGGCGATCGCCCTGGTCGCCTGGTTTAGCCTCACCCCCCTGGCCCTGGCCCAGGACAATACCGTTGACTACACCCTCACCGATCTGAGTTTTCGAGACTTTTCGGGGCAAAACCTATCGGGCACCTCCTTTGCCGCCGCCGAAATGCGGGAGGCTAACTTCACCGGCACGGACCTGAGCCGCACCATTCTCACCAAGGCCTCCTTCCTGCGGGCCAACCTGAGCCAGGCCGATCTATCCGGCACCTTTGCCGACCGGGTAATTTTTGATCAGGCCAACCTCACCGAGGCCCGCTTCGTCGATGCCATCCTCACCAGCAGCAGCTTCCGGGAGGCGGAGGTGACGGGGGCAGATTTCTCCGGCGCTATCCTGGACCGCTACCAGATTAGCCAGCTCTGCCAGACCGCCAGCGGCACCAACCCCATCACCGGCGTCGCCACCCGGGATAGTTTGGGTTGCCGCTGAGGTCTGGGGCTGGGATCCCTAAAAACCCTGAGTCCCAGCCCCTAAACCTTGAACTGCTGGGTGACCCGCTCCATGGCCTCCACCACGTTGGCCCGGCTATTAAAGGCGGAAATGCGGAAATAGCCCTCCCCGGCGGCACCAAAGCCGGAGCCGGGGGTGCCCACCACGTGGCAACTGTGCAGGA
>JAYKIM010000213.1:0-16393 GCA_035286245.1 Cyanobacteriota bacterium | reverse complement strand
GACTCTGGGCGGAGAATGCGAACCTTAGAACCGCGCTGAACCATGGATAATACCCTCTTGAAAATTAATTATTAAGATCCGTCGTTCACCAGATTACTACGACTGTCGGGGCCTGTTAGCCCGCCAGTATTTAAGTTTTGTTGCTGTTGCCCTAACTGAGACGACTGGGCATAAAAAAGAGCTAACCGCAAGGCCAGCCCTGGTAGATAAAAGCCTTAGTAACGGGAACGCACCAGCGGTCGCCCCCTCTTAATACAATTTACTGGGCTCCGGCGCCAACGGTGGCCACATCTTCTTCCCCCAGTAGGACGCGCAAACTAGGAAAGAGGAAATGGTTTTCCTCGACGTACTGTGCCCCGAACAAGCCCTTTTCCGCCCAGAAGTACCGATCAGTGGTATGCTCATTACGCTTAACGAGTAGTAGCGCCGGTGGCGCAATACCTTCTGAGTGAATAAAGTTACGAGCTGCAGTTACCGGTTTTTCATTGCCGCTCTCAATACTAAACTGAGGAACAGCTTCTAATATACGGCGACCCTCTAGTCGACGGCGGCTCTTGCGCTTACGTCTCCTTGCCAAGTTGCCTACCTCCCTCTCTGGATATTTGACTGTAGTTTTGGTGTAGTTTTAGTTACAAAATCCTAAACCAAGGCCAGTATATCGATTTGAAATCAGAATTTCAACTTCTCTTAAAATTTCACCGCAATCTCTTAAAGTTATGCTACTAAAGGGCTTCAGCCCATCAATAGCGGATCAACTAAAAAGAAGTGTTAAAAAATTGACAAAACTTTAGACTTGTTGCGGTCATACTTCCAGATTGTGCTTTCATCCATGCCCTTTGCCAGCGCCGAGTTTATTTCCCTGTGTCGGTCCCAGCTTCTGGTTTTAAGCCAGGCCCTGCGGGCGACCTCAACGGTGATTTATCTGGCCCAACCCACTGGCGACTCTGATACCCTATCCCTGGTACCGCTCCTAGCCTATCCGGAAACGGAGGAAGGGCTTCTGCCAGGGGTCCTGGGAATGGTCCAACCCAGTCACGACCCTTCCTCCCCACAGGATTTCGCTGGTGAATCGGAGGACCTCTTTTCTGAAGATCCGTCCTCTTCCCCATCCCCCTGGGCCGGTGGCGCCTCTCCCCTGGTACTACCGTTAATACATGAGGGGGTGGCCCTGGGGGTCATCGTCAGTCACCGTCTGAATTTACCCTGGGGCTACGATGACCAGCAACAGGGGGAGGCCATTGCCAATACCCTGGCCCTAGCCTGGGTGCTAGACCAGCGGGGGCAGTGGTGGCAGCAGCAGCTTTACCAGCAACACCGACAGCAGCTGAACCAGTCGGAGAGTTTTCACGATCTGCTGCACCAGTTTCGTAATCCGCTGACGGCCTTACAAACCTTTGGAAAACTCTTGGTTAAACGTTTGCCCAGCGACGATCCTAACCAGACCCTGGCCACCGGTATTGTGCGCGAAAGTCAGCGACTGGAGGGGCTGGCGGAGCAGTTTGACCACACCCTCGAGCAGGGGGATGAACAACTGGCCGGTCCAGGGGGGGTGCCGCCGCTAGGGCAACTGGTTTTGCCTGGGGCAACTGGGCCAACGGCGGGCGCTGAGGATCCTCCCTTCCATCAAGCCCTGGCCCTACGCCCCGATCACATCGCCGCCGTGGCGGCCCCCCTCTTGCCCAGCATCGAAGCCATCGCCCAGGACCGGGGCCTGCACCTATGGGCCGATCTGCCCGAGGACCTACCGCCGGTGTGGATGGACCGGGCCGCCCTGGGGGAGGTGCTGAGTAATTTACTGGATAATGCCCTCAAGTATGCCCCAGCCGGGGCCCTGGTCTGGGTGCGGGGGGGGCTGGCGGAGGAGTGGCAGGGACAAGCCTTTCAGGGTATTGCGGTGGGGGATACGGGGCCGGGCATTCCCCTGGCGGACCAAAGCCGGGTGTTTGATCGCCATTACCGAGGGGTACAAAGCCAGGGGACGATTGCCGGCACGGGGCTGGGGTTGGCCATTGGGCAGGAGCTAGTCAATGCCATGGGGGGCCATTTGACCCTGGTGAGCCCAGCCCCCCTAGGGCAGTGGTGGCCCACCCCGCCCCCGGAGACTAGCCAGGGTTTTGCTAAGGGGCCGGGCACGGTGTTTGTAGTCTGGCTGCCGGTGGCTAGCGACGCCAGGCCTGGGTGAAGCGATCGCACCCCGCCAGATCCCGGTGCACCTGACTATCCCGATAGGCGCCGTTGGCGGCCAGTAGGGCCAGAATGGCGGGTCCCTGACCCTGCATCATTTCCACCAGCCAGAGGCCGTCGGGCTGCAGATAATCCGGGGCATCGGCCACCAGGGTGCGGATCGACCCTAGCCCATCAATGCCGCCATCCAGGGCGGCGCGGGGTTCGTGGTTAATCACCTCCGGGGCCAGGGTGGGTAGCAATCCGGTGGGGATGTAGGGGGGATTGGCCACCATGGCGTGGATTTGGCCCCGGTAGGGGGCCAGGGGGGTAAACCAGGAGCCCTGGTGAAAATGGATACGGTCCGCCAAACCGGCGGCTTGGGCGTTGGCCTTGGCCACCGCCAGGGCGGCAGGGCTGTAGTCCACCGCCAGAATGGTGGCCAAGGGTAGGGCCTGGGCCAACCCCAGGGCGATCGCCCCGCTGCCAGTGCCCAGATCGACCCAGAGGCCCCCTTGCAGATCGGGGGCCCGCTGGCTGGCCGCCACCGCCAGATCAATGATCAGCTCCGTCTCCGGGCGGGGAATCAGTACCGCCGGCGACACCTGCAGGGTTAGGTCGCGCCAGGGGGTCTGACCCGCCAGGTACTGCACCGGCACCCGCCGCTGCAGGCGCTGCTGCCAGCGTTGATCCAGATCCGCCAGGGGCAGGGCCAGGGAGATGGCGGGCATCTCCGCCAGGCGGCCCAGTTTCAGGGCCAGGGCATCGAGGGGGCTGAGGGCCCGCAGCAGCCAGTCCACCTCCGCCGGGTCCACCCCGGCGGCTTCGGCCTGGTGTCGAGCCTGGGTCCGCCAGGCGGCCAGGGCTGCCCCCGTCACCTCCGTAGTCACCGCCTAGGCCAGCCGCACCGCCGTACCACTGGCGGCCACCATCAGCATGGTGCCGCCGTTACTGATGGAGATGGACTCGTAGTCAATATCCACCGCAATAATGGCATCGGCCCCCAGGGCCCGAGCCGCCTGCTCCATTTCCCGGATGGCGGTGGTGCGGGCCTGCTGCAGGGAGGTTTCGTAGGCCCCCGATCTCCCCCCCACAATGTCACGAATACCGGCAAAGAAGTCCTTGAAAATATTCGCCCCTAGGATGGCCTCCCCATTCACCAGACCACAATACTGGCTGATGGTGCGCCCCTCCACCGAGGGGCCTGTGGTGATAATCATGGTGGTTAATGCTCCGATCACAGGTGTATATCCCTCAGTCTAGGCCCTCGGTGAGCAGGCGCATGCTGATGTCTAACCAGGGGGCCCGGGTGATCGGGCCACTGCTGGAGATGAAGTCCACGCCGGTGGCGGCGATCGCCCCCAGGGTGGCCAGACTGACGTTGCCCGAGGCTTCGATGGCCAGGTGGGGACGGACCTGGCGCAGACGCTGCACCGCCGTGACCATGGTCTCCACCGGCATATTATCGAGCATGATCATGTCGATTGGGCAGCTAAGCGCCTCCTCCAGCTGGGCTAGACTGCTAACCTCCACCTCCACCCGCAGGGGGTAGGGAACGGCCTGGCGCACCCGGGCCATCGCCATCGCCACTCCACCGGCGGCGGCGATGTGGTTATCCTTCAGCATGACCGCATCGTCCAGCCCCAGGCGGTGGTTGATCGCCCCCCCCACCCGACTGGCGTATTTCTCCAACAGCCGCAGACCGGGGGTGGTTTTGCGGGTATCGACAAACTGGGTTGGGTAATCCGCCAGGGCCGCCACGTACTGGCGGGTGGCGGTGGCAATGCCGCTGAGGCGCATGGCCAAATTGAGGGCCACCCGTTCCCCCATCAGCAAGCTGGCTAGGGGGCCGGTGATCTCGGCGATGGGGGTGTTGGGGGCACAGAGTTGCCCCTCTGGCACCAGGGCGACAAAGCTAACTCCAGCATCCAGCAGGGTAAACAGGCGGGCCGCCACCGGCAGCCCCGCCACCACCCCGGCCCCCTTGGCGACCCACTGGGCCTGGGCCAAGCCCTGGGCCAGGGGGCCCAGACTGACGGTGCTCCAGTCGCCACGGCCAATATCCTCCTGCAGCCAGTGGCGCAGCAGCGGGTCAAGGGTGATGGCTGGTAGGCTGGGGGGTAACATGGGGTGGGGGTGCCCCCTATCCTTTGAATAGTGTGCTATGGTACCTCTAATGCCACACGTGGGGCAGATAAATTGTACCCTTTAGTATCCCAGGAGGTGGTGCCCATGCAAGAGAGTAGTAAACGTGTGGGTCTTCAGGTTAATGTAGGCCGACTGTGCGCCGGGGCTGTACTTTAGTTTAGTTAGCTCCTGAAGGGATTAATTCTTTCTTAGCCAATTAGCCTGGGTTCCTCCCGGCAGTCAGGTTTAACCGAAGATCCGACTAGACCGCCCTTGCCCCGAGGACCTGTCCTCCCCCTGGCAAGGGCGGATAGTTTTTGGGCAAAGCTGGTGAGCACTCCATCACCCACTTTAGCGGTAGTTAGTAAATTGTAGAGCCACCGGCCATTCCTCCTGTTTAACCACCTGCATCGCCTCCTGCAGGTCGTCCTTTGACTTGCCTGACACCCTGACCGCGTCTCCCTGAATGGTGGCGGTGACTTTTTTCAGGCGATCGCGGATCAGTTTGGTAATCTGCTTGGCCAAATCCTGACTAATCCCCTTCTTGAGGGTGACCACCTGGCGGACCCGGTTGCCACTGGCGGATTCCGTCTGACCGTAGTCAAAGATCTTCAAAGAGAGATTACGCTTAGCGGCCTTTTGGTGAAGAAGTTCCTTCACCGCGGTCAAGGTCATGGAGCTGGCGGTTTCAATGGTGAGGCTTGCTTCCCCTAGATCTAGGGTGGTTTTAGAGTCCTTCAGGTCGTAGCGACTGGTTACCTCCCGGCGGGTTTGATCAAGGGTATTAACCAGTTCCTGGCGATCAAAGTCACTGACAATGTCAAAGGAGTAGGTGGAGGCCATGGTAAGTAACACAGACACACGGGACGATGTTCATCCTACCAAGGGACGCCAATCTCACCAACTGAATCGGGTAGGTTCCCCCACCAAAGTTCTCTCTCTAGTCTATCCGACCGACTTTTCAAACGGTCTCTTAGGCATCCTTGAGACTAAATCTGGTCGGAGATGTGTAACCCGGATGGAGCTCATTGATAACAGCCTCTACTGGGTAGGTGTTCTAGCTGACCTCCGCCTAATTCCGTAGGAATGTGGCAGTTTTGTAGTTTTATCCGCTTCTTTGGGTTTGCTAAGGCCATGGCCTGGCCAGGGCAGATTCACCGGAGGCAGCAAATGGGTCGGAATTGGTTGATGGAAAGGGGAATGGCTTGGTGGGGGGCTGGAGCCTATTGCCTGGGGTTGTTAATGGTGAGCCTGGTGGTCCGCCATGGGGGGTTGACGGTTGGCCTGGCGGTTCCCGTGACCGTTGGGTTGATCGCTCTGGGGTCACTTTTAGCAGCCCTTACCCTGCCTCGGTATTGGTCTGGGGGGCCAGGGGTTGGCCTCTGGCTGGCGGTTGGTGCGATCGCCATTCTGGCCATTGGCAACTACGGCTGGCGCTATCCTACCCCCTCGGCCCAGGACATTAGTCACCAGCTAAGCCGCCCCGAGGCAGCGATAGGACAGGAGGTTTGGGGGCAGGTGGAAGCGATGCCACGGCTGAGTCGTAATGGCAAGGGGCAGATCTGGTTACGCTCCCAGCTAGCTCGCCCTCTGGATGGCCAGGGAATCCCCCTGGGACCTCCCCAAGCGGTGCAGGGCAAACTTTACGTGACTCTGCCGGCGGCGGCGATCGTCGATCTTCATCCCGGTCAGACCCTCAAGGTCCAGGGCCGACTCTACGCCCCTAGCCCGCCCAAAAACCCCTATGGCTTTAACCTTCCCCAATATCTAGCCAGCCAGGGTTGCTATGCTGGGCTTAGTGCTCGCCGCATACAGCTGGCCGCCGATGGCCCCAGATGGGGACTCTGGCGTCTGCGCCAGCGAATCGCCTCGGCCCACGCCATGGGTCTCGGGGAACGGGCTGGCCCACTGGTCAGCGCTATGGCGCTGGATCGCCGGGCGGTGAATGTTCCTTATGATCTACAGGATAGTTTTATTCAGGCAGGACTAGCCCATACCCTGGCAGCCTCTGGCTTCCATGTCTCCCTCCTGCTGGGGGTGGTGTTAGGGATTATGGGCCATCCAGCGATCGTCAAACGCTGCTCCCATCCAGGCTGGTCTAAGTTAGGAGTGGGCAGCGTTACCCTGGGCCTTTATGTGTTGATGACCGGTGGTCAACCCAGTATCATGCGGGCGGCGGTGATGGGCTTAGCGGCATTGGTGAGTCTAGCCCTGGAGCGTCAGGTCAGGCCCCTGGGCAGCCTACTGCTGGCGGTCACTCTCTTACTGTTATGGCAGCCCGGCTGGATTGAGGATATTGGCTTCCGTCTCAGTGCCATGGCAACCCTGGGTTTAATGCTGGGAGTGAGCCCTCTAACCCGCTGGTTGCAATGGCTGCCGCCAACCCTGGCCACGGCGATCGCCGTACCCCTGGTCGCCTACTTTTGGACCATTCCCCTCTCTCTATTCCACTTTAATACCCTCACCACCTACAGCCTGCTACTGAACATGATAGTAACTCCCTTGGTTACCGTAATCAGTTTAGGCGGCATCTTTAGTGGTCTGGTGGCACTGCTGTCCCCAGTCCTGGGGGCGATGGTGGCCTGGCTATTGTGGCTACCCACCCATCTGTTAATCGCCTTAGTGGAATGGGAGATCCGGCTGCCCGGTAGTGCCCTGGCCACAGGCCAGATTAGCCTGGCCCAACTCCTGGGTCTTTACTCTCTCTACGCCATGGGTTGTCAAGCCTGGAGTCGCCGCCACCGGGCTGTTCTCTCCCTGGCAATGGTGCTGGTGGCCTTTGGCCCGCTGTGGTATCGCAGCGCTACCCTCACCGAGGTGACGGTGTTGGCCGCTGGTAATGACCCCGTGATGGTGTTGCAAGACCACCAGTCTAGTCTCTTGGTCAATAGCGGCACCGATCGCACCGGTTTCTATACCGTGCTTCCCTTTCTACGCCAGGCCGGCATTAACCGCCTGGATTATGGCATTGCCGCTGGCCACAGCGATTCGGAGAACTGGCGCACCATTACCCAGAAAACCCCTGTAGGTCAGATTTATCAAGTTGGGACTAGATCCGTTGCCGATCTATCTGAGTCGCAGCGGCTACCATTACACCAATCCCAAACCCTGGGGCGACAGCAGGTAACGGCCCTAGCCAGCCCAGCCACCGCTCTGAAGTTTACCTTCTGGGGAAACCATTCCTGGTTGCTACTAAGCGGCTTGAACCCAAGCCAGCAGGAACAAATCCTCACTACCCCCACTACTCTGGCCAGCGAAGTGCTGTGGTGGGATGGTTCGGCGTTGTCCCCGAGCTTACTGGCAGCGGTGCAGCCCCGGGTGGCCATCGCCGCTACCCGTCAGCTCTCTACCGAGTTGGAGCAAACCCTTCAGTCGAGAGGAATTCAGGTATTTTGTCCAGAGCGGGATGGGGCCATCAGTTGGCACCCCCAGCGGGGCTACCAAGCTTACCTGGCTCACCAGTTTCCCGCCAGTCAGCCCCTGGACTAGGCTGAATCCCCCCTGGCCGGCATCACTCCCAGATCTTTAACCCTGGCTTCTGCCTCTGCCAGCCCATCAGGATTAGCGTAGATGCCCAAATTTATCTGCTGCTGCTGGGGCTTTGCTTTATCGCTACCAGACTCGGGCAGTAGGGTGACTCTCAACCTTAAACGGTAGCCAACTTGATGAACCCTGACCCCAACGTTGTCAGCCTTAAGCCATTCATTTACAGCTTCAATCGTGTAGACCGGGCGGGGGATAACTGATCTAAATCAGCATTAAGTTGATCGTTTTTAGTGTGATAAACGACCAAAAAACCATATACATAATGTGTTTATTTTTGCAACCCCTATCAACCAAATTTCCGGAAAGTCTTGGTATCAAGGGTTTTGAGGGAAGCTGGTGACAGGATTCGAACCTGCGACCGGCTGATTACAAATCAGCTGCTCTACCAACTGAGCTACACCAGCACTTGGGTTGCCACTCCAACCAATGGCTTCAGTATAGCAAGCTCACCCTTACGCCTTATTATTTTCAATGGCCCAACGGGCCAGCTCAGTACGATTGTGTAAACCTGTTTTACCCAACATATTACTGACGTGGCTTTCAATGGTCCGTTGACTAACCTGCAGCTCGAGGGCAATTTCGCGGTTAGCCATGCCTCGGGCTACAAACTGAACCACCCGCAGCTCCGTCGGCGTTAGTTCAACATCAACGGGTACTTGTAAATTTGAACCTGTGCCGGCTTTTAATTGCTGCTTAATCAGTCGGGAGGCTTGCTTCAGGGAAGATTCAACCTGAGCCACCAGCTCCTCAGGTTCAAAGGGTTTCACCATGTAGACATCAGCACCTGTATTCAGCCCCCTAACCCGATCTTGACTTTGTCCCTTGGCGGATAGAAACAGAATGGGCACCCATTCAGTACTGGGGTTTTCCCGAACCTGCTTCACAAAGGCATAACCATCCATCTCAGGCATCATCACATCACAGATGATCATGTCGGGAAGGTTGTCTTCCAGAACTTCTAGAGCTTCACGGCCATTACCTGCGGTTTTTACCTCATAGCCTCTAAACTCAAGGTAATCCTTAACCAGGAGAATCAAATTGGGATCGTCATCAATTAGTAATAATTGTTTTTGCTCGCCTACGCTAAATTCCTTCATGCTCTGACAGTTAACCCAACTCGCTAAGCACTTTATGTAACCTTGCCTGGCTACCAGGCAATTGACGAAGCTTTAATTAATCAAGGTAAATAAACCCGATCAGACAATTCCAGGAACAAAACCCTAGGTAACTATATTGCTGATAATACTCTAGTTCAAAGTTTTCAGAGCACTCGAGTTCCCCTGACTGGAAGTAGGTCAACCATGAAACCTGGGTCACATTCCTGGCGAAATATCAGACTGAGGGGTTAACGCTAGTTCACGAGTAATCCTAGCCCTAGCCTGGACCAGCATCCGGAGGCATCCCCCCAGGGCAGGAAAATGTTAATTTTCTTGTAGATCGCTGAGCACTCTTCCGACTCAGAAATCTGGAATACTAGTAAAGAATGCACTAGCTAAGGACGGTGAAAATTTATGAATTTGATTAAATCGATTTTTGGCATTATTGGTGGCCTATTCCAGGCTATTGCTGGCCTGGTGGGTCTGGGGAAAAAGTCAGAGTTTTATATGGAACTGCCCAAGGGGGAGCAACTAGCGGTATCTACAGAGGTCCAACCCACTCCGACAGTTGTACCAGCGACTACCGCCACGGAACAGTCCCCAGAGATCGCCCCCGTTGCCCCCTTGCCCGTCGCTCAACCCGCCCCAACCCCCGTCACGCCTAAACCGGCAGCCGCTGCCCCAGCAATGCTCAGCTTTGCTGCCAATTACCTGACTAGCCCAGGGGCGACCCCCGCGTCCCGCCGTCGCCCAGGCCCGAGTTTATCGCCCTTTTTAACCATGGCCAAACAGGTTAAGGTTTAATAGGCAGTAAAAATCGCAGGCCACTGTAAAGCTGAAAGGCTTTATCGCAGGCGGAGGGTTGATCGCGGCCCATATCGATGGTTGGACCTAAGTCCGGGATCAGGTCCATAAAGTCAAGGGCGGCTAACCCAAAGCCAGAAAAGTCTCTTAACAGAGTGATTGCCCCTTGCTCCTGGCAGTAGCGTTGCAGGGCTTTCCACGCGATCGCCTGTCCACCCAGTGATGGATAATGGGGCGCGAGGGTAGGAACCATCGCAGACCCTTGGTGGTGATAGGTGCGATCGCAGAATCGCACTATCCCCCGGTCCCCCAAGTGCCAGTCCATAATTTCCGCGTAGTCCTGAGTGGTCTGCCGCCGTTGCAGCTTACCCCAGGGACCCAGGTCTACCACCGATTCGTAGATCGGCACCTGCCCTACCACCCCCCGCTGCACCTCCTCCCAGGAGAGGGTAAAGCTATCTTGGCGACCGCTGTGCCCCTGGCAAATCAGGCGAAGTTGGGGCTCAAAGCTCTCAACCGCCACCACTGGCCAAACCGTAATCTGGGTAATTTGCTCAAGGGCTACACAACCACAGGGAACTCCCCGGTGGTTTAAAGCTTGACACCGGTGCTCCAGTTCCCCAAGGGGCCCCACCCGATAAAGTCGCCAATGCTGGCTAGAAAGGCGTAAACGGGCGGTGTAGACATCTATGTCCATGACCTGGGCTAGAGCCCTAGCTGCTACCAATCGCTGGGGCTCTGGCACTGTCATCAGCACTAATACCCCCGGCTGGGTAGAACCGGTCGAAACCTCAGCCCGCTGCCCTTGACCCTCAGGTGACAGGCTTTGGGACTGGGTAGTGCGCTGTAGGCCCGCCCGAGCCAGGCTTAATAGGCGAGTATTGGTGACCTGTTGTAGCAGCTTACGATAGATAGTCTGAGCCCGCTGCCCGTCTCCCTGGGCCTCCCAATACCGCCCCAGGGCCAGGCCTAACCAGGGATCGCTGGGGTGGGCGCGCTGCCACTGGCGCAATAGGTTAGCGGCTTGGGCCAGTTGCTTCTCTTCAATCGCCTGAAGTATGGCATCGTACATCGGAACAACCCTAAAGCAGCCGCAATTGATGCGTTTGATCGGACTCTGTTCCACCCTCCAGGGGTTCGAGATCCCCCAGGGATAAGGGCAGGATGGCAGGGGACTGATCGGTGGTCAATAGGGCAGTGGCGGCGCTCACCAGGGCTGGCACCAAGGGGGCTAGCTCTGGTTGATGGGCCAGATAGGCCTGGAGGGCTTCGAGGGGATCCAGGGAGTTATCGTTGCCTAACTCCGGTAGGCAACTGATCCGGGCTGGGTCTTGTACCTGGGCCTGCAGACTGTAGCTATGGGCCAGATCAAGGGCGCTCACCAGGGCTGTCTGATCCACCTGATCCGCCTGGTCAGCGCGAATCTGGTAGAAACAACGGACGACGGCGCCAGCCAGGTCAGCGGCGGCGATCTCGTCCAGCAGGGTAGCTTGGGGCTGATCGGTGGTGGTCAAATCCAGCTGCAGCGTTTTAAAGGGTCGCACCGGTAAGGGGCAAAACTCCGCCCGCGCCTCTCCCCGGGTAAGCTCTACTAGCACGTAGCCCTTGGGTTCCTTTTCTTCGCTAAAATCCACCCGCTCAATACTACCGGGGTAAAGGGTGAGGGGTTGCTCACAGAGTATCTGGTGCCGATGGACATGGCCCAAGGCGACGTAGTCAAAGCAGGGTCGGGCTAGCAAAGCCAGGGGAATGGTAAACCCTCGACCGGCGGCCAGGAACCGTTCCGCACCATAGGTGGCGGTATCTACCATGGCGTGGGCTAATAAAATGGTGGGCAGATCGGGCTGCAAGCGGCGAATTTCAGCTTCCAGGGCAACCCGCAGCCGGTCTAGCAATAGATCCTGCACCTGGGCCATCGATAGCCCCTCGGTTTCAGGACGGGTGAGTAGGGTAGAGCGGGTGAGCCAGGGGAGGGTGACCACCTGCACGGGCCCTGACCGGGTAGATAGGGTGTGGGTCTCCAGGAGATCGCCCACCACCACCCCCGGTACCCCCAGGGTACGATAGATAGCAAGACTAGCCCCCCCCAGCCCATGGGCGTGCTGATCGTGGTTACCCACCAGTAGTACGGTGGGTAGACCAGCGTTGGAGAGCCGACACAACTGTTCCGCCAGGGCCTGCTGAATGAAGGGGGGTGGGGTAGCATCGGGAAAGGCATCACCGCCAAACAATACTAAATCCACCGGCTCCGCCAGGGCTCGATCAATGCAACGGGTTAGGGCCTGAATGAAATCCTCCAAGCGGGTGTTGAGCCCTGTTTGAGGATTCAACCGCCCATGGGCTAGGCCACTACCCAGGTGAATATCGGAGAAATGCAAAACCTTAACCATAGGCATAGGGGCTTGGCAGGATGGGCCAAAGGTTCCATGGCCGTAACCACGGATAACGGGGCGGACTGAGGAAGCCCTATGATACTAAGATACTGGAATACTGAAAACCTGGGGTAGATCCCGGGGAATTCAAACCAAGGCGATCCATGAAACCGTTTCACAGGTATGATTCTGGCCAGAGCGACTTGTACTGAGAACGGCTGACCATGGCACAGATTTTTATTTCAGCGGCCCACGGTGGCTATGAAGATGGCATCCTCGATCCAGGGGTTGTGCTGCCTAACACCACCGAGGCCGCAGAGATGATTCAAGTGCGTAACCTGGTGGTAGCGGAGCTGCGATCGCGCGGCTTGGCGGTGCTTTCAGTGCCCGATGATCTGAGTGCGGCCCAAACCCTCAGTTGGATCAACAGTCGCTGTCGTCCTGATGACGTTGCCCTAGAAATCCATGCCGGTGCCTACAGTGATCCCACGGTGAGGGGGTCAGCCGTGTTTTATATCGCCCAGAACCAGGTACGTCGGTCCGATGCCGAAGTGGTCTTGCTGGGCCTACGGCGGCGAGTTCCCCAATTGCCCAGTCGGGGGGTTAAACCCGACACCGAATCTCCCACGGGCCAGCTCCCCTTTACCCGATCACTGAACTGTCCCTCCCTCCAGATGGAAATTGGTTATCTCAGTAATGCCCAGGATCTGGCCGTCATTCAGGGGCAACGGCGGGATGTGGCCCTAGGCATTGCTGACGGACTAGCCTCCTGGAGCCGATCCACCAGTTCTGGTTCGGGCACGGGCACCCCTCCATCCATAGGTGGCAGCTTGCCGGAGATCAAAATCACAGTAAATGGTGGGGTCTACCCAGAAACCGGGATTTTAGTGAATAGCAACGCCTATGTGCCCATCGACTTGGCGGACATTTTAGGGGTTAACCTCAGCACCACCAACGGCATTACCCGGGTGCGCTACGGTAACGTGGTCTACATCAAGGCGGTTGATCTGCGCAACTACAACGTATCCGTCGGCTGGAATGCGGAGACCCGCACCGTCTCCCTGCGATCGGCTACGGGTATGCAATTCTGTCCCGGCGCCATGGATCGCATTATGGGGATGGGCAGCAGTTCAGAGGTCCAACTGATGATGTTCCTGAAGCAGGTGAATGAAGCCGCCCTGAGCTCCTACCAGGATTTGCCTAAGATTTATCGGGAAGAGGCGGCGATCGAAGGGGTTAACCATGACATTGCCTTTTGCCAAATGCTGGTGGAAACTAACGCCTTGAACTTTGGCGGTAGCCTCCGGCCCGGTCAAAATAATTTTGGGGGCATTGGCTCCCCTACCGGCGGTCCCGAAGCCTCCTCCTTCCCCAATGCCCGCACCGGAGTCAGGGCCCAAATTCAGCACCTCAAGGCCTACGCTAGCATGGAGCCCCTGATCCAATCCCAGGTCGACCCTCGCTTTTCCTTTGTCCGCCGAGGCATTGCTCCCCTGGTGGATCAACTGACGGGACGGTGGAACAACGATATAGAATACGGGCGTAAAATTCTGGCGCTGATGAGACGCCTCTACGAAGCCTCAGGATTCCTATGATATAGACCCCAGGTAAAACCTCCAGGGAAATTCAACACCATTCTCTTGCTTGACGCTGTTACCGGTTGAGCTGTAGGCGCCGTGGTGGTCAGTTTTAGCCCTTGGCACTATAATTCAATTTACTTCCTATCCTCCACAGCTATAGCAATTGCCAGTCTGGTTACAGTAAGACTGCTTACAGTAAGACTGCCTTGCGTTTTTTTAGTGTTGAGCGCTAAAGCTTTGCTCAACCTCTTGAGCTAAATGGCTACAGCCGTACAGATAGGCAAGCGCCCTCAGCCTGGCCATTACAACCGTGTTTACCACCCAATCCGTCCTGCCTTCACCTTCCCTACCCCTTGATTTGTTCCAGGCTATCCAAGACCTGAAAAAAGACCTTAACGCGGTAGTTCTGGCCCACTATTATCAAGAGTCTGATATTCAGGATGTCGCTGACTACATTGGTGACTCCCTGGGCCTATCTCGCCAGGCGGCAGCCACCGATGCCGATGTGATTGTCTTCGCTGGTGTCCACTTCATGGCAGAAACAGCGAAAATTCTAAACCCTGATAAACAGGTCCTCCTACCCGATCTTGAGGCTGGCTGCTCCCTGGCGGATAGCTGCCCACCCCAAGCCTTTGCCGCCTTTAAAGCAAGCCACCCCGGTCACCTGGTGATTTCTTACATCAATTGCACTGCAGAGATCAAGGCGATGAGCGATATTATCTGCACCAGTGCCAATGCGGTGGCCATTGTTGAGCAAATTCCCGCCGATCAACCGATTATTTTCGCTCCTGATCAAAACCTGGGCCGCTATGTCATGGCCCAAACCGGTCGTGAGATGGTTCTATGGCCCGGCAGTTGTATCGTCCACGAGACCTTCTCCGAACGTAAGCTGGTTCAACTCAAAACGGACTATCCTGAGGCTGAGATTATTGCTCACCCAGAATGTGAAGCGGCAGTCCTCAGTCACGCTCACTATATTGGTTCAACCACAGCCCTATTGCGCTACGTTAAGGCCAGCAAAAAGAAGCAGTTTATTATAGTAACTGAGCCTGGCATTATTCACCAAATGATGAAGCAAGCCCCCGAGAAGATATTTATACCGGCTCCGCCAGTGACTAACTGCGCCTGTAATGAATGCCCCTACATGCGCTTAAATACCTTAGAAAAGCTTTACCTGGCTATGCGAAACCGTAAGCCGGAAATTACCCTCTCACCCTCCCTACAGGCCGCCGCCCTAAAACCGATCGAAAGGATGTTAGCCATGAGCCCCTAGCCCTAAGAGCTATAGGTCTCAACCCGGACCCAATCTTGCTGATGTAGCCCAGGTTAAAAAGGGTAAGTTGGACTTGCCCCTACGGTTTGCCTCTTCGAGGGTCGATGATTCAGACTTGACGGGAAGCTTGGCCAATAACTTCAATATCTGGTAAGCCGTCCGCCTCAATCCAGGCAATGCGGGTAATACCGCGAGTCTGGGCGACGTTGCGAAGGGCTGGGCGAGAAATGAACTCCCCGAGATGCACCTCCGCCCGCACCAGGCTAGCGGAATGGCGCAGTTTTTGGGCGTAGCTAAAGGCGGCGGCAACGGCTTGGTGATCAGTGGGGACCACTAACCAATCACTGGCGGGCGCCCGTTGGGGTAGGCCCCCCCCAGATCCTAAACACTTTTGCAGCACTTCGCTATTTAGGACATAGCCAATCCCAGGGAAGCTTTTACCTTCGCTGTGAAATAGCCCCAGGAGATTGTCGTAGCGGCCTCCCTGCCCGAGGACCTGGCAACCCAACTCGGGGCTACTCACCACCTCAAAGACCAGGCCAGTGTAGTAGTCAAAGGTTTGAATCAAACTCAGGTCGAGGATTAACTGGGGCTGGACGGCGCTTTCCGAAGGGGTGGAAAAGGCACCCTGACGGAGTAGATCCACCACCTGCCGTAGGGGCGCAATGGCGGCCAGGGGGACCAGGTCTAGATCGGGTTGGGCCAGGGTAGCCAGGATAGTTTCTGGTTCGCCCCGCAGATCTAAGAGAAAGAGTGCCCGATCGTAGAGGTCGGGGGGCAGCCCCATTTCTCCGAGGGCAACCCGATCCAACTGGGCCAGAGCTCGCCGCACCGGGTTCCGGAGTGATGGGGGAAAGGGATCTAACAGGGCTCTGGTGATCTGGGCATCCCCCAGGACCAGGGACCACGACGGTAGGTTAAGGCTGGCCAGGCAGTCGTTCAGCAGTAAAAGAATTTCCATGTCGGCCAGGGGAGCCGCCGCCCCCAGCAGTTCTACCCCAGACTGATAAAGTTCCTGTTGACCGAGGCCGTTGCGTCGAAAGACGTTGGCATGGTAGTACAGTCGCTGGGGATAGGTAACCTGGGCCAGTCGGCTGACCGCAATCCGGGCAATGGAGGCGGTGAGTTCTGGGCGGAGGCCCAGACGTTGGTCGCTGGGGTGGTTAAGTTCGATCACCGCGTTTCGGTCGATCGCTCCCCCCGCCATCAGGGTATCCAGATGCTCAACGGTGGAGGTGATGATGGGGTGGTAGCCCCAGCGGCGAAACACCTGTTCTAATCGATCTTCAATCCAGTGCTTTTGAGCAACCTCAAGGGGTAGGAGGTCGCGGGCGCCGGTAGGGGGCTGGTAAACCATACTGTTGCTATTTCCTTCCAAAGAGGCCAAACAACCCGGGGGGGCCTGGTTTGCCCTGCTGGGTTCCAGACTGC
>JAYKIM010000212.1:0-3628 GCA_035286245.1 Cyanobacteriota bacterium | reverse complement strand
GCCTACAGTCCCCTCGCCCAAGGATTGCTCACGGGCAAATATACCGCCGAAACCCTCCCTGATTTGCAAGGGGCACGCCGCCTAGACCCCCGCTTTACTCCCCAAGGGCTCAAAAAACTGGCCCCCCTAATCTCTACCCTCCAGGAAATAGGCGAAAAATACGACAGGACCCCGGCCCAGGTGGCTTTAAATTGGTTAATGGCCCAGGGCAATGTGCTCCCCATTGCGGGGGCTAAGAATGCCGACCAAGCCCAGCAAAATGCAGGGGCCTTGGGTTGGTCGTTGAGTCCAGAGGCGGTAGACCGCCTGGGGGCAATCAGTCTGAACGCCACAGTGTGAATCACCCATGAACCCACCCCAGTCCCCTGAGAGTCCGTCTCTCAATGATGTTTACACCATCCTGCAGCAAACCCAGCGCCAGCGGGTCAGCGATGGAGCCATGCGTCCTATGCTCAGCGGTTGTGAGTCAGCCACTCGTTTGCTGGTGCTGATTTGGCCACAACTCGGAGATTTTGACAGCCTCGAATACGCCTGGTGGCTGCAACGGCAGGCCAAGGCGCTGACTGAGCAGGGAGTGGCGATCCGAGCCGTGGGGATCGGCGATCGCGCTTCGGGACAGCAATTCTGCGACTATACGCAATTTCCGGCGGACTGGCTGTTTGTCGATCCAGAGGCGGCATTGCATGCTGCACTCAATCTCTATCGGGGTTTCTCCCTGCCGGTGCCGGGGCTGTCCTCGGCTCAAAATGCCTGGCTCAACCTGATGCTGATGTGTGCAGGCGTTGGCAGTCCGGGAACCCTGGCTGAAGTCTTTCGGGGGTATTGGGGCGATCGGCAAGCGCCCCAGTTAATTGGCGAGGAGGAGGTCATCCATGCCAGACCCTTACCCCCGCTTAAGGGGTCATTTTTCAACCTGGCGGGCGGAAAAGGGTTTCAGCGCCCCTTTGAATTGGCTACCCTGCGCCTGCGCAACATGGCGGAAGTCCTGGGCCATTGGCGGACCTACGTTCCAGATGGATCCCATCTGACCCAGCGCGGCGGGACTTTCCTGTTCAACCCCCAGGGAGAATTGCTTTACGAACACCGCGATCCCGGCATTTTGGGCTTTGCGGCTGATATGGGTCGCCCTCTGTCATTCCTGCATTAGGGTAACCGCCCAAGGCGAACCATTTTTTAGCTAACCCGGTGTTCAATCACGTGGGTCGCACTGACCCAGGTGCCGTTTTCATCGTAGCTGCGAATCAACCGCTGACGTTGATTATCTGTCACTAGCCAACCCAGCTCAACAAAAAATGGTTGCCGGAGTTTGAGTTGCAGGGGGGTGTTGCTGGAGGTGCCATCCGGTAACAGTAAAATCCTCCGAGGGGATGCCCCGTCTTCAACGCTGAGGGTGTTGCCGGCTATCCTGGCCGTTGAGGTGATCACCCGATCGCCGAAGCACAGGTGCTGTTCCAGATATCCGTCACCTTTCTCTTGAATCACCAGAGTGGTGGCATGGGTCTCAGATGGTTGCCAATCGGCGTAAGCGGTACAGGCCATTCCTTCCCATCGACCCAGCAATTGTTCCACCGTCAGGGGAGGGCGTTCATGGGCATCGGTGCCCTGGCGAAATTCTCGAATTAGGATCAGACTGCTCAACGTGTTTTGGCGATCGTAGAGCTGGACAAACCGCAGGCGACGATGGTCGGTCACAAAGCCGTATTCCGCCCCAAATTCACTGAAGGGAGCGAGTTGCAGCGATCCTTTAGAAAACGCGCCGGTGCCGAAAAAGATGACCTGTTTTCCGAGGGAGCGATACTCCTGGGAATAGTCGGAGATGGGCGGCTGACTGGCTCCACCGGGGCCAAATCGCCGCAATCTGAACCGCACCAGTTGATTATTCTCCAATCCCTCCAGGGTCAGAATTGAAGGGGTCGAATCTAATAATTCCCCCGCCAGGGAAACAGAGGTAAAGGATCCGTGCCATTCCCCCAGATTCTTCAAAAAATTTTCCCAATTGTTTTCCATCATGGGTTCAATTCAGCCTCTCAACCTGGCTCATGTGCCTTGATAGCGCATTTACGCTTAAAAAGACTCCTTCTATATCTTCCGGTAATGCCCCAATTTCCACCAGCAGCCAGACAATTCTTTAAATCTTAAAACCAGGATTGTTAGGCCATGTCGGTTAGTAATAGTCCTCAATTGTACTTTTATAATCGAGGGCATCCCAATTTTGTAAGTTTGCCCTCATCCCCTAACCCCTTCTCCCAAAAAGGGAGAAGAGGAACCGGATTCAAAGTCCCTCTCCCGCTCTGGGAGAGGGATTTAGGGTGAGGGCTGCAAAACTGGGATGCTCTCTATGATGCCAACCTCAGCGATGCCAACCTGACTCGGGCCCGCTTCTACAAAGCCAACCTGCTCGGCACTGACCTGCAGGGCGTCAACCTGGGCCGAGCTGACCTGCGCGGCGCTATTCGATCTGATCGAAATAACTAGGGGCTACTCTGTATGCCCAGCAGCGCGCCCCTCCTCCGACCCTGGAAGGGAGGGATCAGGAGTCAGAAGCTTTGGCTCCCCCGGCCCGGGTAAAGAGTATGCCGCTGGCCCGGATCACTGCCATCGGAGCCCCGGTGCCCCACCCGGCCCTCGGCCTGGTCCTGGGCGTGGGCCTGGGCCGCCTGGGCCACCACCGCCGATGGCTGCAGGGGGGGCACGGCGGGTTGACGGGCCAGGGCGGTGATTATCAGCCCCCGGTAAAACAGTCTCAACCCCGTCATGGTCCCTTACCCCCTCGCCAGTTGCCTCTCCTAACCCCTGACTCCCCCCTTAAAGAGTCCCCTAAATGACGCCGCCCAGCCCTAGGGCACCAATTCCGCCACCAGTTTGGCCTCAAACACCTGCTCAAAGTAGTCCTTTTTGTAGCCCAGGTTCCATAGCTCCGAGGCGCAGTCCTCGCCGGGGTGGGCCGTCTGCAGGGCCAGGTGCAGCACCTGGTTCTCCCCGTCAAAGCTGGCCCGGATACGTTTCACCGCCCCCAGGCCGCGGCGATCCAGGGCCACCGCCACCCGCAGCAGGGCACTCAGTTGGGTGACCAGCTGGCGGTGGTAGCGGGTGGGCAGATTACGAAAGTTATCATGTTTCTTTTTAGGACCACTCTTGCGGTGGTAACGGGCAATGTTGGCGATTAGCTCCAGCTCGGTTTCGGTGTAGCCCAGCAGTTCCCCATGGCGAATCAGGTAGTAGGAGTGTTTGTGGTGGGCGGAGTGGCTAACGAAATGACCACAGTTATGGAGGATAGCGGCGGCCCACAGCAGTTCCTGCTCATTGCTGCTCCAGGTGTGCAGGCTGCCCCAGGTCTGCTCAAATAGGTCCATGGCGAAGCGGGCCACCCGCTCCGATCTCTCCAGGTGGACCTTATACTTATGGGCGGTCTTTAGCACGTTGCGCTGCCGTACCGACTGCTGGAACTGCATGCGGTCTTCGATCAGACCATGGGTGAGCATCCAGTCCACCACCACGCCTTCCCGCAGGGCCCGCTCGCAGACGGTGACGCTGGGGGCCCCCAGTAACCCCATGGCCTCGTGCAAAATCACCGCCCCGGCCACGATGATTTCCGCCCGCCGGGGCACCATCTCCGGCAGGGCCAGGC
>JAYKIM010000211.1:0-14273 GCA_035286245.1 Cyanobacteriota bacterium | reverse complement strand
CCCTTCTATTGTCCTGCGGATCAAAAGGTTTACCTGGACTTAAGTTTTTTCGAGGACTTAAAAAATCGCCATCAGGCCCCTGGCGACTTCGCCCAAGCCTACGTGGTAGCCCACGAAATTGGTCACCATGTGCAGAACCTGCTGGGTATTTCTGATCAGGTGAGGCAGATGCAGATGCAGCAGCGGGTGAGGCCCGCCGATGCCAATGACCTATCCGTCCGTTTAGAGCTGCAGGCCGACTGCCTGGCGGGGGTTTGGGCTCACCAGGCCCAACTGGCTAGAAGTGTGCTTGAGGAGGGGGATATTGAGGAGGCTCTGAATGCGGCCAGTCAGATTGGCGACGATCGCCTACAAATGCAGGCCCAGGGCTATGTTACCCCCGACTCCTTTACCCACGGCTCGGCTAAACAGCGAGCCACCTGGTTTTACCGTGGTATTGACACTGGTGACCTGGCCCAATGCAATACCTTTGACGTGGCTCGTCCCTAGGGATGGGGCAGGGGGGAGCCAGCCTGAACTTGAGGGGCCGATCATGCTCCAGAGGATGGCAGCGCTCGCCCCATAGCGTTACCATGCCCTCTCCTGGAGAGCGTTTATCAGTTCCTTATGTTTATGGTCTACCATCCTCAACGGGAGACTTTGGGGTGCGACTTGCGCCTTCCATCTCTTCTGGCTTTGGTTCTGCTCTAACAGTAAAGCCAGGTCTGGCTGCTGGAAATGCTTCCGTTCTTTCTGGCTCCTGACAGCTGACGCCTAGGGTTCAGGTTGATATACAGGCGTATCCCCTACCTCTGAAACCGTTCTGCTCATACTTAATCGGTGCTTGCTTATGTTCCATTCCAATACTACGGCTAGCGTTTTGCGGCGATCCCTGGTGCTGGCGGCCACCCTACCAACGGTTTTCGCTCTGTCTTTAGCCCTAGAACCTAAGTTTGACCTGCGGGCCCAGGCTGTGAACCCCCTGGAAGGGGTGAATATCCCGACTGAGCTTGAGCCTGGCAGCCGGTTGACTATCCAGAGTTCAGAGGCGATGCGGCCCATTAACGAGGCTCTGCAATCTCGCTTTTCTGGGCAATTTGCCGATACGGACCTGACGGTGGATTACACCGGCTCCGATCAAGCGGTGCAGTCGGTGATTGACGGGGAGTCTGACCTGGCGGCCATTGGCCGTTCCCTCACCGACGAAGAAGTCCAGGCGGGGCTCAAAAAGGTTTCCCTAGCGCGGCACAAGATTGCCCTGGTGATCGGGCCTGAGAATCCCTTCTCCGGAAGTTTGACCGTGGAGCAGTTTGCCAAAATCTTCCGGGGAGAAATCACCAACTGGTCCCAGGTGGGGGGGCCGGATGTGCCCATTAAGTTGGTTGATCGACCCGATATTAGCGATACTCGCCAGGCCTTCCGCGCCTATCCTATTTTTAAGGTAGGGCCCTTCCAAGTAGGGCCCGGTGCCACTCGCCTCAGTGACGATGCTACGGCGGCCATGGTGGCGGAGCTGGGCAATACGGGTTTGGGCTATGCGATCGCCGATCAGGTGATCGATAACCCGGCGGTTAAAATTGTGCCGATGCACGATACCCTGCCGAATGATCCCCGCTATCCCTTTTCCCAGCCCCTGGGTTACGTTTATCGGTCCGACAACCCTAGCGCGGCGGCCCTAGCCTTCCTGGGCTATGCGGTTAACCCAGACAATGAGGCGGCGATCGAGGCGGCTCGTAAGGCCGCAGCTCAAGCTCCCTCCGTCAGTGAACCTACCCTGACTCCGGTCCCTAGCCCAACGGTGGAAACCCCAGTGGTGGAAACCCCAGCGGCGGTGGCCACCTCCCGCCGTTTTCCCTGGTGGCCCTGGCTCCTGGCCTTACCGCTGCTGGGGGGACTGTTGTGGTGGTTATTAAAGGATCGGGGCGGGGCAGCGGTGGCCGGTGACTCCCGTCGCCTGATTCTAACTCCCCGCCATTGTCGTGATGCCTACGCCTACTGGGAACTACCGGAGTCAGAGGTGGCGGCCCTACGACGGCAAAACTACCCCATGGCCCTCAAGCTGCACGATGTGACTGACATTGCCGATGTGGATAAGCAGCCTCCCCACAGCACCCAACAATTTACCTGTGATGCGGTGGCCGTTGGGGATTACCATCTGCCGGTGGGCCAGGACGATCGCGATTATCTGGTGGAACTGGGCTACCTGGGCGCCAACGACAGCTGGCATGCCCTAGCCCGCTCCAGCCATGTGCGGGTACCGGCCTGCCCCAATGTTGGTGGTGCGCTGCCCACTGGTACGGCAGCCGCCGTGGCCGCTACCGCCGCCACCCTGCCAGCCCAGGGTCGGGTGGTGTTTGCCGCCAGGGACTGTCGCCACGGCTATGCCTACTGGGAATTACCCCAGGCCCAGGTGAATGATCTGCTGGCTAAGGGGCGTTCCCTCCGTCTACGGCTTTACGATGTCACTGAGTTGCCGGGCCAGGTGGTCGGTACGACTAACACGGTTCAGGAACTTGAGGCTAACCTCACCGCCCAGGGGGATCTGCAGGTACCGGTGGCGGTTGACGATCGCGATTATCTGGTGGAACTGGGCTATGGCGAAGGGCCGGGACACTGGCATGTCCTGGCCAAGTCGGAGCCGGTGCGGGTGCCGGCCTGCCCAGATGCCGCTACGGCAGCGGCCTCGGTTCAGGGGGTGAGTCATAGCCTAACCAATCCCCTAGCGGGCAAGGTGGGCGGCACTCTCACCGGAGTCGGCACCGAGCTGGGCAAGTCCACCACCGATGTCGGCCAGGGGGTGGGTAACCTGGCCGGTGCCGCCCTAGCCGGTGGCGCTGCCGCTGTGGCGGGGGTGGGAGCGGCCGCTGGGGCTCTGTTTGGTAAGACCACCGAGGCGGTGCAAACTGTCACCTCCGGCCTGGGGGCGGGGTCTCGCACCGATATGGGGGCGGAAAGCAAAATCATTCTGGTGCCCCGGGGGTCGGATGCGGCCTACGCCTACTGGGAGGTGGCCGACGTCCATCGGGATGCCCTCAAGACTGAGGGGGGTCGCACCCTGGCCCTGCGCATCCACGATGCCACTAACCTGGAGCTTGATTATCAAAGCCCCCACAGCACCCAGGAGTACCTTTTAGCAGAGGCAGATCAGGACAAGCACGTCCCCATTTTCGTGCCCGATCGGGACTACGTTGCCGAACTGGGCTATCTCACCGACCAGGGCGACTGGTTGCAGCTGATCCGATCCCTCCATGTGCGGGTGCCGGCGGCCTAGGGATCGATAGGCTTCGTTGTTTGAGTAAACCTGTCCAAATTATTCAAAGGATTTTCTCGCCATGTCTCTTTTCTTTGACGTTCTCAGTTCCATCAACAATCCTAACCAGCAGGGTAGTGTCGACCAGCTCAGCTCGGTGTTCAGTTCGGTGCAGCAGTTGGCGGGTAGTCAAGGGGTTAACCCTGAGCAAATGTCCTCCGTGCTGAATGCCCTGGGGGGGGCTCTGCAGCCAGCCCTGAAGCAACAAGCTAGCACCATGGGGGTTAACCAACTGGAGGGGGTTTTAGGTCAGTTGGCCGGAGCCGGCGGCCTGTCGGCCCTGCAGTCCGCCATTCCCCCCCAAATCCAACAGCAGGTGATCCAGGCGATCGCCCAGAAGACCGGTATGAATGCCGGTATGGTGCAAACCATGTTGCCCAAGTTACTACCGGTGGTGATGGGCCTGCTGGGCATGGGGGCGACTAAACCTGGGGTGGGCGGGGGTAACGCCCTGCTCAATACCTTCCTCAACACCAGTGGCAGCGGGGCCACCGATCTGGGCACGGTGATGAACTTTGCTGGCCGCTTCCTGAATCCCCCCCGTTAACCCGGCTGCCCACCGTCGGGCAGCCTACAGTGAGACCAAGCTAGAACGCAGGGCTACGTCAGTAGTCCTGCGTTCCCCTTGGGGTTACCCTGAAGGGAAGCTATCGACAGGGGTGGGGGTGGATCAGATGGGTCAGGCAGCGCAGCACACCGTCAAGTTGGCGATCGCCCAACTGAATCCCACCGTGGGCGATCTGGAGGGTAACGGCCAGCAAATTATCCTGGCGGCCCACCAGGCCCAACAACAGGGGGCGGAGATCTTGATTACCCCAGAGTTAGGGCTGTGCGGCTACCCCCCCCGGGACCTGCTGCTGCGCCCCAGTTTTATCGCCGCCATGGGGCAGTGTTTACAGCGACTGGCCACCCAGGTGCCTCCCCAGCTGGCGGTACTGGTGGGCTTTGCCGCCCCCAACCCCAAGGCCCATGAGCAGGGACAAAAGCCCCTATTTAACAGTGCGGCCCTACTCCAGGCCGGGCAGATCAGTCAGGTGGTCCACAAGCAGCTGCTACCCACCTACGATGTGTTTGACGAAGACCGCTACTTTGCCCCGGGGCCAGACCCCCGGCCGGTCACCATTCCCCTGGCCGGGGGGCGGCAACTGCGGCTGGGCCTGACCATCTGCGAAGACCTCTGGAATGATGAGGAATTTTGGGGTAGTCGCCGCTACCCCCATAACCCCATCGCCGATCTGGTGGCCCAGTCCGTCGATGGAGTGATCAATTTATCCGCCTCCCCCTATGCCCTTGGCAAGGCCGCCCTGCGCCTGGCCCTGATTGGCCATAGTGCGGTCCGATTTGACTGCCCGATTATCTACGCCAACCAGGTTGGGGGTAACGATGATTTGATCTTTGATGGCGCCAGCCTGGCGGTTAACCGCCAGGGGCAGCGGGTGGCCCAATTGCCCGCCTTTTCGCCGGCCCTGGCCCTGGTGGACTACGACCTGGTCAGGGCAGATTTGCAATCCGCCCCCCTCCCTCCCCCGGCCAAGGATGACCAGGGCTCTCTTTGGGCCGCCCTGGTGCTGGGGGTGCAGGATTATGCCCGTAAGTGTGGCTTTAGTAAGGTGGTGCTGGGGCTTAGCGGTGGGATTGACTCCGCCCTGGTGGCCGCCATCGCCACCGCCGCCCTGGGTCCCACTCAGGTGCTGGGGGTGTTGATGCCCTCCCCCTACAGTTCCGACCACTCCATCACCGATGCCCTGGCCCTCTGCGCTAACCTGGGGATTGATCACCAGATTCTGCCCATCGCCCCCCTGATGGCGGCCTATGACCAGGCCCTGGCGCCCCTGTTTGCGGACACCACGCCCGGCGTGGCGGAGGAAAATATCCAATCCCGCATTCGCGGCAACCTGTTGATGGCGATCTCCAACAAATTTGGCTATCTGCTGTTGTCCACCGGCAATAAATCGGAAATGGCGGTGGGCTACTGCACCCTCTACGGTGACATGAGTGGTGGCCTGGCGGTGATTGCCGATGTCCCCAAAACCCGCGTCTATAGCCTTTGCCACTGGCTCAATCAGCAGTCTGGGCAACCCAGCACCTCCGTGTTGCCCGGTCTCTGCAGGTCCTCTGATCACCCCCTGATTCCCCAGGCGATTCTCGATAAGCCCCCCAGTGCGGAGCTCAAACCCGGTCAGGTGGACCAGGATTCCTTGCCCCCCTACGATATCCTGGACGATATTCTAGAACGCTTGATTGAGCAGCACCAGGCCAGCGCCGACATTGTGGCCGCCGGTCATGATCCAGCGGTGGTGCAGCGGGTGATAGGGTTAGTGGCCCGGGCTGAGTTTAAACGCCGTCAGGCCCCCCCCGTGCTGAAGGTCAGCGATCGCGCCTTTGGCCAGGGCTGGCGCATGCCGATCGCCTATCGCTGGCCAAGGGATGATTTTTAGCCCCGCCTGACATACACTTTGGCAGTAAAACTTTGGCAATAGATTAGTGGTGCATCCTAGCCTGCCTGGCCAGCTTTAGTTTTGTTCGATCAAAGCTTTTCTCAGGGTTTTGGCCCAGGCTATAGAACCAAGGTCTGGCTAGACTATAGGCAGGCCCCCCTATAGTCGGGGAGAGTCAGGGGGAGACGGTTGGGGCCACCATGGGGCCTATAGGGATAAGGGAAGGTAGAGCGTGGTGACTTGGCAGCGGCAAGAACTTCAGGCCTTAATCACTGAAATCGACAGGGCTCTGGCAGCCACCACCGTCCCTGAGGGGGGTAGTTCTCTGCCAGGTCAACAGCCCCTGTTGGCGAAAATTCGCGATCAGCTGGGGCAATGGCTAGCCGCTACTCCGGTTAGCCCAGAGACGCCCCTGGGGGATGCTACCGCCACCGCCGCCAGCCAGGTGCTGAATGCTCTTCTCCAGGAAATGCAGTACCTGAGGGGGCAGACCCAGCAAATTTTAACCCCCCTGGAAACTGAGGTGGCCACCCTGCGGCAGCAGCGAGAAACCCTCCTGGCGGAGGTCCAGCAGCTACAGCAACAGCGCATCCAGGGTCAGGTCAGCGTCACCTCCGATCTGGGCACCGCTCTGGTGCCCGAGTTAATTCAGCAATTGACGAACCAGGTTGATCGCCACGTGGCCAGCCAGATTGAACAGGCGATGGCCCGCTTAGAAACCGCCACCGCCAATCGCTACCTGCTCAGTCAGGCGGCCCCAGCCAGTCCAAGTCTCGGCGAGGGGATGGTAACCCCGATTACCCCTGAACAACGCCTGGCCTACCTGCAGCAGCTACAGCTGGAAACCGATCAGTTGGTGCGCCATCTAGATATGTCCCTGCGGGCGGTGTTTGACAGCCTGCACCAAACGCTCTCTAGCTACCAGGACTCTCTTAACCAGGGGCTCAATACCATGTATCACCTGGGTCAACAGGGGGAAGGGGTATTTGTCAGCCTGGTCAATCGCCTAACTCAGCAGCTGACACCGGAGACCCTCGCCTACCTGGAGTCCGGTTCTCCCCGGACGGCCCAGCGCCTAGGCTTGCCCCTGTCTCCCCCGGAAACCACACCTGTCTCTACCTTTACCCCCCCCGCGGTCCTACCTCCCCTGGAGGTGCCAGAGGAAAATCTAGCCTGGGACAGCTTTGCCTTTGACCTGGAGGATGACATTACCCTGCTCCAACTGGACGAGGAAATTGCCCAGCTCGAGATCAATATCCCTGGGGTTGGGGATAGCCCAGAATCGTCTCCGACCGCCGTTGATGATAGTTCTTCGCCTACGTCCCTGGCAGAAATCCTAGAGCATCTGCCCCTATTAGATCGGCTAGGACCACCCGCCGCCGATCCTGCCATGGTGGTGTCTGGGCCGCCAGCATCGGGGCAAGACCCGGTCAGCCAGGTATGGCCAATGGAGGCAGAACCGATCCAGGTAGAGAGTGGGGCACCCTCCGGTGCGGCTTCCTCCGAAGAGTCAGGGGATGATGTAGGGGATATCTTGACCATCTCCTCCCTGCAGGAGTTGCTGCCAGAGCCCCTAGCCCCCAGGCATGGGGATGATCTGGGAGAGGGGTTGTTTAACTTGAGCGATGCCCTTGGGCCATTCCATCCATCCCCCGCCCCCTCTCCCGAGGAGGATTTACTGGCGGTTGATCCGCCGCCGCCGGCCTATGACCTCCCCCTGGACCCTGCCACCCTGAGTTTTCTCACGGAGGACCTGGTCAACCTCGAGACCAGTTGGTACGAGCCCGGAGACCTGGCGCCAGTGCTATCCGATCAGGATCTGAGCCTCACTCCGGAATTTGCTCCAGAATCCACCCCAGAAACCGATCTTCCCCTGCTGGAGGAAGCTGGTCTGAGTTTGGCGGATTTGATGGCCATCTCCAGTGCGGCGGCGGCCATTGATCAGGATCAGTACTTTCACGATCAGCACCAGCCCCCCACCCCGGGCCCTGTTCCAGCGGAGCAGGGCATTGACCTGGGGCCAGAGCCTGCCCTAGACGACCTGGCTAGGGAGCCTGCCTCCCTAAGCCCTGGGGAAGGGACTTCCTTAGCGGGGGAACTGGGCCAAGATGCCTGGTCTAGCCCCTCCCCCGGTGCTGAACTGGGGGTCGAGATCGGGGCTACTACCGCCCCGATCCTGGATCTTGATCTTTTATTGGGGGACCTGAGCCTTGACCCGGCCTTACCGGAGGCTGGGCCGGCGGACATGGACTCTGGCATCCCTGAGGTTGAAACGGGGGAAGAGCAGGCCGGGCCAGCCCTGGAGGCGGCGGCCCCTGCGCTTAGCCCGGCTGAGGAGTACCATCTCCAGAGTTCCAGCCTATCCCTGGAGCCTGAACCGGCATCTGAGGAAGACGGCCTGGAGTCACCGGAGCCGGATCGGCTGGTCGACGAGCAACTCCCCTTTTTGACGCCGCTAGAGCCCCTGGCAGAAGACCCCGAGGCCGGGCAGGACCCTCCGTCAACCGAGCCTGTTGATCTATTCCCTATCGACTCAGACCCGGGGGAGGAGAGCTTCCCCCCGGTTGACCCTGAAATGACCAGTCTTGAGGGCCTTGAAGCAGACCAGGGATCGCCCTCCGGGGCTCTAGCGGAGGCTGGGGAAGCCCCCTCTGACCACCTCCACCCCCTCGGCCCAGTGGATCTCCTGGGGGAACTGGAGGAAGCGTCGGAGCCGGTGATCGGAGATCGCGGCGAGGCGGAGCCACCACCGCCGCCCATCGCCGCCGCAGTAAAGCCGTCTAGCCTCTGGTTCCTGGGCCTGGATATGGGCACTACGGGGCTGTCCGCCGTACTGTTGGAGCGTAGAAGCGGCCGTGTTCACCCCCTCTATTGGGTTGATCGGGGCATATCCGGGGCTACGGTGGATAAGTTTTTCCGTCTGCCGGCCCTGGCTACGGTGCGCCTAACCCAGGAAAGTCAGGCCTACCAGATTGAGTCCGTGGGTTCCTCTGCCCTGGCGGTTTCCTGGGGAGATGGCGAAGGCCCGGAGGAATCTCTGGTGCTGTTGAGGGGGCTGAAGCCCTTTTTGAAACTGGCCATTCCGGCGGTGCTGGCGGAGGGTGATACGGCCCAACCCCCCATCCAGTGGTCCGAAAATCTGGCCCTATCCCTCCAGGCCTTTGCAGCAGCCCTGGAGGCCCTACTGAGGACCTTAGCAGGGACGCAAGCCAGCGATAGTGCCTTTAACCTGGGGGCGATCGGCCTGGAGCCCCTGGTCCTAGGGCAAGCTTTAAGTCAGCTGGAGGGGGTGATCGTCAGCTATCCAACCAACTGGCCGGACACCTACAGCTTTAACCTGCGGGAAGCGATCCTGGCCGATGGCCTGGTGGACTCCCCCGAGGATATTTATTTCCTTGAGGAGGCGATCGCCGCCCTGCTCTCGGGCCTTCCCGATCCCCTGGACCCCTCCGTTAGCGGGGAAAGTCAACCGATTCAGCAACAGACCCTCTACGCCTGTCCCTGGGTGGGGGGCACCGTTGTGCTAGCGGCTGGCAGCAGCGTCACCGAACTGGCGGTGGCCAACCTACCCAGCCATTTACCGGACCTCACCTATCAAGACTTTGCCCTAACCTCCCTGGGCTATGCCGGTGATGCCATAGATCTGGATATCATCACCAACCTCCTGCATCCGGCGGATCGCCGTCGGCAGCGCTGGTCTGGGGACCCCGATCAGCCAGCGGAGACCGCCGCCGGCTGGGGTTGGCAATCGGCCCTGCCAGAATTGCAAACCGCCCAGTGGCAGGACCTTGACCTGGATAGTCTGGACCTGCCTCGCCTGGTGGAACCCGACCCGGTGCGTCGCCAGCGGTTACAGCAACGGCTGGAGAGCTCCTCCCTGGGTCAGAGTGTTTTGGATGCGGCCCGCCACTTGAAAATCATCCTGCAGCACCAGCCCCAGTTTGATCTGGAATTGGCGGATCAGCACTGGGTGGTGCGGAGTAAAGACCTGGATGATCGGATTATCGCCCCCTACATTCAGCGCTTGAATGGCCATTTGAATCGGTTGCTGAGCCAGGTGGGCCTCTCCACCCAGGGTATTAACCAGGTAATCTGTACCGGCGGTACGGCCTCCCTGCCCAGGATCTCCCGTTGGCTGCGGCAAAAGTTTCCCAATGCCACCATTGTGCAGGATACCTACCATAGCGATCGCCCCCCCAGCTGTAGCCGGGTCGCCTACGGACTGGTCAACCTGGCCCGCTATCCCCAGGTTTTAGATCTAACCCGTCACCAGTACAGCGATATTTTTCTGCTGATGGAACTGCTGCGCACCTTCCCTGATCAACCCATGCCCTGGCAGGGGATTGCCCATCTACTTCAGCAGCAAGGTCTCAATCTGGAGCTCTGTCAAGCTCACCTGATGGCACTGCTGGAGGGGCACCTGCCCCCCGGTCTGGTGCCCGACGCCAACCATCATCCCTGGATTTCCCTGGAGTCAGGGGAAAATTTCGCGGCTCTGCTAGGGGCCTTACCTCTGTTTAGCCAACCCAGCCCCGGCGTTTACCTCTGTAATCCAGACTCTCGACAACGGTTTCTTGACTATATGGAACGGCTCCTGGCCCATAAACACCAGACCCTGGCGGACCCGTTCCTAGCCAAATTGACCGCTCTGCCCGTGGAGTTGGCCGACTAGCAGCCGTTGTCTACAGTCTAGGCAGAGGGGACCGCCAGGGCCTCTCCCTCGGCGGTTTCCAGCACAAAACCAGCATCGCGAATCATCTCGTAATCGGTCTGGGCCGCCTGACCGGGGGTGGTCAGGTAGTCGCCAATAAAGATGGAGTTAGCGGCGTACAGCCCCAGGGGTTGGAGTTGCCGCAGTTGCACCTCTCGCCCCCCAGCAATGCGAATCTCCTGACTGGGGAGCAGCAGCCGAAACAGGCAGAGAATCCGCAGACACTGGCGGGGAGTGAGGGGGTGTTGATCCGCCAGGGGGGTGCCCGGAATTGGAATTAAAAAGTTAAGGGGCACGCTGGTCACCTGCAGCTGGCGCAGACTCAGGGCCATATCAATGATGTCATCGGTGGATTCACCCAGGCCAAAAATACCCCCTGAGCAGGTGGTCAACCCTGCCGCCTGCACCGCCCGTAGGGTGTCGATGCGATCGCTAAAGCTATGGGTACTACAGATATCCCCGTAGTGGGCCTCGGAGGTATTCAGATTGTGGTTAACCCGGTCTACCCCCGCCGCTGCCAATTGGATGGTTTGATCTTCAGTTAATAAACCCAGGCAGGCACAGAGTTTCATGGGGTAGCGAGCCTTCACCTGGCGCACCGCCTCCACCACCTGATTAAAGACCAGGGGGCTGGGCGATCGCCCGGAAATCACCATACAAAAGGTACCCGCCCGTAGCTGGTGGGCCCGTTCGGCGGCGGCTAGAATTTGCCCCTGGGCCATGAAGGGATACTTCTCAATCTCGGCGCTGGAAATCTTCGACTGGGAACAGTAGTGACAGTCCTCTGGGCAGAGACCACTCTGGGCGTTCAGTAAAAAGTGCAGTCGCACCCGATTGCCCCAGTAGTGGCGTCGCACCCGGTAGGCCGCCGTCAGTTGCTCTAGCAGCTCACTATCGGGGGCGGTCAGCAGAGATCGGGCTGTTTCCCGGCTGAGGACCTCGCCGCCCAGGGCTTGGTCGGCCAACGCGGTCCAGGGGGCGGAGGTGGGGGCAGGGGCGAAAACCATGGCAGGCAAGGGACACTAAAGAAACAACGGGTAAGCTCGGGGGAGCTCCAGGGAGTTCTAGCGGGTTGGTGGACCCAGGGCTAGGGCTGGGGACTATCTAACACCCGCACATCTACGGTACTGGTGTTGAAGTTATACAGGTTGCCATCCAGCTCGATCGGGGTACCCACCTTCACCTTGGTGTTACCAAACACGGGACCGGTATCGGTCACCTGGGCCTCCCCGGTCAGGGTGATCAGCATATCAATGGTGTAGTTTAACTCGGGGCGGGGATCGGGCAGGGCCTTGACCGTGCCATCCGGTTGGGGGGCTACGGTGGTGCGGGGTAATTTGAGGACGTTTTTGACCTTAACTTCGCCGTAGGGTTGGTTGCGGATGATGATGTTGGTGGTGGGTGAGGTCTTGATGGCTTGAAACAGGCCCTCCGGATTAGAGGCAGTCAGGCCCCGCACCATCACATCCACCTCTACGGGTTTGGTGACCGCGCCCACCTGGGCTACGGAGCCGGAGGTACCGGGATAGAGGAAAATGCCAAACAGGACCGCCAGAATGATTAACCCTGCCCCCACATCCAGGATGCTGAGCTTGCCAAATAGTCGTCCCTTAGAATCAATCAGTGTCATGGTTGAGTACTCTGTAACTACTGCCCTGTAACGGTATATTGAAACACGGTGGGGCACTTCTGGGGTAACTCTTTCGTCTTTTAGGGCATGGACGACCATTAGCCGTGGAGTTTTGACGATTATGGGCTTGCCTATGGGATTGGGCCGACGTCTGGCCTACGGTTTTTTGGCTGCGTTGCTGGCGATGGGGTTGGGCCTGGCCACACCAACCCCCTCCCGAGCCGGCTTGCTGGACCTGATTTTCCAGGGGATTCGCTACGTGCAGCTGAGCAACCTCTCCGATCAGGATGAGGTGGCCCTGGGCCGGCAGATTGATCAACAGCTCAAGGCCCAGGGGGTGAGGCTTTACACCGGTGACCCCGCCATCGGTCAGTACGTCCAAGAGATTGGTCAGCGGCTGGCGACCCGCAGCGATCGCCCCAATTTACCCTACACCTTTCAAGTGGTGGCCGATGATGGGGTTAATGCCTTTGCCACCCTGGGGGGGTTTGTCTATATCCAAACTGGGTTGATCCAGGCGGCCGCCAATGAGGCTGAACTGGCGGGGGTCATGGCCCATGAAATTGGCCATATTACCGGTCGCCATGTAATTGAACGGATGCGCCAGGCGGCCATCGCCGAGGGTATTACCGGGGCCCTGGAGGTTAATCAAGATACCCTGGTGCAACTGGGGGTGCAACTGGCCCTAACCCTGCCCAATAGCCGCGAAGCCGAGTACGATGCTGACCGTCGCGGCTTCCATAATTTGGGGCGTGCTGGTTATGATACCCGAGGCTTTCTAACCTTTATGCAAACCCTGGAGCGCCAGGGGGGGACGCCACCGGAGTTTCTCAGTACCCATCCTAATCCCGGTAATCGGGTGCAGAATCTCCAGGCCATGGGGGCCAGTGGCACCTACGCCGCCAATGCTGGGGTGGGCACCGATGGCGCCGCCTACCGGGCTCGCGTCAGCAGCCTACCTTAGCCCCCACTCTGACAGCGGAACGCCCCCAGGCCACAGCGATCGGTGATCGCTGTGGCCTGGGGGCGCTGATTGATCCCAGCTCGGCGGTGGCCAGAAGACATCTGGCTGCTCAGTCTAACCCTTAGGGTTTAGACTGAGCAGTACCAGAATCTTGTCTAGGCCTCATCCAGGGCGGCAATGCCTGGCAGGACCTTGCCCTCTAGCAGTTCCAGGCTAGCCCCACCACCGGTGGAGATATGGCTCATTTTCTCTGCCACACCCACCTTTTCCACCGCCGCGACGGAGTCACCGCCACCGATGATGGTGGTCACCCCCTGACCGGTGAGGTCCGCCAGGGTATGGGCGATCGCCTCGGTGCCCACGGCGAACTTGTCAAACTCAAACACCCCCATGGGGCCGTTCCAGATCACCGACTTGCACTGCTTAAGGGCCGCCTGGAACACCTTGACGGAGTCGGGGCCAATATCCAGACCCATCCAGCCATCGGGAATGGCATCGATGCTGACGGTCTGGGCATTGGCGTTGGCATCAAAGGCATCGGCCACCACCACATCGGTGGGTAAGAGTAACTCTACCCCCCGATCCTTGGCCTTGGCCTCTAGTTTCCGCGCCAGTTCTAGCTTGTCTTCCTCCACCAGGGACTTACCCACCGCCAGACCCCGGGCCTTGTAGAAGGTGAAGATCATGCCGCCGCCGATCAGCAGCTTGTCCACCTTTTCTAACAGGGTTTCGATCACGCCAATTTTGCTGGAGACCTTGGACCCCCCAATAATGGCGGCCAGGGGGCGCTGGGGATTTTCGATCGCCGCCTGTAGATATTGCAGTTCCTTCTCGATCAAGTAACCCGCCACCGAGGGGCTGAGGTACTGGGTGACCCCCGCCGTGGAGGCGTGGGCCCGGTGGGCGGTGCCAAAGGCGTCATTGACGTAGAGATCGGCGTTGGCGGCCAGTTGTTTAGCAAATTCCGGGTCGTTAGCCTCTTCGCCGGCGTAGAAGCGGACATTTTCCAGCAGGGCGACCTGGCCATTGCCCAGGGCGTTAACGGCGGCGGTAACGGTTGCACCGATGCAGTCATCGCACTTGACCACGGGCTGACCCAGCAGTTCGCTGAGGCGTTGGGCGACGGGGGTGAGGCGCATGCTGTCCACCACCTTGCCATCGGGGCGACCAAAGTGGCTGGTGAGCAGCACCTTTGCCCCCTTACCGGTGAGGTCTTGAATGGTGGGTAGGGCGGCGCGAAT
>JAYKIM010000210.1:0-2726 GCA_035286245.1 Cyanobacteriota bacterium | reverse complement strand
GCTGACGGAGGGTCATCTGATTCGCGATGGCATCCATTCCGGTCTTGACCAGCTGCGTCAGCAGGCCCTGGATGACCAGCATTGGATTGCTCAGCTGGAACCCCAGGAGCGCGATCGCACCGGCATCGGTAGCCTCAAGGTGGGTTTTAACAAGGCCTTCGGCTACTACATCAGCATTTCCCGGGCCAGGGCGGACCAGGCCCCCAGCGATTACATCCGTAAGCAAACCCTGACCAACGAAGAACGCTACATTACCCCCGAACTGAAGGAGCGGGAAGCCCGCCTATTCAACCTGGAGGGGGAAATCCATGCTCTGGAGTACGAGATTTTCCAGGATCTGCGTCAGCAGGTGGGTAGACAGGCCGACCTGATTCGCCAGGTGGCAGGGGCGGTGGCCGCCGCCGATGTGCTTTGTGGGTTGGCGGAGGTGGCGGTGTTCCAGGGCTACTGCTGCCCCACCATAGACGAGTCGCGCACCGTGGCGGTGCAGGAGGGGCGCCATCCCGTGGTGGAACAACGCCTGCCAGCGGGCTTCTTCGTCCCCAATGCCACCTACCTGGGGACGGTGCCCGCCGATCGCTCCGCCCCCCATCCCCAGGACCTGATCATCCTGACTGGACCCAACGCCAGTGGTAAAAGCTGCTACCTGCGCCAGGTCGGCCTGATTCAACTGATGGCCCAGGTGGGTAGTTTTGTGCCCGCCCGCCAGGCCCACCTGGGCATCTGCGATCGCATTTTTACCCGGGTGGGGGCAATCGATGACCTGGCCACAGGCCAATCTACCTTCATGGTGGAGATGAACGAAACCGCCAATATCCTCAACCATGCCACCCCTCGGTCCCTGGTCTTGCTGGACGAAATTGGCCGGGGCACCGCCACCTTTGACGGTCTCGCGATCGCCTGGGCGGTGGCGGAGCACCTGGCCCAGACCCTGCGGGCCCGCACCATCTTTGCCACCCACTACCACGAACTCAACGAACTGGCAAGCCTGATCCCCAGCGTGGCTAACTACCAGGTGACCGTCAAGGAAATGCCGGAGGAAATTATTTTCCTACATCAGGTCCACCCCGGCGGGGCAGATAAGTCCTACGGTATTGAGGCGGGTCGCCTGGCGGGGTTGCCGGGGGTGGTGATCGACCGGGCTCGTCAGGTGATGGGGGAAATTGAACGTCATAGCACTATTGCCCTGGGGCTGCGGGGTAAGGGCCCCCAACCCCGGCGCCGATCCAGCAAAGCTAACCCTGATCAAGATACCGACCAGATGGACCTATTTTCCTAAGGGTCGGCAAGAACAGCAAGGCATATAGCAGTTGCCCAGGGGCCGCGGTTACCCGGTGAATAGCCTAGAATAAAGTCAGTTGTTACCATTGACCACAAGAGGACACTACCGTGACCGATGCTATTGCTGGTTCTTTAAGGGTAGGGCAGTTAGCGCCAGATTTTTTGGCCACAGCGGTGGTAGACCAGGGCTTTAAGACCATTAAACTATCCGATTATCGGGGCCAGTACGTGGTGTTGTTCTTTTATCCCCTGGACTTTACCTTTGTCTGTCCAACGGAAATTACTGCCTTTAGCGATCGCCACGGCGAGTTTCAAGCACTCAATGCCGAAATACTAGCCGTTTCCGTTGATAGTGAATTTTGTCACCTGGCCTGGATTCAGACTGAACGCAGCCAGGGCGGTTTAGGAGACCTCAACTATCCTCTGGTTTCTGATCTAAAAAAGGACATTAGTGCCGCCTACAATGTCCTCGACCCTGATGCAGGCATTGCCCTGCGTGGGTTGTTTATTATTGATCGCGAAGGGGTGGTACAACACGCCACCATTAATAATCTTTCCTTTGGTCGCAATGTGGAAGAAACCCTGCGGGTCTTACAGGCCATTCAATACGTTCAGGCCAACCCTGACGAGGTTTGCCCCGTAGATTGGCACCCCGGCGATAAAACCATGACTCCTGACCCGGTGAAGGCGAAGGACTTCTTTGCGGCGGTGTAGGGGCGACTATGGCTACCCTTTTACCCACCGCTAGCCTCGCTCCCTTTTGGCGGTACCTGTGGCCCCAACCGGCTGCCCTGGGGCTCGCCCTGGGGCAGTTGGCCCCCGACTTTGCCCTATGGGATGTCACCCACCGCCGGACGGTACGACTGGCTAACTGGCGTGGTAAACAACCCCTGGTGTTGGCCTTCACGCGGATTTTTGCAGAGGGGGTCTACTGTCCCTTCTGCTACCCCCACATCATGGCCATGAATGGGGCCTACGATCGCTTCCGCCAGGCCGGTGGGGAGGTGTTTCTAATTACCAGTACCCACCGGCGTCAAAGTCAAGCGGTGGTGGAGGACCTGCACCTCACCCTACCCCTGCTTAGCGATGAAAGGGGGCAAAGCTTTCAAGCCTACTACACGGGGCAGGCCCTGGGGGCACCCCTGCCCGCCCAGTTTGTTCTGGATGTCCAGGGGCGTTTGCGCTACGCCCATCCGTTTTCCTTTCTGCACCACAACGCGGATCCTGAAACCCTGCTGGCGGTGTTGGAAACGCTATAAAGCCTATAGCCCTGGTTTGGCGGAGGCCTTCTGTACAAAACCAGGCCTGGACAACCTCAGTAACTACTCAAAAAGTTCTGGTAGTCCCAGGATCCATAGGCTAACCTTCAGGTTGCTACCGCCACCTGCTGCGCTACCGCTTTAGCTCGAATTACATTCGGTAACGGCGGTATTCGGTCATCACCA
>JAYKIM010000209.1:0-9152 GCA_035286245.1 Cyanobacteriota bacterium | reverse complement strand
CGGTTTACCTGTTGCTCTCCATCTGGGGGGGAAAGAAGCGTCTCTACGCCGCCACCAAGTTTATTCTCTACACCGCCGGCGGGTCCCTGTTTATTTTGGTGGCCGCCCTGGCCATGGCCTTCTACGGTGACACCGTCAGCTTCGACATGAGCCAGCTAGCCCAGAAAGCTTATCCCCTAAGGTTGCAACTGCTGCTCTACGGTGCCTTTCTGGTGGCCTACGCCGTCAAGTTGCCGATCATTCCCCTGCACACCTGGTTACCCGATGCCCACGGGGAAGCAACGGCGCCGGTGCATATGTTACTGGCGGGTATTTTGCTGAAAATGGGGGGCTACGCCCTGATTCGCATGAACCTGGGCATGTTGCCCGAGGCCCACACCTACTTTGCCCCAATATTGGTGATTCTGGGCTGTGTGAATATCGTCTATGCGGCGCTAACCTCTTTTGCCCAGCGTAACCTCAAGCGTAAAATCGCTTACTCTTCGATTTCCCACATGGGGTTTGTTCTGATTGGCATTGCATCCTTTAGTAACCTGGGCCTGAGTGGTGCGGTGCTGCAAATGGTCTCCCACGGCCTGATTGGCGCCAGCCTCTTCTTTTTAGTGGGGGCCACCTACGATCGCACCCACACCCTGATTCTCGAGGAAATGGGGGGGGTAGGCAGAAAAATGCCCAAGATTTTTGCCATGTTTACCACCTGTTCCCTGGCCTCCCTGGCCCTGCCGGGCATGAGTGGCTTTGTCGCGGAGTTAATGGTGTTTGTAGGCTTTGCCACCAGTGACGCCTACAGTTTTACCTTCCGTCTGATCACCATTATCTTCATGGCCATCGGGGTGATTCTCACTCCGATTTACCTGTTGTCGATGCTGCGGGAAATCTTCTATGGCCCAGAGAACAAACAATTGGTGGAGCATGAAGTGCTGGTGGATGCTGAACCCCGCGAGGTGTTTATCATTGCCTGCCTATTGGTGCCGATTATTGGTTTCGGCTTCTATCCCAAGCTCCTGACCCAGATCTATGACGCCACCACCCAACGGTTGACTGCCCGCCTCGGTCAGGTATTCGTCGATCAGAACGATCCCCTGGGAAGGACAGTTCCCCTGGCGGCCCTACCGGTTTTAAAGGCGCCAACCCTTGAGCCATAATGATACTTATCGGTGGTGATGCATTTCTATGGGTAAGTCCATATTGCTTTAGTCTTTATTTTAGGAGTTAACCCATAACCATGGGAAACGTAGTCAGCGGATGGCTAGGGCATTCCCTAGTCTTGAGTACTCTCCTTTGGGGTGCGCCTCTACCGGGTTTTAACCTCGTGCCCATGGCCTGGGCCCAGTCGGCGGGAGACGAGACCACCAGTATTCAGGTATACGAGCAGGTGAGTCCGGCGGTGGTGGCGATCGAAACCGAGGATGGGGGGGGTAGCGGCAGTATTGTCGATCCGAATGGTTTGATTCTGACCAATGCCCACGTGGTCGGCAGTAGTCCTGTGGTGCAGGTACGTTTGGCCGATGGACGGCGCTTTCAGGGGGAGGTGGTGGGCTACGGTGATAATCGTCTGGATTTGGCGGCGGTGCGCCTTCGTAATGGTCCCAATAACCTACCCACGGTTACCATGGCCCCCCCCAACTCGGTGCGCGTGGGTCAAAGTGCCTTTGCCATTGGTAGCCCCTTTGGCCTACAAGGAACCTTGACGGTGGGAATTGTGAGCCGCATTGACAGCGAGCGTAACCTGATTCAAACCGATGCCGCCATCAATCCGGGTAACTCCGGTGGTCCCCTGCTGAATAGTAACGGTCAACTGATCGGGGTCAATACCTCGATTTTTACCACCTCCAGTAGTGGGGGTAGTGTGGGCATCGGCTTTGCTATCCCTACCGACGCGGTGCAATCCTTTTTGGCGGCGGTGCGATCGGGGCAAGCCGCAACTACTAATAGGGTAGCCCGCACCGATCAGGAGCCAGTCTCCATCGCCATTGGGGGTCCCATCATCCAGGGTCGCCTGGCGGAAGGTAGTAATGTGCTTCCCGATGGCAGTTACTACAATGCCTACAGCTTTGAGGGACAGTCTGGTCAGAGCATCACCATTGACATGATTAGTAATGAGGTTGATCCCTTTCTAATTTTGATCGGTCCCGATCAGGATGGCCTGTTTTTCCAGGACGACGACAGTGGCGGTAACTACAATGCTCGCCTATCCCTGCGGCTGCCATCGAGTGGAATGTATACTATCGTGGCCAATGCCTACGCAGAAGGGGAAGTGGGGCGTTATCAGCTACAGCTGACGGAGGCCGGCGGAGGTGCTACCTCCTTCACCCCCAATGGGGTGATTTTGCGGGAACAGGGACGCTTAGGGCCGGGTGACGACACTCTGCAGGATGGATCCTACTTTCAGGAGTTCTATTTCCAGGGCCAGGCCGGGCAGCGGGTACGCCTGCGATTAGCCAGTGAGAGCTTCGATACCTACCTGTTGCTACTTGACCAGGCCGGTAACACCCTGGCAGAAAACGATGATGCCGCTCCGAGCACCACCAACTCGGAATTAACGGTCACTCTGCCTGAAGATGGTGAGTATAGCGTCATTGTCAACGCCTATAACCCGGGTGAGCAGGGGGAGTTTTTGCTAGTGGTGGACTAGGTTATAATCAGTTTCTGGTTTGGGATTAGACGACTGAGGCTTCCCACCAGGGTATGCTTAATTACGCTTACTTTTCAGGGTCTAGCGATCAGAAAAGATCATGGGATTTTGTAGAATTCGGCTCTGGCTGGCTCTAGCGGCTTCGGTAGGGATCACCGTTACGATGCTGGCAGCAGGGGATTGGGTAGGCTTCAGGGTTCAGGCCCAAAAACCTGAGACGATTACCCTGCGTTCCGATGTCCAAGAGGCTAACACCAATACCGGTGTGATTACCGCCCGGGGTAATGTTTACATTGACTATCCAGCTCAGCAGATCCATGCCACCTCAGCCCAGGCTCAGTACTTTAGTAACGAGCGTCGTATTGTTCTCAGTGGTAACGTGGTGGTCTACCAGGAGGGTAACACCCTGCGGGCCGAGGTGGTCACCTACTTAATTGACGAAAGCCGTTTTGTGGCCGCTGCAGCCCCGAACCAACAGGTGCAGGCGGTTTACCACCTACCGACCAACCCACCCAGCGATAACCCCTCCGCTAACCCACCCTCAGTGGGGAACCCTAATTCTGCCGCTGAACCACCCCTGGTCCTAGATCTGAGCCCTGTTGACAGCCCTGCACCATGACCCGTCCCTTGCTCTTTGACAGCGTTTCTGACTTTTCCGAGGGGCTGGCGATGGTGCGTCTGGACTCCCGACTGGGTTACATTGATCCCCAGGGTGAGCTGGTAATTACGGTAACCGATGCCGCGGTGAGTTTAACCTCGGCCTACGCCCAGTCCCTGGCGGTAGCTCGGGCCGGTGACTACTACGGATATTTAAATCGTCAGGGTAATTGGGCCATCCCGGTGCAATTTCGCCAGGCCAAGTCCTTCTCTGAGGGGTTGGCGGCGGTCCAGGGAGGTAATAAGTATGGATTTATTAATCTCTTCGGAGAGTGGGTGATTGAGCCTCAATTTGATCTAGCCGATCCCTTTGCTGAAGGTTGGGCCGCGGTGAAACTGGCGGAGGATTATGGCTTTATTGATAAAACTGGTCACGTTGTGATTCCTCTGACCCTTAAGGATGCCTGGAGTTTTTCCGAATCTCTGGCGGTAGCCAGGGTTGATCGGCATTACGGCTATATAGATCGGAGTGGGGCGATGGCGATCGCCCCTGTCTACGATGGGGCCTTTAACTTCTCCGAAGGCCTGGCTCGTGTTCGCCAGGGCAGCGACTTTGGCTACATTGATGCAACGGGCCACCCAGGGATTCCCCTAACCTGGGCCTTTGCCTCCGACTTTTCTGAAGGGTTAGCGGCGGTTTTATCGGAGGGTCGCTGGGGCTACCTGACCCGCAGCGGCGAGCTGGCCATCCCGCCCCAGTTTACCTATGCCGCTGACTTTGCCGAGGGCTTAGCCGCGGTACAGCAGGGGGAGCGCTACGGCTTTATTAACCCTGCCGGTGACTGGGTCATACCTCCCACCTACCATAACGCGGGGCCTTTTTCGGAGGGCTTGGCCCGGGTACAGGTCAACGGCCATTGGGGGTTCGTAGATACCGCCGGCAACCTGCTCATCGGCGTCGGGTTTGGCTAGGGGATAATATGGCTTGAAGCATTGCTTACCCTTAGGGTGTTGACTAGTAAATTGTCCTAACCGTCTGGCCAGACTCTCAAAGATCACCTATGGTTCTACCCTCTCCAGATACCCCCCTTTACAATCATCCCTTGCCAGATATTGAGAATTGGCTGCGCCGTCAAGGTTGCAAACAAGACAGTGAAGCCCCTCATCAGTGGCATATTACCCGCCCCCTGTGGGAGGCGGACTTAGTCCTGGAGACCGACTCCCTGGTGGTCCGTTACCGTCAGTCTGGCCCTGAGGGGCAGGATTTGCAGCGAGCCTTTAAGTACTCCCTCAGTCGTCAGGACCTGGAGGAAGCGATTTTTTCAGGTCCCTAGACCTGGTCTTTCCCCGCCAGTCGATTGGAAAGACCTATTCATAAGGACTTTGCTTTCATTCCCTAGCGGAAATTCAAGCGGTACTCGAGAAACAGCCGACTGTTGTTGCCAAAGTTGGTGGATCCCTGCACTCCCCAGTGGTCATCAATCCGGTAGCGGGCATTAAAGGCAAAGGGTTGGGCCTGGTTGAGCACCTGAATTAGGCTAACCGATAGGTTCTGGGTGATGCCCAGGTTCGCCCCGACTCCAAAGTTGAGGCGATCTCCCTCGGTATCCGGAATTAGACTGGTGGTGGTCAACCGAAACCGTTGCAATCCCAGGGCGTTGCCCACCGCATCCTGGCGGTCGGCGGTGAAGGCATTGAGTAAATTAATCCCCAGGGGTAGGGCTGGTTCAGTCCCCCCCAAATCCGATAGGTAGCCTCCGCTCACCATGCTCAATAGCTGATCTTGGGAATAGGGCGGGTTACTACTGAGCTCCAGGTTCTCAAACAGGCGGCTGGCGGGACCGGTGACCCGCGCTTCAATCAGTAGATCATCAAAAATGGTATTCGCCCCTAGGGGATCGATGTCTGGAATCTCCGCCCCGGCGGTCAGGGCCTGGGAACGGTTAATGTTGTAGCTACGCTGCAGGGGAACGACAGCGGTAAATTCCAGATCCAGTTCCGGGTCAAGTTTTGACTCGGGCCGGAAGACAATCAGATTATCTCGGCTTTCCTCCAGGAAAAACTCCGCCGTGACGGTGTTGATCCAACCCTCGGTGAGGGCAATGACGCCATCGCCGTAGAGGCCAGGTACGGGACCGCTGAGGGTCAGTTGCCCCTGCAGGCCCAGGGAAAACAGGGGGGCCGCCTTGACCCGGGCCGGTAGCAAGGTCAGCTGGAGGTCATTGACCTGCACCGGGAAGATTTGCCTAACCGCCGCTAAGTTCTGCCTCAGGGTCTTCACCCCTGGGCTTAGTAGAACGGTGTTGACCAATTTGAGAACTTCTGGCCCCACCGCCACGCGGGTATCCTGCAGACGCAGGTCACCGCCGATGGTGGGGCTGAGCAGGGCGTTGGTGAGGGTCACCTGACCATTGATCTGGCTGCTCACCTCATCAGCAAAGTTAAAATTCAGGTCCCCCAGGGCCAGGGTGAGCCCCTGGTCTTCGGGGCGGGCGGCCTGGCTGGTGAGGGGCAGGTCACCCGTGAGGGCAATTTGGCCCTCCCATAGGTTACCGGTGAGGGAGTCAACCCTAATGCCTTGATCCTGCAACTGGATGGCCCCCGTGAGGTTATCGAGGGAGGTGTTGAGGAGGGGGCTATTAAAGCGGGCCTGGTTAAAGAAGATCCCTCCCCCCAACAGCGGCCGACGGAGGGTGCCGCCGATCGCCACATCCAGATTGGCCTGCCCCCCGCCCCAGGTGACTAGGGGGGTAAATAGATTAATCAAGGAGAAGCCGTCATCCTTGAGGCTGGCCCGCAGGGCAATGGCCTGACTGGGGGGCTGCACCGTCATAAAGGGCAGGGCATAGGGGACCTGGCCCGAGAAGGTGAGGGGCTCCGGGCTCGATCCGAGAATTTGCCCCTGGAGATTAAAGATGGCGTCCTGGTAACTAAAGCTGCTGCCGATCTCCTGCAGGGGCTGCTGGTTGATCGTTGCTCCAGCCACCCCCCATTCACCCTGCAATTGGGGATTGGTGTAGGGGCCGGTGAGCTGGGCCTCGAGGTTGAGCAGCCCGGTGACCTGAAAGGGAATTTCCAGCAGGTTGGCGGCGGCGGTGAGGGGTAGGTTAGCCGCCTCCACCCGTAGGTTTGACTGGGCTAACCCCAGATCCCCCAGCAGCCCCAGGCGGGTCTCACCGGCCCGAAACTCCACCGGATTGAGGGATAGCACCTGGCCCTGGAGCTGCCCCTGGGCCAGAAACTGATTGTCAAAGTCGTAGCGACCCCAGGCCCAGTTTTGTCCGGTGAAACTAAACTCCGCCCCCAGGTCTCGACCCTGGGCGATGTCCAGGCTGAGGCGACCCGATACGCCCCCCTCCAGATCCTCCAGGCTGGGGACTAGGGACCGGTTGGACTGCTGTTGCCCTAGCCGCCCCAGGGTGGCCAAGGCCCGGGCGATGGTGGCCTGGTTGAGCAGGGGGGCTTGGGGATTGCCAACGGAGTGCACCGCCAGGTCTGTACTTTGCCCAGGGGTGCGGGGCTGGAGTAAACGGCCCAGGTCGCCATAGTCGTAGACTCCGAGGGTCTGGAGGATGTCCTGGAACTGGGCGTTATCGGTGCTGATCTCGGCCCGGGCCCGCCACTGGGGAAATAGCTGGCCCTCCCCGGTGAATAAAAAGCGGGTGGTGGGGGTGAGAGCCAGGGCTCCGCCGGTGAGCAGGGCCTGGCCATCACGGTAGCCTAGCTGGCCGGTTAGGTTCTGGGCGGCGATCGCCCCCAGGGAGGGCCGGTCAAGGCGAAAACTGGCGGCCACCGCTGGGTTAGACCAGGGGTACAGATTCACCCGGGCATCGGCCTCCAGCCACCCCCCCAGGGGGCCCAGGTCGGGGCGTTGAATGGGGTGCAGGGCCAACCAGCCCAGGTCAAACCGGCGCAGTTCCACCGCCAGGTCCTCCCCCTGGGGTTGCCCCTGGACTAAAAACTCCCCATTGGTCACCCGAAAGACTTGGGGCCGCAGGTCAGGACCTACCCTGGCGGCCAGTTGGGACGCTTCCCCCCGTAGGTCTAGCCGGGCCCCCTGGGCTGGGGAGGCCTGCACCGGACCGCTGACATCCGCCAGCAGGGGGCGATCGTTGAGGGCCAGCTGGCGCAGGCCGGCGGTACCGGCTAACTGGGGCTGGGGCCAGTCCCCCCGCAGGTGACCGGCAAAGTCCAGGTAACCCCTGGGCCTTAGCCAGGCCGGCCCCCCCAGCAAGGTATAGGCGGAGGCCAGGTTGAAGTTCGTCAGGCGGGCGACGAAATCCATGGCAGAAATCCTCGGCCCTCCGCCCCCGGGCGGAAAACTAACATTGGCGCCGCCCCTGGCGTAGAGCCCTGGGGCCTGGGCGGAGGCCACCTCTAGGCGGCTGCCGGTCCAGGCAAAGCGGGCCTCCAGAGGCCCCGGCAACACCGCCTCGGCTCCCCCCAGGGCCAGGGGTAGGGTCTGGGAAAGTTGGATCTGCCCCTGGGCTCGAATCCCCTGGGGATTCAACTGGGCTAGATTACCGGAGGCCCCCAGATCAGCGTCGAGGCGGCCTCGCAATTGGGGAGAGACCTGGGCCAGGGGCAGGGACTGACCCCGCAGGCGGGCTTGCCAGTTGCGACTAACCAGACTGGCCTGCCCCTCCGCCTGCAGCTGGCCATCCCCCACCTGGAAGCGGGTGGCCTCCGCCCGCAGTAGGGCCTGGCCATAGCGCAGTCGCCCCTGGCCGGGGAAGGTGGCCTGGGGGAGTTGCCAGGTCGCCTCCCCTCGCAGATCCCTGGCCAGCCCCTGCACCTGGGCCTGGGCCTGGAGGGGCCCCAACTGAAAACCGTCGGGCAGGGGCAACCCATAGAGGGTGGCGATGCCATCCAGGGGTAGATCGGTCTGGGCCTTCAGGTCAAGCCGGGCCTGGCGCCAGTCTCCGGGCTGGGCCTCGGCCCGCCCCTGGGCGGTGATCACCCCGCCGGTGCTGGGCTGCAGGCGAACCTGGCGCAGCACAAACCCCCGCAGATTGGCGGCAAAACTGGCCACCAGGGTGGGGAAGCCCAGCCGATCTAGCCGTAGCGGTCCCAGATTTTCCAGGGTACCCTCCAGCTGGGGGTCCAGCAGTTTGCCGGTAATCCGGGTGTTGATGCCAAAGCTACCCTCGGCGGGAATCGGCAGGGGTTGGTCCAGGGTTTCGGCCACCTGGGCCAGGCTGACCCGGGGCAGGGTGACGGTGAGATCGTGGCCCCTGTGCAGGTCAACACCACCGGTGGCCTTGACCAGAATGGAACCAAACTTCAGGGAGCTATTCTCCAGTTGCCCCCCCACCCCCCTGGCCAGCAGGGTGCCATTAATATCCTGGAGGGGGGCGGGCAGATCGGTAATCACCAGATCACCGTTGCGGAGGCGGGCCGTGCCCTGCACCGTCAGGGGGTCGGCCTCCTGGGGCCGTAACCTTAGATCAAGGTTGGCGGAGAGCAGGCCGTTGCGGACAAAAAGATTGCCCCCCAGCAGGGGGTTGACCGCTTCGACGGGGATTTGTTGGGCCTGCACCGCCAGGTTGGCCTGGCGGCTATCCAGCTGCCCTTCGCCCCGCAGTTGAAACCCACCATTATTGAGGCGACCCCCCACCACCAGGGTGACGGTTTGGTTGTCATCCCCGGTGAAGCGTAGGCGCAGGTTCACGTTTTTGAGCAGGATCAGGGAGGCACTGGTCACCCCCTCCGGCACCTCCACAATGGAGCTGCGGGAAACCGGGCCAATGGCCAGGTCGGCATTGCGGATTTGCAAACTGCGCAGGCGGGTTTTCACCAGGCCCCGTTCCCCCACTGACTGGGGCGGACGGACCCGCCATCGGCCGTCAAAACCTTGCTTGAGGGCAACCTCCGGTTGGATAAACACCACACTGGGGCGGAGGGTACGGGTGAAGATCAA
>JAYKIM010000208.1:0-19037 GCA_035286245.1 Cyanobacteriota bacterium | reverse complement strand
TGGACCGCCAGGCGGCCTGGCGGGAGGTGATTGCCCTGGCGGCCCACTCCGGTATCCCGGTGCCGGCCTTTAGTGCCTCCCTCGATTACTTTGATAGCTACCGCCGCGATCGCCTGCCCCAAAACCTGACCCAGGCCCAGCGCGACTACTTCGGCGCCCACACCTACGAACGCATCGACCGGGAGGGGGTCTTCCACACCGAGTGGACTAAGGCTCCGGTGCTGGTTTAACGATCCCGCGCCAGGATCTGTCTAACCACGGTTTGGGCGGAGTAACTCACCCCAGCGGTGCCCTCGCCGGGGTGGGTGCAATCCCCCGTTAGCCACAACCCCTGCACCGGGGTGCGGTTAGCAAAACCAAAGGGACCATAGCTATTCACCCGCATGCCCAGCCCCCCCACCATGCCCTGGTGGCGACCGGTGAAGTGGGCAAAGCTGCGGGGGGTGGCCGCCTCCAGGTGAATAATATGGTCGGGGGAAAGGTCAAAGTACTGACCCAGGCGTTGCAACGCCACCTGGGTGTAGTGTTCCTTCAGGGCCGGGTAGTCCTCGGTTTGCCACCAGGGCGCCACCGCCGTAAAGGAGGAGGCCACGATGGTGGCCTGACCTTGGGGGGCGCGGCCATCCCCAGGGTGACTGACGGAGACAAACAGGGAGTTGTTTTCGCCAATTGGGCCATCGTAGTCGTAGAAAAACTGAAGATGGGGTGGGCAGTCGGGGGGAATGGCCGCCGCCGCCACCCCCAGGTAGATCACAAAGGCCCCACTGGCGGGGGGTAAACTTTCCACCCGCCGACGATAACCCCAGGGTGTCTGATCCCCGAGCAAGGTCACCAGGTTCTGCACCGTGACATTGGCCACCACGTGGTGGGCCGACTCCACCCAGGTCTGACCAGTTTTTTGGTCCTGCACCGTTACCCCCTGCACCCGCCCCTGGTCGGTGTGGATGGCTGTCACGGTGTGGCGCAGCTGCAGCAGGCCCCCGTGGGTAACCAGGGCTTTTTCCAGGCGATCGCTGAGCACCTGCATACTCCCCTGGAGATGAAACAATCCGTGGGGCGCCTGGGATACCCTGAGGGCGGTGGCGGCGTAGAGTAGGGCGGTTTCCTCCGTGTCCACCTGGGAGTAGAGTTTGAGCTGCAGGTCCAGGAAGGTCTTGAGGCGGCGATCGCCCGCCAGCCCCAGGGAACGCAGGGTTTCACCCACGGTGCGGAAGGTGTGGGGTAGGGTCACCAGGGTGTCGGGACGCAGCGCCTGAAACAATTGCCCTAGATCCCAGAGGTTACGGGGGGGCAGCACCGGCCCCCGACCCTGAAACCGCCAACTGGGTTCAAACAGCTGCTCCAGCAGTTGCCAGAAGGGTTCACTGCCAGGAAATTGCCACTGCCGTTCCAAGCGCCAGGCGACAGGGTCCCGCCAGACGGAGATCGGGTCAGTCTCCCCCGGCAAAAAGACGGCGCAGGCGGGGTCACAGTCGGTGGCGGGGGGTAGATCCAGCCCCAATTCCTGAAAGATCTGGTGGTGGATACCGCCTGGCTCCAGTCCCGCCACCTGGGTAGCCCCCACATCAAAGGTAAACCCCCGGCGCCTGAAGGTGGAGGCACAGCCCCCCGCCACCAGGGCCTGATCAAACACCCGCACCGGGTAACCGTGGCGGGCCAGCAGAGCGGCTGCGGTCAGACCCCCCACCCCGGCCCCAATCACCACCATCCGGGGTCGAGATCCAGTTAGGGGAAAGGTCATAGGGGTTGCCTTACATTTCTTAACATCACTTTTAGTCTATCCCATTCCTCCTGCTAGCAACCTCAGGCAATCGGCGGGGCAAAGGCTTACCTCCGCTGTGCTATAACTGAACCCGAGTTTTGTCCGCACCTGTCTCCATGGCCAATCAGCCCCAATCTGCCGCAGAGTCTAAAATCAATCTCCTATTGGAGAGTCTTGGTCACTTTGGCGTCGATCTTAGCCTCGATCGCATGCACCGATTGCTGGGGGCCATGGGCAACCCCCAGCGGCGGGTGCCGATTATCCACGTGGCGGGCAGCAATGGTAAGGGGTCGGTCTGTGCCTACCTGGCCTCAGTCCTCACCCAGGCCGGTTACCGGGTGGGGCGCTATACCTCCCCTCACCTGGTCAGCTGGCGAGAGCGGATTGAGGTGAATGGCACCTCGATCACAGCAACGGATCTGCTGCAGCGATTAGAAGGGGTGATGGCGGTAATCAATTCAAGCCAGCTTAGCCCCACCCAGTTTGAAGTCTTTACCGCCGCGGCGTGGCAATACTTTGCTGACATCGGAGTAGATGTGGCGGTGATGGAGGTAGGTTTAGGCGGACGTCTAGATGCCACCAATGTGGTGGCGGATCCCTTGGTCACGGTCATCACCTCCCTAAGCCGAGAACACTGGCAGCAATTGGGGCCAACCCTGGGGGATATTGCCCAGGAAAAGGCTGGCATTCTTAAAGCAGGCTGTCCGGCGGTGATTGGTCCCCTACCGTCAGAGGCCGAGGCGGTGGTAAAGCGGCGACTCCAGGACCTGGGTTGTCCGGTATGGTGGCCCTCACCAGCGGTGCGGCAGGAAGATGGCACGGTCTGTTTCACCCTAGACGATTACCAAATTACCCATCCCCTGCCCCTCCTGGGGGATCACCAGTTGGTGAATGCCGCCCTGGCGATCGCCACCCTCCAACGGCTGCGACAGCAGGGCTGGCAAATTACCGATGGGGCCATCCAGCAGGGCATGGCCCTGACCCAATGGCCAGGGCGGCTGCAGTGGGTAAACTGGCTAGATGCCGCTGACCAAGCCCACCCCCTACTGGTGGATGGCGCCCATAACCCAGCCGCAGCCCTGGAGTTACGCCGCTACGTGGATCAGTGGTGGGCCCAGCGGGGGGAGCCCGCTGGGCCCCCCCAATGGCTGATCGGGATGCTAGCCACCAAGGATCACGAGGATATCTTAACGGCCCTGCTGCGGCCTGGGGATTCCCTTTATCCAGTACCCGTGGCTGGCAATCAATCGGCTGATCCCTTCGCCTTAGTGGCGATCGGCCGAAAGCTATGTCCCCAACTCCACCATTGCCGAGCCTATAAAGACCTGGCTGCCGGGTTAGCCGCCATAATTGAAGAACCAGGGCCGATAAAAATACTCTGCGGTTCTTTATATTTGATCGGAGATTTCCTAGCCAGCCAGCGGCCTCTCCCTATCTCTACTTATGAGACTCCGAGAGAGTAGCAACGGTTACCCATAGGCAACACGGCATCACTACCCCAGAAGAGATGTCCAATCCTCATAATCATGTTAAAAAGATAAAGAAACCACCAATGCTTCTCTTTTCGCAGGCGCCTTGGGCGATCGCGAACCTATGATCGAGCTAGGTTAATTGGTGTAGCCTACCCTAGTCCAAATAAGCTTGGTAGTTTTATCGTTAAATCGTAACTTGAGCCCTACTATAGGAACTCTGTAAATGAGGATTTTGGTCACCGGCGGTGCCGGTTTTATTGGCTCTCACTTAATTGATCGACTGATGACCGCTGGCCACGATGTGATTTGTGTGGACAATTTTTACACCGGTCACAAGCGCAACCTACTTCGTTGGTTAGATCACCCCTACTTTGAGTTAATTCGTCACGACATTACTGAACCGATTCGCCTGGAAGTTGATCAGATTTATCACCTGGCCTGCCCAGCCTCACCGGTACACTATCAGTACAACCCGGTAAAGACCATCAAAACCAACGTGATGGGTACCCTAAATATGTTAGGGCTAGCCAAGCGGGTCAAGGCGAGGTTTCTGCTCGCTTCTACCTCCGAGATCTACGGTGACCCCCAGGTCCATCCCCAGTCAGAGGAGTATTGGGGCAACGTCAATACCATAGGGATTCGTAGCTGCTATGACGAGGGTAAGCGGGTGGCTGAAACCCTCACCTTTGACTATCACCGGCAAAATAATGTTGATATTCGGGTAGCCCGGATTTTCAACACCTATGGTCCCCGCATGCTAGAAAACGATGGCCGGGTTGTCAGTAACTTTGTGGTTCAGGCCTTGCAGGGCATTCCTTTGACCATCTATGGTGACGGCAGTCAAACCCGTAGTTTTTGCTATGTGTCGGATTTAGTGGAAGGGCTAATGCGGCTGATGAATGGGGATTATCCAGGCCCGGTTAATCTGGGCAATCCCGACGAATATACTATTTTTCAATTGGCCCAAACCGTACAGACCATGGTTAACCCGGGGGTAGATTTGATCCATAAACCCCTACCTCAGGATGACCCCCAGCGCCGTAAGCCTGACATTAGTCGAGCCCAAAACTTCCTGCAGTGGAACCCCACCATTCCTCTCCAGGAAGGCTTAGCCCTAACCATCGATGACTTTCGTCTGCGTCTAGATCAGGGGGCAGCCCAACAGGTTCCAGAAAACGTGATGCCAACTTTCCCCGGCTAGTATGCCTACACCAGAGAATATCCATGATGCCTGAAGTTTTTCCCCGTTAGGGGTTGCGATATTTTGATAGCTGCCCTTAGTGGTCCAAATGGTTTGACCTGCCCCTGTCGATGTCTTTACGTAAAAAGAGTTTTTAAGGATAGTTAATTATGTTGAAAGTATGTGTAATTGGTACGGGCTACGTCGGTTTGGTGACCGGGGTCTGTCTAGCTCATATTGGTCATGATGTGATCTGCATTGATGTCAACGAAGAAAAGGTCAAGTTGATGCAGTCGGGTCAATCGCCGATTTTTGAGCCCGGCCTGTCGGAACTGATGAAGTCCGCTATGGTGGCGGGAAATCTACAGTTTTCTACCAGCCTGGAGGAGGGGGTTAACCACGGCGAGATTCTGTTTGTCGCCGTCGGTACTCCGGCCCTCCCTAACGGGGAAAGTGACACCCGCTATGTGGAGGCCGTCGCCAGGGGGATTGGTAGCCACCTGAACGGCGGTTACAAAGTAATCGTCAACAAATCCACCGTTCCCATCGGTTCTGGGGACTGGGTACGGATGATTGTTATGGATGGCATTGCCGAACGGCAGAAGGTACCGGTGGCCGCCGGTGCTATGTCTGTCCCGGCCCATCCGGAGGTACTGGCAGACTTTGACGTGGTCAGCAACCCTGAGTTTCTGAGGGAGGGCTCGGCGATCTACGATACCTTTAATCCCGATCGCATCGTTCTGGGTAGCAATAGCTCCCGGGCCATTGACCTGATGCAAGAGCTCTATGCCCCCATTGTGGAGGGACGCTATCGCGAGCAACCGGGGGGCGAGCCGGTGCCAGTGCTGGTCACTGACCTGAGCTCAGCGGAAATGGTCAAATATGCCGCTAACTCCTTTCTGGCTACCAAGATTAGCTTTATTAATGAAATTGCCAATATCTGCGATCGGGTGGGGGCCGATGTCACCCAGGTGGCCGCGGGCATCGGCCTCGATTCCCGGATTGGTAAGAAGTTTCTACAGGCGGGGATTGGCTGGGGTGGGTCCTGCTTTCCTAAGGATGTGGCGGCCCTGATTCACACCGCCGATGACTATGGCTATGAAGCCCAGCTACTCAAGGCCGCGGTGGAGGTCAACGATCGCCAACGGCAAATTACCCTGGAGAAACTCCAACAGGTGTTGAAAATTCTCAAGGGAAAAACCGTTGGCTTGCTGGGGTTAACCTTCAAGCCCGACACCGATGACCTACGGGACGCGCCCGCCTTGATTTTGATTGAACAGCTGAATCGTCTAGGAGCCAAGGTCAAGGCCTACGATCCCATCGTTTCCCAGAGTGGGCTGCGCCATGGCTTGACCGGTGTGATCGTGGAGACCGATGCCAACCATTTGGCGGATGGCTGCGATGCCCTCGTGGTGGTGACGGAGTGGCAACAATTCCGAGACCTGGATTACACGGCCATGGCCCAACGGATGAACAGTCCAATTTTAATTGATGGTCGCAATTGCCTCGCTCGGGAGGTCTTAATACGGGCGGGTTTCCAATATCTGGGAATTGGCCGCTAGATCGGCGTCAATGTTATAGCTTGGGCTAGTCCGCCGAGGACAGAGTTGAGCGGTGAATTTCATGGCTCTTCAATGCAGTACACGGCCAGGCCCCCCACCCCCCCTCGGACAGCGGCTCGGAGGGGATAATTTGGGGGGCTATAAGGGTGGCGCTGAGCAGACGAAACCCTAGGGGGGCTGAAGCTGAAAAAATTTGTATCTGGCTGAACCGACGCTATAGTTGGAAAGGAAAGGGACCATAGGTCCCAGTCACCGGCATCGCTTCGGGGTCAGAGCCATGGAAGGTAATCAGGACACCGCGGGATTGACCGTTGTAGCCGTCCAGATACCAGGTTCCCTTCAGGGTATTAAATTTCAGATAGACGGCTCCCGCCTGGTCCGGTAGGGCCAGCTTAGGGTCTACCCCCAGGAGGGCCAGGTACTGAGCCATGGCGCCGCGGGCCTGCTCCAAGTCGTCGGCGCAGATGCCCAGGGTTTGGTAGTCCGATAGGTGGTTGAGTAGTTCTAGGTCTGCCCGTAGCTGCTCGGTCGCTGCAGGGCCTAGGGTGGGTGGGGTAATCAGTGCGCTAAATTGATTGAGGCGTTGGCGGAGAACCACCAAATCCTGAGGGCTAGGGGGGGATGTCATGGTCACCTGGAGGGATCTGGGCATGGGGACAAGCGCTCTGGATCAACCATAGCACCGCTTAGGCCGGGACAGGCTGGGAGGTTAGGAATTCAGGACCCAGCTGTGAGCAGTCAGGAGTTTGGCGGCGTTCTAACTTTTCCCTACTCCTATAGCCATAAAATATTTTGCCTTATGCTGTTATCCCAATCATTTCAGTTCCATGAATTGGCGGATTTTTCCGGGCTGGCTCTTGTTTTAGGAGTCATGCCACTCCGCCCTGGGTTCCCTAGGTAAGGCGGACTGGACCCGGTAGTAGCCCCTGGTATAAATCCCCCCTGGCTTCTGAGTTCTGACTGCTGCCCTCCTTTTGAAGAGCTACCTAATCTAGGCCACGTAATACCAGATCCCCATGACCTACCATCTGCGGATAACGGATATACCCTGCGGCGATCGCCCCCGGGAACGGCTGCTCAGTCAGGGGGCCAAGAGTCTCTCCACCGCTGAGCTGCTGGCCATCCTGCTGGGCACTGGCCAGGGCCCCGGGAAGCTATCGGCGGTGGGGTTGGGTCAACTGATTCTCCAGACCATGGGGGAGCACCAGCGGGATCCCCTCAGCTCCCTGCGGGATGTGTCTGCCTACGATCTAACCCAGATTTCTGGGGTAGGCCCCGCTAAAGCCACCAGTATCCTGGCGGCGATCGAACTGGGCAAACGGGTGTTACAGGCCATTCCACCGGAGAAAACCATTGTGGATGACCCCGCCATCGCCGCTGCGGCCCTCAGCCATGACCTGATGTGGCAGGCCCAGGAACGCTTTGCCATCGTGCTGCTGGATATCCGACACCGACTGCTGGGCACTAAGGTAATCACCATTGGCACCGCCACCGAAACCCTGGCCCATCCCCGGGAAATTTTCAAAGAGGTGATTCGCCACGGTGGGGTGCGTTGTATTGTGGCCCATAACCACCCCAGTGGCAACCTGGACCCCAGCCCCGAGGATCTAGCCCTGACCCGCCAGCTCCTGCAGGGGGCGCAGATTTTAGGGATTCCGGTGCTGGACCATTTGATCATTGGCAACGGTGACTACCGCAGCCTGCGCCAGACCACCCAACTCTGGCAGGAAACCCCCCAGGGAGTCTAGTACTAGCTGGCGTGAATTAGGGGACCCTTCCAGGGGAGATCAGGAGTCAAACTCAGGATCCGTAGGTAATATTGCCAGAATGGTGCCAGAGCCTACTGGTTAGCCCCTACCAAAAGTCGCTAATACGGTATCCGAGTTGCTCTAGCATGGACCGTAACACCGGTAGGCTAAGGCCGATCACGTTGGTGTGGCACCCCTCAATTTTCTCCACCAGCACTCCCCCTTTACCATCGATAGCAAAGGCGCCGGCGCAGGCCAGGGGTTCCCCAGAGTCGACGTAGGCCTCGATCGTGGCGTCATCCACGTCGGCAAAGTGGACCCGGGTAACCGCACAGCGACTGAGGGTAACACCCTGGGGGGAAATCAGCACATGGCCGGTATAGAGGTCTCCGGTTTGGCCCCGCATGGCTTGCCATCGGGCGATCGCCTCAGCTGGGGTTGCCGGTTTACCATGGATCTGCCCCGCCAGCACCAACACCGAATCACAGCCCAGGACCAGGGCATGGGCAAAGCGAGGGGCCACTCTGGCGGCCTTGCCCCTGGCCAGGGTGGTGACGTATTCCCCTGGGGCCGAGATCGGCACCTGGGACTCGTCAAAATCACTGACACAGACAAAGGGATGGATGCCAGCCGCCTGCAATAACAAACGGCGGGCCTTAGAGGCGGAGGCCAGAACAAATTGCGGCCGCGGGGAGTCAGTCACCATGGCCACACCCCCTAGGTAACCTTAAAGGAGGCTACGGACTGTTTCATCAGGTCCTTAATTTTTTCCCAGCGGTCGGCGGGGGTAGAAGCGTTGAAGGTATACAGCTTACCCCGTCGGACAATGGCGCTGGCCAGGTTGTGGCGCACCCCCGAGGGTAGATCGGCGACGTATTCCAGGATGTAGTAGGCTTTGTTGTCGACGGTATCAATGCGCTGGGCGTTGACCAACTCGACGTTGGTATCATCGCTGATCAGCGTATTAAAACTCTTAGACAGCTTGTAGCCCACCTCCGTCGGTGTACCCAGGTCTTCTAAGTCCTTACCCTCAGGCACCTCACTGATCACCACGCTGACATTTTCCGTTTCATTGACAATATCGTGGAAGACCACATCCGCCGCACCAGGCACCTCCACCTCTACCCAACCGGTGGGGTAGCGAAACTCGTAGCCGGCATAGGTATCCACGTAGCTGTTGAGACCGCCGCCACTGCCCACGCAACTCTGCAGAGTCATGGCGAAAACGGTTAACAGTAGTAGGGCCAGGGTGCGCACCATGGGTTGAGGTCCTTGGATGAAATTCATCTCTATTCTCCCATTAACCGGTAGGCAGGGCAAAACTGGCAAGGGGTTGGTGGTCTGCCCGGGGATCGCCCCGGCCCTACTGGGCTGGAGACTGAAGTTCCCGATAGGCGGCGTAAACCCCCTGAACGTTATACCAGTTGAGAAACACCCGGGCCAGTTCCAGGGCTAACTGGGGCTTACCCTGGTTAATCAGCCAGCGCAGCAACGGGGCCAGGGTGCGTTCATTCAAGCGTCCCCCCAAGGATAGTCCACCCCAGAGCAGGCGGTGCAGCCAGGTCATTTGAATCATCATCCGCACCTCAGGGGTGGGATGCTTTTGGTAAAACAGCACCCCCATCCGGCCCCGCTGGATTTCCTTATCGATCAGGCTGGGTACCTGATCGAGGCTGAAGGGGGGATGCCAGTGGTAGCCCACCGCCTGGGGCACCTTAATTAATTTCAGACCCAGGTTTTTGAGGCGTACCCCCAATTCCAGATCCTCCCAACCGTAGAGGGTAAAGCCGGTGTCAAACAGGCCGGCCTGCTCTAGCCAGTGCTTAGCAATGGCCACATTGCCCGTGGCAAAGAAGGCCTGGGAATAATCGGTCACCTTGAAGGGCTCGCTGGTGGGGTTATCAAAGTTAGAGGTGTTAACCACCCGGCCGTAGGTAAAGTGGCGATCGCCCCCACTCCGCTCCTGGGCCGCCGCCAGGGCAGCGGCGTGGGCCTGGAGGAACCCCGACAACACCACCAAGTCACTGTCAATAAAAATAATCCTATCCCCCGTGGCTACTTCGACCCCGTAGTTACGGGCGGCGGCGGGACCGCGATGATCTTGCTCGAACAGGCGGACATGGGGCAAATCCGCCTGATGCTGATGCAGCCAAGGGACGGTTCCATCGGTGGAACCATCATCCACCACCACCACCTCGTAGCCCTGCACCAGGGCGGAGTCAAAGGTCTGGTCCTCCAGGGCCTGCAGACACTTTTGTAAGATTGGCAGGCGGTCGTAGGTGGGTATCACGACACTAAAAAACACAGGCAGCCTCCTCACGGCCTTCCTATCCTAACCCTTCCCCTGGCCTTTCGGGACTGGCGGCGGGCCCCACCGGGCCTAACCGGCGCAGAAACTCCAGGGGCAGGCCGTCGGCATCGGCGATGAAGGTAACTTCGTAGAGGCGATCGCCAATCATCTGCTGTCGAGGTTCCAACAACACCCGTAGCTGATCCCTGGCATCCTCAGCACCAGCTGCGAAGGCCTGGCGTTGCTCAGCCAACCAGTGGGGTAGGCTATCGACCTGATCCGTTAGATCAAAGGAAAGGTGGTAGTAGCCGGTGTAGTGCTGATCGGCAAAGGCATCGGCGGGGGGGGCCGGATCTGGCACCTGAATCAGTTCAAGGCGAGCCCCCCAACCCAGCATCCAACAGGCCAGGGTCATACCGGTGGTAAACCGTTCCTCCACGGTAAACCCGAGGCGCTGGTAAAAGGCGATGGCACGGTGGATATCCTGGGTACGAATCGACCCGTGGTGCAGCATAGCTACCCCTACTCAAATAGACGGAAATAGGGATACCGGATGGGAACCCCCGGCTCCCTTTCCAGGCTAAAGTTGATCACCTCCCATTGAGGCTCCTGCTCCGGTGGCGGGCTAAACTGCACCGGCAACCCGTAGAGCTTGGGCACAGTTCCGGCCTCCACACCACCCCGCCAGGGAGAACTGGTCTCGAGATAACTATTCACCAGATCCCGATAACGTTCAGCGATAATCACCCGGGTAGCCCGATAGCCCTGGGTATAGAGGCGATCTAGAGCCTCATGGATTTCGAAGCGAATGCCGTCGGGATGGGTGTGTTGCCGATACCACTCCCCCTCCCCCTGGCGCCAAGGCCGCCCCGACTGCAAGTGGACCAGTTCCTTGCTGTCCGGATCGGCTTCGAAGGCCCCGTGGCGGCTACATAGGTAGGTATCGGTAAGGGTCAAGGCAGGAATGGTCTGGCGACAGTGAGGGCACTGGATTTCTGGGCCGTAGATGGGATAGTGCAACAGGGAATTAACCATTGGGCAGAAATCCAAGCTTCCGGGTGGTGATCGGGTGGACCGTGATCGGCAACGACCCTCTGTAGCCGTATTATACCTATGGGATACTGACGGAGGCCAAGCCGCCGCTCCTGGCCCATTCCCTTGCTGTTTCCACTGGCATAGTCCCCATGGTCTTTCGCAGCCTGCCGATTTGTACACCGGCTGACCGTTCTCGAGCGGCCTTTGTCGCCCTCAACGCCACCGTGATTGGCCGGGTTACCCTGGAGGAGGGCTGCAGTGTTTGGTATGGGGCGGTGCTGCGGGGCGATGTGGAAGCTATCCACCTGGGGGCCTACAGCAATGTTCAGGACGGGGTCATTCTCCACGGCGATCCTGGGGAGCCGACGATCCTGGAGGACTATGTCACCGTGGGACATAGGGCCGTGATCCATAGCGCCCACATTGAACGGGGCAGCCTGGTGGGAATTGGCGCGGTGGTGCTAAACGGCGTCCGGGTGGGGGCCGGCAGTATGATTGGGGCCGGAGCGGTGGTAACCAAGCCCGTGCCGCCCCAGTCCCTGGTGATGGGGGTACCGGCCCAGATCGTGCGGCCGCTTTCCCCCGAACAGGTCCAGGGATTGATTGACCATGCCCGCCACTACCACCAACTAGCCCTGGCCCACCGTGCCAGGGTCATAGAGGATTGAGACGAAGCTAGGTTCTTGTCGCCACAGCTTTAGTAAACCAGGTCCCTGCCAATCCCTATTGAATCAGGGCTCAAGGAGATACCCCCGCTACGGATCCACTCAGAATGATCTGGCCGTTCACCAACTCTAAATCCTCCAGGGTAAGGCCGGCCTGGGCTACCATCTGGTTAGCCAGGTGGTTAATTTCGTCAAGGCTAAGGCCGGTCAGGCGCGAAACATCCGTTAGGGTAAGATTCATGCGACCCACCTGCACGCGGGTATCCTGATCGAGCACTAGACGCCCCTGTTCGACCCGAGGAGTACCCTCAATGCCCAGGTAAAAGGGGCGATCCGCCAGCATGGGCATTAACCTAAAGGCTTTATCCAGGGCTTTCTGAGCCCTGCCGGGCAGGGCCTGGGTGGATAATTCACCGGGGTTAATTACCATCCCTCCCCTGATGTGATCGCCCTCAATGGTGGCGCTGCTACTCTCCGCCGCCTGCAAGATGCTGGCCGTCTGGGGCATCTGGGTGAGGGCTGCCACCATGAGGTGGTTCAAGTCACCCTCATTGAGCACTATCTCGACCCGATCGCCCTGGGTGGGCTGGATCGCGTCGTCGGTCTCGAGTTTAGTGGACAGTATGGACTTGTAACCTTGATTGACGGCATCGGCTAAACTTTGACCGGACAACCCCCGACTATGCCAGGTGGGTAAAGCCGTGGCTCGCTGCCAGTGGTAGACTGCCGCCGCTGCGGATCCAGCGGTATAACCCAGCAAAACCAAGGCCAATAGGAGTAACAATCGTCGAGCTACCATAGCGAATTCCCTAGAACGGGCTATTTCAGGTATACAAACTCCTCTGTGGTGAGATCGTAAAGTATCCATAAAGAGTTGGGAAACCTTAAAGGCCGTGGCTCCCCTGGGGCCTGGGCCCACCATCACTAACCCTAGACCAGCAAAGAGGCCAGACCACCAACCCCTGGCCAGCGCTATACTAAATTGACAGTTTCTTACCCCAGATCTCTATGGCTACCTCCGCCCCTCCGGTGACTGCAGCCGTTATGGACAATAGTAAGCATGGCTTACCGGTCACTATAATCACCGGATTTTTAGGGAGTGGCAAAACCACCCTGCTAAATCATATCCTCTCCAACCAACAGGGGTTGAGGACCGCCGTCTTAGTCAATGAGTTTGGCGAAATTGGCATTGACAACGATCTGCTGATCACCACAGAAACCAACGGTGATGACACCATGGTGGAGCTTAGCAATGGTTGTATCTGCTGCACTATCAATAACGACCTGATGGAGGCGGTCTATAAGGTGCTGGAACGGCAGGATAGGATTGACTACCTGGTGGTGGAAACCACCGGTCTGGCCGATCCCCTGCCCATTGCCCTGACCTTCCTGGGCACTGAGTTACGAGACATGACTCGGCTCGATTCCATCGTCACCGTCGTGGACGCTGAGAACTACAGTCTGGATTTATTTAACAGTCAAGCGGCCTATAACCAGATCGCCTACGGGGATATCCTGCTTCTCAATAAGGCTGACCTGGTCGATGAGGGTGACCTGGATCGGCTAGAGGTGAAGATCCGTGAGGTGAAAGAAGGGGCTCGAATTTTGCGCACCACCCGGGCCCAGGTACCCTTGCCCCTGATTCTTAGCGTTGGCTTGTTTGAGTCCGATCAGTATTTCCATGGCAGCCAGGGAGCCATAGAGCAGGAGCCAGAAGACCATTCCCACTGCGATCATGACCATGGTCATTGCCATCATGATCACGATCACCACCATGACGCTGAGGGACATGATCATCATCACCACCACCACCACCACTCCGACCACCTGGCGATAGATGGCTTTACCTCTATTTCCTTCGCCAGCGATCGCCCCTTTGCCATCCGCAAGTTCCAGCACTTTCTAGACAATCAGCTACCCGAGTCGGTGTTTCGGGCTAAGGGGATTCTCTGGTTCGAAGAAAGCCCCAAACGTCACGTCTTTCACCTCAGCGGTAAGCGTTTTTCCCTGGATGATGAAGACTGGAAGGCTCCGCCCAAAAACCAACTGGTCCTGATTGGCCAAAACCTTGATCACGATAGTCTGAGGGATCAACTAAATCAGTGTTTAGCCGCGCCTGACCTTAACTAGGGGTCAGGGTTACCAGGGAAGCAACTTAAGTCGGTTAATTCGGCACGCACCGGTAAACAGGAAATCCAGAAGCCAGCCATGAGTAGGTAGGCTCCTGGATCATGCTCCCATAAAATCTCCGCCCTGACGCTATTACCCGCTTATAGCCTTGAGCAGAGTGCTTACCACAGCGTTGATGAGTCAGGAGGGCTAGGGCTGGATAATCGCCCCGGCTATCTTGAGGCTAGACCAGTCCTCTCCCCTAGTAGCGGTTCACCACGCGTCCTGGCTGCAGACTTTCCGCTAGCTGGCGTACCGCTGCCACCATCGCCAGAGAATTATCCAGGCGGTTAACGGCGGAGCCAACCCCAATACCTGCCGCCCCAGCGGCGATCGCCATGGCGGCGGTGACATCGGAAATTCCGGAGGCACAGAGCACTGGTACGGCCACCGCCCGACTAATGGCATGGGCCGCCGCCAGGGTGGGGGCAGCCTTCTCGATCAGTCCCAGGGTACCCCCATGGCGAGGTTGGCTGGCGGTCCCCCCTTCGGTTTGAATGATGTCGGCACCGGCCTCCACCAGGGCTTCGGCCAGGGTCACCTGTTCATCCAGGGCTAGGGTATGGGGCACCGTCACCGATAGGGTGAGGTTAGGCAATAGGGAGCGAGTCCGCCGGGTCAGATGCAGCACCTCGGCAGCCCCAAATTCTCGACCTTGGGCGTAAAAGGCATCAAAGTTGCCAATTTCAATTAAGTCAGCTCCAGCCGCCACCGGGGCTAGAAAGGCTTCTGGATCAATCGCTGAAACACAAATAGGTAGGGGGGTTTCCGCCCGCACTAACCGCACCAGGTCGGCATCGGCGGCGATGTCAACAAAGGTGGCACCACCCTGAGCCGCCGCCTTGGCCACTGCCAACACCTGGGGGGCATTAAAGTTGGTAAGACCGCTGATAATCTTTAGGGCGGTGCGATCGTCAAAGGCCCGTTGTAAATCAGAATGCATGGGTATAACTCCCGGCAAAATAATCATAATTCTGCCCCATTGTCGCCTACTCTGGGAAAAATCAGCCAGGCAAGGGTTGAATCGATGCCCAGCGGAAACCTGTCCAGCCCTTGGCAATCAACTTTTGTCAGTCAACCAGGTATCAACCCTATCATATACCTCCATAAGAGGTAAGCGAGTATCGGTGAGATGTAGTTCGGCCACCGCCGTGAGGTCATGGTGTACCGTCAGACTCCAAAGATTTTCCTGCACACGGTGAAATTGTTCTATCCTGATCTCCTGCTGATGGACAAAGACGTATTCCTGTAGGTAGGGAATGGATCGACAGGGATCAAATAGCCCCTGGCGCAACGTCAGGATGCTGGCAGCGGGGTCATAGGCTGGGGTCACGTCAGACAAAATCTCTATCACCAGACAGGGGTTAGTCACCCGGTTAGCATATCCCTGGTGGAATAGCGGTTCGCCAGCTACGATACAAAGATCGGGATAAATGCCCCGATTCTGATCGGGCAACCATACCTGCACCCCCTTGGGGATCACCTCATAAAAGCTCTGGCGGCAACTGGCCTGCAGCAACCCCAGTAAGTTTTTGAGCAGACGTCCATAATAGATGGAGTTGTGGTGGATAGAGAGATCCAGGGAAGAAGCCATGGGTGAAAACGGGTAGGAGCAACCTGACACTAACCTGGGTAACCCTAGCGAGCTTAGATTACGGAACTGGGGTTGATTGTAAAGCAGAGCAGAACCCTTTACCTCCATAGATGTCCCTAAATTGCCGGTCTTTGTATTGCAGATGCTATACAGGCCAGGAGAAATCGGGCTTTAGTAAGGCTTGTTACAGTCTCTCCACGGTGACCAGCAACTCGGTATGAAAATAGCCACCTGGAATCTTCAACGTACCCTATCCCAAAGTCCTCAGGCGGCCCTGCAACAACCATGGCTCCAGCGTATCGATGCAGATATATGGGTGTTGACAGAGGCGGACCTGGCGATCGCCCCCGGCCCAGACTATCATCTCCTGGCCAGTGAAGCTCAGCCCCAGACACCGGGAGAAACCTGGCGCTGGGTACAAATTTGGGGACGCCATTGGCCTTTCAGCCCTGTGCCCACCCGCGACCCTACCACCACCACCTGTGCCCTGGTCGATTTAGGCCAGGGGCGATCGTGCCTGATCTATGGCACCGTACTACCCCTGCCAGACAACCCCTGCCCTGACCCCGGGCATGAGCAGGCCTTTGTTACCGCCCTAGGACAGCAGCAGCAGGATTGGCTGGACCTGCAAACCACCTACCCAGAGTCACTACTGATCGTGGCGGGGGACTTTAACCAGGATTTGAACGTACTACCCTACTACGGCTCTCGCCGCAATAAACAGGCCCTGCGCCATGCCCTGGCAGCAGCCAACCTAGACTGTTTGACCTTTGGGGATAACGACCCGGTACGGCGTCTCATCGACGGCCAACACTCCAACATCGACCATATTTGTATGGCCCAGAGTCAAACAGTACAACTACAAGGCACCTTCGCCTGGCCCTCTAGCCTGGAGGAGCTCCGGGGCCTATCGGAGCATTTTGGTGTCGGTCTGGAATTCACCTGGTCTTGAGTTTCGCCCTCCTTAGGATTACGGGGGGCTGATCCAGTCATTCTTGCTCCGTTTAGTGTTTCGAAGCACTCCAGCGCACGGTCATCGCAGATAGTGATATTCTACGTAGCGTTTTAACTGTTGGGTCATACGCCGTATCCCTTGTTTTTCATCCTGGTGCACCAGGGGTAACATTAGCCGGGCCAGTAAACCGGATAGATGTTCCTGGTGGATGTAGCGGGTGCGATTGGCTCCCACCTCCTCCAGGTCAAACAGGTGTTCACTACGAAAGCCCGGGGCTTTGGCGATCCAACGCAGGCATCGGTTGGGCTGGAAAACCAGGATTCGGGCTTGAAACTCTGTTCCCTCCTCCCCCTCCCGTCGGCGTAGGGCCAGGGAGACGGTTTTACCCTGATCCATGGGCAGGGTAGGATCACCATCGTAAAGAAAAGTATTCCACCGATGCCACTCCTGCTTTCGCACCAGGGCATCCCAAACAGCAAAGCGAGGGGCCTCAATGGTGGTTTCGCTATGGAAACTGGGCATAGAAACGGTACATCAGGAACAATTGATTGATCCATCTTCCCCCAGAGTACTATAGTCCTCAGTTCTCCTCTATAGGCTTTTCCTGTAAAGGCCCCCTTCGCAAAGGTTCTACCATGGCCAATCTCACCCCTAATTCCAGTTATAGCTTTAGTCTGCGCCTGAAAATTCCTAATCGGGCCGGGATGTTGGCCCAGGTGACCCAGGCGATCGCCCAAGCTGGAGGCAACCTGGGGGACTTTGCCCTGATCAGTCGCAACCGCCAGGAGTTAATCCGCCTGGTGAATGTCGATGCCTCCAGTGCCGATCATATCCAGGCCATTGTCAACGCTGTGGCGGCGGTACGGGATGTGGAGATTATGGAAATTCGCGATCGCACCTTCCAGATCCATGCCGGCGGCAAGATTAGCGTGGAAAGTAAGCTTGCCCTCAATAACCAGGATGACCTGGCCATGGCCTATACCCCTGGGGTGGGGCGAATTTGCCTGGAAATTGCCGAGCATCCCGACCGGGTGTTTGACCTCACCATTAAGGGCAACACCGTGGCCATCGTCACCGATGGTAGCGCCGTGCTGGGGCTGGGCAATCTGGGCCCCGCCGCCGCCCTGCCGGTGATGGAGGGTAAAGCCCTGCTGTTTAAGAAATTCGCCGGCCTGGATGCCTTTCCCATTTGTTTAGACACCCAGGATAGTGACGCCATCGTTACCGCCATCAAGCAACTGGCGCCGGTGTTTGGGGCGGTTAACCTGGAGGATATTAGTGCTCCCCGCTGCTTTGAGATTGAGGCCAGGCTGCGACAGGAGCTGGATATTCCGGTGTTCCACGATGACCAGCACGGCACGGCGATCGTTACCCTGGCGGCCCTGGTGAATGCCCTCAAACTGGTGAATAAGAGCTTACCCCAGGTGAAAATCGTCATCAATGGGGCGGGGGCCGCCGGCATCGCCATTGCCAATCTCCTCCAAAAAGCTGGGGCCAACACCATTATCCTCTGCGACTCCAGGGGGATATTGTCCACCAGTCGGACTGATTTAAACCCTCAAAAACAAGCCCTGGCGGTGGAGCAGTCCGGATCCCTGGCGGAGGCCATGGTGGAAGCGGATGTGTTCCTAGGGGTGAGTGCTCCGGGAGTGGTCTCTGTAGACATGGTACGGTCCATGGCGGTGGACCCCATTGTGTTTGCCATGGCCAACCCCATTCCCGAAATTCAACCGGAACTGGTGAAGGAGCAGGTGGCGGTGATGGCCACCGGTCGTAGTGATTACCCCAACCAGATTAATAACGTTCTGGCTTTTCCAGGGGTACTCAGGGGGGCACTTGACTGCCGTGCCCAGGAAATTACCTCCGCCATGTACATGCAGGCGGCCTTTGCGATCGCCGCCCTGGTTAGCCCTCAGGAGCTCAATCACGAACATATCGTGCCCTCCGTATTTGATGCCCGGGTAGCTCCATCGGTGGCCTCCGCCGTTAAACATGCCGCGCGAGTAGACGGGGTGGCCCGTAAATGATGCTATCAGTTGCGCCAACGGTGCTGCCCAGATCTACCCAGCCTCACTAGCCTGGTGCTGAATTAACTGCTGCACCGCTGTTAGGGTCCGGTTAAGCTCCGGGCCACGGTAGGTAGGATTCAGGCTAAAGGCCTGTTGCTCCTGCTCCAGCATTAATACATCTTCCCGCACCAGCCGGCGCAGCACAAAACTGGCGGAGTTGGTGAATAGGGATTTGCAAAACTGCCGCACCGCCAGGGGGGTTTTGTGCAATTTAGGGAAGTTTTCGAGGGAGGTAAAGTGCAGCAGGTAGGCCCGGGTATGGGTGGGGCTGACCGGGCAGAACAGACAGTACAGCTTAAACTCCTGCCCCAGGGTGGCCACCCAATGGGGGTAGCGGTAGTACACATCCAGGGGGGCCGGGTGGAGTTGGCGCAGGGCCGGAACAACCAGTTGAATGGCGGACCAGATCTGGTCAATCCGATAGTAACTCTCGGCATCGTAGTGGGCATGGACCTGCTCGCCATCCACCTGTAGGTCCGTCAGCACCGGGTTGGCCCAAACCTGGGCGGCACCGTGCAGGTGACCATGGTACATAT
>JAYKIM010000207.1:0-2758 GCA_035286245.1 Cyanobacteriota bacterium | reverse complement strand
TATCTTGAAAGGTATTGATGGCGTACAAAACCTGGCCGTTGCCATCAAACACCGGAATGGTGTGCACCTCCAGGGGGATACGCCCCACCTCCGTATCCACCTCCAGGTCGTCGGCGTAGGCGGTTTCCCCCCGTAGCCCGCGGATCACCGGCAGGCGATCGCTGGGGTAGGGCTGGTCGCTACCGGCCAGGTAAACCGCCACATTGCTGGCCAGGGGGTTGAGTTTTCCAGGTTTGTCGAGGTCCCCCAGCAGGGCCTTACCCTTGCTGTTCAGAAACAGCAGATCCCCCCGGGGATTGTGCACACTAATCGCCACCGGCACCCCATTCAGAAAGGTGGCCAGGGTATTTTCCCGGTTCTTCAGGGTGCGGAAGGAGTGTACTAGCTGGCCCACCATGCGATCAAACCCCTGGCGCAGCGCCTCCACCTCCTCGATGCGGGTGGGGTGGGTGGGGGGCACCACCGCCATGCCATCGGTGAAGGCTTGGGTGGCTCGCTTCAGGGATAGGATCGGTCGGGTGATCGACTCCGCCGTCCACAGGCCGATACCGATCACACCAGTCAGCGCCAACCCATAGAGCAGCAGGGTGGGGTCGAAGTCGGTGGCCTTAGCGGCAACCACCTCCGCCTCCGGCATCACCACCACCACTCGCCAATGCAACTGGTTCTGCAGGGTAAAGGGCACCACCCGGCCCAGGTAGCGGGTGCCCTCCCGGCGAAACCTGAACTGGGTGGTGGTGGCCTGGGGTTGGATCGCCGCCGCCAGTTGACCGGCGGTCTGGGTGATTGGGTCCTTCACCTGGGCTGGCGATCGCCGCCAAACCGCTGGGTCCAGGCTGAGGGTATCCTCCCCAGGGCTGGGGGCATCGGCGTGGACCGGTGATTCATCGGTGGATAGCGCCACCAACTGTCCGGCTTCATCCAGGATGAAGGCCTGACCCCTATCCCCAATCCTGAGGCGGCGCAGAAAGGCCCCCAATTGGTGCAGGTAAACACTGGTGCTGAGTACCCCCCGCTGGCCCTTAGCATCGGTGAAGGGCAGCAGGTAGGCCATCATCACCAGGGGGTGGATGCCCCCGGTGGTGGGGGCTACGGTCGTGGACCAAAGGCCCTCAGGGTGTTTCTCCAGCAGCGACCGCCAGGTCGGGTCCGGCAGGCCTGGCCGTAACCCTGGGGCGGGGGGATTCGCCTGACGATGGCGGAGCTCCCCGCTCAGGCTGGTCACGGTGGTGGTGCTGGAGGCCAGGGGGGAGGGCCGATGGTAAATCTCGATCTGATCCGGTTGGGAGCGGCCTACGGACAGCAAACTTTGGGGCTCCGTGAGGATCATTAAACTACTGACCTCAGGGTAGAGGCGCAGTTGTTCAATGAAGTAGGTTTCCAGGGTTTTGACCCCCAGGGGATCGAGCAGGCCCTGGCTAATTTCCGCCCGGTGGTGTTGGGTGAGGCGCAGGGGGATCTGAAAATAGTTCGTCAAGCTCTGGCTAATCTGATCGCTGGTTTCCGCGATGATGCGATCGGCCATGGTGGCCATGGTGCGTTGATGGGCCCGGTAGGAAAAGTAGCTGAGTAGACCGGTGATGCCCAGCAGTTGGATCAGGAAGGGTAGGATCAGTAGGGTGCGGAGGGAAAATTTCATCCTCAACTACAGGGGGTATAGACAAAAGGTGTTTCCCCCCCGTTGCTGGGCCTCCCCTAGGGCCTCTTGGGTCGTGTCAATCAGTTGGGTAGGGGTGAGGCCGGGCCGGGGGGTGGTGCCGCCAATCCCCAGACTCAAGGTGAAATGGGGGCTGGGTAAATTAAGGTCCAGGTTGTGGGCCATTGCCAGTTGGGCGATGCCCCGTTGCACCCGGGTGGCCACCCGCAGGGCGCCATCCAGGTTGGTGTCGGGCAACAGTAGGGCGAACTGGTTGCGATCGTAACGAGCCACCAAGTCATGGTTAGGGTTAATGCTGCGCTGCAGGGTTTGGGCCATGCGGTAGACCACCGCGTCCGCCGCCTGCTGCCCGTAGATCTCCTGGTAGGGCGGTAGTTGATCAATGGCGCACAAAATTAAACCCAGGGGTGACTGATCGCGATGCTGACGTTCCCACTGGCGCTGCAGTACCCGATCAAAATGGTCCCGTTGGCCGACAGGGTTCAGGCTGTCATCCTCCCAGGGCTGACCCCAGACCATGGCCTGCTGCTGTCGCATATGGTCTACCTGTTGGCGCAGGTGCGATCGCTCAATGCGGCTCAGCACCCGAGTGACTAACTCGGGGCCCACCACCGGCTTGGCAATTAAATCATCACCCCCCACCTCAAAGATTTGGCGAACGGCGACCTGGTTAGGGTGGGGGGTAGCAATCAAGACCGGTAGGTTACCGTACTGGGGATCCTGCCGCACCACTTGACAGAGCTCCAGGCCACTGAAGGTGGGCATGTCCATGGCCAAAATCAACAGGTCCGGATGGCTCTGGCGCAGTACCTGCCAGAACTGTTGGGGGTCATCCAGTTCAATTACCCGTAGCCCCCAGGGGGTGAGTAGCTCGGCGATCGCGGCCCGGTCCAGGGCATCGCTATCCACCACCATAACCCGGGCTTGTGGCCGGTCTCCCCCGGCCAGCACACCCTCCAGGGCAGTGAGGATTTGGTGGGCGGTGAGATCGGGGGCCAGGCAGCAATCCGCCTGTAAACGAGCCACCTGCACCCGTTCCTCCAGGCTATCCTGGAGGGCCAGCACCACCACCGGTAGGCTGGGGTGGGTGGCTTTTAGCTG
>JAYKIM010000206.1:0-14430 GCA_035286245.1 Cyanobacteriota bacterium | reverse complement strand
GGTTCACTCCTGGTTTCACCATGCAACGGTTACTCCCCTGTTCTCCCTACCTGGGTTATCTCCCCCTGTTCACCGCTAGCGGGTTAGGCGGTGGTGTATTGGCCAGCCTGGCTTTGATCAGCCCAGCCCTCGCCCTAGATCAAATTGCCGCCTGGCAATTTGACCCGGTCCGGCAACAGTTGAGCATCACCTTGCCGCCCCAGGTGACCCCTACCTATAAAATTCGTGCCGATGGCCGGGCTATTTTGCTCCACCTGCCCGCCACCCGCCTGGGGGCCAGCCCCACCACTGGTCAGTACGATGGCTCCGTCCGTCAGGTGCACTTGAGCCAGATTGATCCGGACCAGGTGGAGGTCACCCTGGAATTGGCCATGGGGCTCGAGGTGACCCCCGAGCAAGTCAGCCTAGTTGCCCTCCCTGGTGAGTCTGAAACCCGTTGGTTATTGACGGCTCTGGTGGCTGAGGCCCCGGCCTCGGCCAGTCCTAGTCCCTCTTCCTCCCCACCGATGACTGGGGAATTACCTCCCGTCCCGACTGATCCAAATCTGCGCTGGCCTTACCAGGGGGGTAGTCGCCTCAGCATTGCCGCGGCCAATCTGATGTTGCCAGCCAACCTTGATACTTTTAATACCCTGCCGGAAACCCTGGCGATTGACCCTTTTAACCTGGGGTTACCCAGTGGTGAGCCCGTATCCGTACCAACCCTAGCGGAACTGGATGTGGCTGTGGGCCAGGCCCAGGTTGAGTTGGCTCCTGCCACATTCAGCTCCCTGCCGGTACCCGATCTACCCCAGGGAACCTCAACCGCTAGCCTCACCCTACCGCCACCAACCCAGCCATCCCTACCGGTGGAGGATGTTCAAAATCAACAGGAACCCCTATCAACCCCATCACCATCCTCGATCAGCGATCGTCCCCCTGCCCCTGAGACCGTGGCCGCGATCCCGGTACCCGTAGATTCATCGGCTAATGAGACCGTAGTTACCCAGGTGCCCACCACCGTTTCACCTGAATCTAACCCCTCCGAGGGGCAGGCTGCTCCAAGCCAACCCCAGTCCCAGACCCAACCCCAACTTGATCCCCTGACTATTGAGCCACCATCGGCGGCAATTACCGCCTATCCCCCCGCTCCATCTACCCCTGAGCCAGATGCCAATCCAGTCCTGATGGCGGCGGAACAGCCCATTTCCTTTGGTCAACCCCTACCAGGGCAAACCCTCAGTCCGCCAGCGACGGAGCCCAGCGATCGCCCCCTACCCCCCGATATCCTGATTGCCTCAGGAACGATACTGGAATTACGCTACCCGGGTTCTGAGGATCTAGTTCTGACGCCAAATCTACCCCTGAACGAGGTGCTGATCTTAGCTCAGGATGTGCGTGACCCCATCACCCAAGGGATCATTGCCCCGGCTGGCAGTCAACTGATCGGTCAGTTCGAGACCGTAGGCCATCACCAACAGTGGGTCAGTCACATGATCATTTTGCCCACCGGCCAGCGCGTCCCCTTCCTTAGCACCTCCGACTATCTGGTGGGTACTCCCCAGGTTAGCGGTGGCAGTCTTGCCTTAGGCAGTGGGGTCGGTGCCCTTGCCCTGACCCTGTTAGGAGGCTTTAGTGGAGTTGGCCTCTTGGGAGGAGCCTTGATGGGTGCCACCGCCACCCTGGGCTTGGCTCCGCAAACGATTGTGATTGAGCCCAACCAAACTATCTATGCCCAGGTGATGGATGACATTCCTCGAGCAATACCTATTGCTCTGGCGCCAGGTTCTGTGCAGCCCTGGGGAACGGAGCCAAATTGGTAGGTCTGAAAGCCGTAGCCACTGAGTTGACTGCGACCCTCAAACCTTGAGGAGAGGACTCTTTAGCATGACCAACTCCCCTGGCTTATTTCAACCATCCCTTGAGGCGAGAAGCGACCTGGGGACGACGTAGTTTCCGCATAGCCTTGGTTTGAATTTGTCTCACCCGTTCCCGAGACAGGTTAAAAATACCACCCACCTCCTCCAGAGTATGGGTTTCTCCGGTGGTTAAACCATACCGCAGGGTAATAATGTCCTTTTCCCGCTCCGTTAGTACTTCAGTCAGGACACTGGTAATTTCCTGACGCATCATCGTCTCGCTGATCTTTGACTCCGGAGTTTGGGTTTTGCTATCCTCCAGCAACTCCATCAATTCCGTATCTTCTCCTTTACCCACTCGATGATTCAAGGAAAGAGATCGCCGCCTTACCTGTTGCAAACTGCGGAGTTGATCAACCGTAACGTCAAGGGCAATGGCTAATTCTTGCTCAGTGGGATTACGTTGCAAGTCCCGCCGTAGATCACGGTGGGCTTTCTTCAACTTATTAAGCTTTTCTACGATGTGGATAGGCAGACGAATGGTGCGAGCATCGTTAGCGATGGTGCGAGTGATCCCCTGGCGAATCCACCAATAGGCATAGGTGGAAAATTTATAGCCTTTGTCGGGATCAAACTTCTCGGTGGCTCGATTTAAACCTAAGGCGCCTTCCTGGATTAGATCCAGAAAGGGTACACCCCGATTTAGGTATCGTTTAGCAATAGAGACCACGAGGCGGAGATTAGAGCGAATCATCCGTCGTTTAGCCGCTCGCCCCTCATGAAGCTTCAGGGTTAATTCGCTATCACTAACTTTTAACTTAGCCAGCATTTCCTGGCGAGTTGGTTTACGCCCTAATTCCCTGGTCAGTTTTTCACTCGCATTTTCTACCCGAGTAAGAAATCTTACCTGACGAGCTAATTCAATCTCTTCACTAGCCTCTAATAGGGGATAGCGAGCCATCTCTTTAAAGAAGGCTCCGACCGCATCATCAGCCAGGTTTTTACTGTAACCAGACAATCCCATTTCAGAGAGCTCACTCACCTGGGAAATTTTTGCCAGAACCTCACGGTCCTCTTCCCAAGCTGCCGCCTCAGGACCAAAGTCGCCCTCCAACAGGACATTTTTCTCTGGCATGCGACTAAAGTCACTGGCAAAGTCATCTAGAGAGCTATCTGACCAACCAATGGATCTGTCAGTATTGGGATTAAATGTAGTAGTCATAGGAGCAATAAAACAGATGGCTACAGGTTTGAAGCATGATAGAGATAGCCCAATGAGAGCTAGGTACTACTTTGAACAACTCGAGCTCAGACAAGCCTGTTACTCTCAGATCATCAAAGTAGAAAGTTTCCATTTCCTGATTGATTTTGTGAGTCCACAATACGAATTTTTCTTGAAATTTCCAGGCAATGTAACATTTCTTTAGCTTCCTGAGTAGGATAACAAGATTTTTCGAAATTGATATCTGGACTGACACCGGAAAAGCTATTTTGTTCTGCCCATGATAGGGTTAGTCAACCCTATCATGGGCAGAACGCAGAAAGGAATTTTAGGACCGTGTCAGCAAGCATTTTGTTGCTGCTCTGGGCTACCCTAGGGTCTATGGTGAAATAAGGGGGATCTGCACTAACCTCCTGGGTATTATCAAGGGTTTCTGTGGGCTGTGTTTTACACTGTCCTATGGCGATCAAGGGATGTGAAGAGGGGTTAGAGCCCATATTTTTACTAGTTTCTCTAAATATTTTTCTAATCCCCCTAGGACCCTCTAAAGTGGTAAAAGCTCTCCCCAGTCGGTCGGCTAGCACTAAATGGTGGCAGAGTAAGAGATTTATCCATCCGTTTAGGACTTCATGACCACGATTAATAGCCGTCAGGAACCTGCTAGTGACCTAACAGAGGTAAGGGGTTGGGTGAATGTATTGGTAGATTATGGCGGCCAACCCGAGATGTATACCTATGGCTTACCTGGCTATCTTCAGATCGAACCGGGAGATATCTTAACGGTTCCCTTTGGGCATCAAATGGTGGGTGCGATCGCCCTCAGTCTGTCACCCCATCCGCCCTCCAATCTGAGGGCTGAGCAAATTCGTCCAGTGGCGGGTATTGTCCAACGCCGCTTTTTTACCCCAACCTACTGGACCCTGCTGGAGCAAGTTGCTGACCACTACCAAACGCCCCTGGTTCAGGTAATTAAGGCGGCTTTGCCGCCCGGCTTACTGGCTAAAGCTCAGCGCCGTCTACGCCTATGTGTAGATCGGTTAGCAGCCACTAGTGATCTCCCCCCCTCCAAAGCCCTAGACAGTCTACTCCATGACCTGCGGCAGTCAGCCGCAGCCGATCTAACCTGGCAATACCTAAAGCGGCGGGGGCATAGCTACCACACCATACAGCAATTAATCCAACGGGGTTGGGCGGAATCTTACCTGCTACCACCCCACTCCCCCCGGGCTCAAAAACGACAGGCGGTAACGGTGGTGACCGGAGACTACCCCGCCGATCCTCCCCTAACTCGCCGCCAGAGCGAAATCATCAAGGTCTTAACTCGCTACGGGGGCGACCTGTGGTTGACCGACGCCCTCGAACTTTGTCAGACCACTGCCCCTACCCTGCAACGGTTAGCCCAACGGGGTTACCTGGTGATTGCCCCCCGCCAAAAACTCAGGGTCGAAGTAGGGCCCGATCTCACCACTGACCAACCCAAGTCCCTTACCCCAGATCAGGCAACGGTGCTCAGCCAGATTAACCAATACCAGGGAGCCAGTCAGATTCTATTGCACGGGGTCACGGGTTCCGGCAAGACCGAACTCTATCTCCAGGCGATCGCCCCTCGATTAGCGGCGGGCCAGTCTGCCCTGGTGCTGGTGCCCGAGATCGGTCTCACGCCCCAACTCACCGATCGCTTCCGTCGCCGCTTTGGTGACCAGGTCTGGGTCTACCACAGCGGTCTGGCGGATGGCGAGCGCTACGATACCTGGCACCAGAGTTTGCAACCCGATCAACCCCTGGTGATCGTGGGTACCCGGTCGGCGGTGTTTATGCCCATAGCTCGCCTGGGCCTGATTATTCTAGATGAGGAGCACGACAGCAGCTATAAACAGGATGTAGCCCCCTGCTACCATGCCCGCACCGTGGGCCGCTGGCGAGCCATCCTGGAAAACTGTCCGTTACTGTTGGGGTCGGCTACCCCCTCCCTGGAAGCCTGGGTGCAAGCTCAGGATCTGGTTTCCTGTACCGATACCCTGGGCAGGGGGCACAGTTTACCCACCACCTACCTGTCCCTACCCGAGCGCATCCAGGCTCGCCCCCTACCCTTGGTGGAGGTAGTGGATATGCGATCGGAGTTGCAATCGGGTAACCGGGGTATTCTCAGCCGTTCCCTACAACGGGCCCTGCAACGGATGAAGGCAGAGGGTAACCAGGGTTTACTGTTCATTCACCGCCGGGGGCACAGTAGTTTTGTCTCCTGCCGTAGCTGTGGCACGGTGATCATGTGCCCCCATTGCGATGTCTCCCTGGCCTACCACCAGCCCCATCCCCAGGCGGCCATGGTACTGCGGTGCCACTACTGTGGCTATAGCCAACCCCATCCCCATCAGTGCCCCGACTGCCATTCCCCCTATCTCAAACATTTTGGCAGCGGTACCCAGCGGGTGGTCAGTGCCCTAGCTGAAACCTTGCCCAGTCTAAGCTGTATTCGCTTCGACAGTGATACCACTGGCCGGAAGGGGGCACACCGTAACCTCTTGACCCGTTTTGCCCAGGGGGAAGCGGATCTGCTGGTGGGCACCCAAATGTTAACCAAGGGCATTGACCTCCCCCAGGTCACCCTGGTGGGGATTATTGCCGCCGATGGCCTCCTGTATATGACAGACTACTGGGCTGCAGAACGGGCTTTGCAAACCCTGATTCAGGTGGCGGGACGGGCCGGACGGGGGGACCAACCCGGCCAGGTGATTTTGCAAACCTATACCCCTGACCACCCGGTGATTGAGGCGGTCACCCAGCACGCCTATACCCCCTTTATCACCACCGAATGGCAAGAACGGCAACAACACCAATATCCCCCGGCGGCTCAATTAGTGCTGCTACGCCTGAGTAGTTTAGACCCCCAAGCGGTGGAGCGGCTCGCCACCACTCTAGCGACTGAACTTAAAACCCAGCTAGACTCTATCCCCCATACCCTGCTGGGGCCTGCCCCGGCCCCGATTTTACGGGTAGCCCAGCGCTATCGATGGCATCTCCTGCTGAAGCTTCCCCTGGATGTCCCCATCCCCGACCTACAGGCTCTACGCCACCGCTGCCCCAGTAGCGTTAATCTGACCATCGATGTTGATCCATTGAATTTATAGCTGTAGGCATTTAGCTCATGACACCGAGCACAGTTTTGGGTTTCAGCCCATAGCCAATCGAATGCTATCGCCGTCTTCTCCTCACCGGACTGGCGACTGCCATAGCCCAAATCTAAAGTCCTCAACCGATTAGTTCCGGAGGGCTGTTTCAGGTCTTCTGCGAGGCGAGGCTGATTAAAGACTGGACCTCAACCCTGAACCCTAGGGGTTCCACCCCTCTTAGGAGATCGGAGCAGCTTGGCTAGAGTTGGCATATCAGAGCAGATGTACCGAGTAGGTCGCTCACCATGTCACGGGACGCACTGGTTGTTGGAATCAACACCTATCACCATCTTCCAGTCCTCCAGGCCCCTGCCAATGACGCCGAGTCAGTGGCTCGGTGTCTAGAGAACTGGGGAGAATGTCGAGTTTTGCGAATGCCAGAAGCGGTTCGCCAGCAGCGGCCTGTGCTCAGTTCCCAGGCTCAGGTTACCACCTCCATGCTGGAGGCGGCTCTGATTCGTCTGTTTAAGCCCACCGGTAAAACCATCCCCCAAACAGCCATTTTTTATTATTCCGGCCATGGCTTGCAGCGTGATGTGGGCATTCAGGAAGGCTATTTAGCCACCAGTGAAACCAATCCGGCCACTGGCCACTACGGTCTTTCCCTATACTGGTTGCGCCGTTTACTACAGGAGAGTCCGGTCCGCCAGCGGGTGATCTGGCTAGACTGCTGCAACAGTGGGGAGTTTTTTAATATCCTGGAGGCGGACCCAGGGCCCAGGGCCGGCACCGATCGCCTGTTCATGGCCGCCGCCCGGGAATACGAGCCCGCCTATGAATCCCTGGGAAGCCGCCACAGCGTCTTTACCGAGGCTCTATTAGCCGGGCTTAACCCCTCAAAGGTGGAGGGAGGGGTGGTCAATGGCCACTCCCTCACCGATGCTATCAACCGCAGCCTCAAGGGAGAATTGCAACAACCCCTCTTTGAAAGCTCCGGCGGGGAGATTGTGCTGACTCGCCTCAGCGGCTCTGCGACGCCAGCCTCAACCGCCTCCATCTCCACCCTGGACCGCCTCAAACACCTAAGCTACAGCGTCTGCCCCTTTCAGGGACTGGCCCCCTTCGATGTCAACCACGGTGATTGGTTTTTTGGCCGGGAGGAGCTCACCCAAACCCTGGTGGAGCGGGTTAGCCAGTCTCGCTTCTGTGCCCTGGTGGGATCCTCCGGCATTGGCAAAACCTCTCTGCTGCGGGCTGGCTTGATGGCTCAGCTACAGGGAACTGGCCAGCAGCAGCCCCAGTCCGACTGGGATATTCGCTATCTCACCCCTGGTCAGACTCCCCTACAGCGATTGGCTGAAGCCTTTGTTGATGTCCAGGCGACTGGCCTGGACCGGGCCAGCCAACTGCGCCAGGCAGAATCCTTTCTACAGCAGGGGGGTGAGGGATTTTGCCAACTGCTGCAGGCCATGGCGGGGACCGAGTCTTCCCTGCGTACGGCGCCCCGCCGCCTGCTACTGGTGATCGACCAATTGGAAGAGATGTTGGGTCCAGAAGCCGGCCCGGATCTAGAAATCAATCGACAACGCTTCATCGATGGTCTGCTGGCGGTGGTGCAGCAGGATCGGCTACCGGTGCATGTGGTGGTTGCCCTACGGGCCGACTATCTGCCCCGGCTTCAGGCCTTTCCTGAACTGGTAGACCTGGTGAAGCATCAGGGTCTGATCGTACCCGCCATGACCTACGACCAGATCAAGGCCACCATCGTCAGTCCCCTGGAAAAGATTGGGCTACGCTATGACGCCAATTTGATTTACACCCTGTTGTTAGATGTGGTGGGGGCACCGGGGGATCTAGCCCTTCTGCAAATGGCCTTGAAGGAAATCTGGCGCTGTCGACAACTTGACCCGACTGGTCAACAGGCCCCTAAACTCACCCTGGAGGCCTATGCCGAGCTTGGGGGGGTTCGCCAACTGCTAAGTCAGTGGGCCCACCAGACCTACGAAGGTTTGACCAGCCTGGAACGGCAGGTGGCCCGTCGATGTTTTCTGAGTTTGTGTGAGTTTGGCGAGGGTATTAGCCTTACCCGTCGCCAGGTCCAGCTGCAGGAGTTGATCACCCCTAGCCTGGGGCCCTGCGCCGTGGTGGAGACCCTGGAAAAGTTGGTGGCCGCTCGCCTGTTGGTGGCCCAGACCCACTGTAGTCACCCCCAACTTGTCTATGGGGCGGCACCGGCCTGGCCAGGGGTGACCGGGGATGCCTCGGCGGATTCTAAGGCGATCAATCAGGCCTCGGCCTGGGAGTGGGCTCCCCATTTTGATATTGCCCATGAATCCTTGATTCGTACCTGGCCCCTGCTGCAGGAGTGGTTGCAGGAGGGGCGTGGTCGATTACAACAGCAACGGACCCTGGAGGTGGCAGCCCAGCAGTGGTATCAGCAGCGCTGCCCTGACCAGGGCGATTACTTTTTACCCGCCACCCGCCTGGGACCGGCCCGGGCCCTGGCGGCGGACCATCCCGATAGTCTGTCTCTCCAAGCCCTGAGCTATCTATCAGCCTGGGAAAGCTATCGGCGCCGCTGCGATCGCCAACGACGGTTAATGAAACTACTGATTCCCATCAGTGTCGCCACCGGTATGCTGGTGGCCTATGGCTATAACCTCCTGCGTCAAACCGCTCCGGTCTGGCAGCTGACCCAAACCCCACCAGCGTCTCACCCTGTTCCTAACCTTCGGACTAAACCACCGGTATCACCGCCCGCTTTGCAGGGGGCCGGTGTACGCCTTGATCCGGGTTTAACCGTTGACGGTCCCCAAGGTCTAGATCTGGAGACTCCGGCCAGGGCGATCGGGCCCCTAGCGCCTGACCTACGGGCCAGTTTCCAAACTGTTTTAACTTCTATCCAACCCTGGCAACAGTCAGCCGAGCCGGGGGGCTCCCACAGCCAGATGGCAAGTCTGATGCCCTCCGATCAAAACCGGCCAGGGCTCAACCTAGATCGCCTGGAGAAGGTGGCGGAGTGGCCTGCCCCCAACAACCCCAACTGGATGATTCAAATTTGGTGCGGTCGCAACCAACCGGAGCCAGTTTGTTTTACCCTAACGGAGAACGCTCCCTAGAACTCTTTAGGATGGGTTGAGACTGTGGTTTTAGACGTCGTCAGGAGCTGGCCACAGCCGTCAGATTTCTGGCCATCAGCATAGCCCGTAGCCCTAGGCCCATTACAGGGGGATAGGTAACCAGCAGGTTCACCTGGGACTCGCCTTGACCGAATAACTCTGTTCTAGTGGGCTGGCCAAAGCTATATATTGAAGCTAGTCATCTGTATAGAACTGACCCATGATCAAAAATGCTGGTTTGACCTTAGCCTTGATCACGGCTACACTGCTACCCGGCATCGGACGCGGTGGGGCCTACGGTGACCGGGCCCTAGCTGACTTCGCTGATCAGCCACTGATCAGGGCGCAGGATGAGTCAGGTCTGACCCCATGTAGTTCTGACTTGACGCAGATGGAAATAAATGGGTGCTGGCAAGCCCAAATGGAGGCCAGCGATCAGCGGTTGACCGCATTACTGGGAGATCTAGAGCAGGTTTTGACCACAGCAGAGCTAGCCCAACTGCGCTCCGTTCAGCGGCTATGGTTAGACTATCGACGGCGGCACTGCCAGTGGCAAGCGGGTTTCTTTGCCGGTGGCTCCATTCGGCCTATGGTCTATACTAGCTGTGCCGATGGCCTCACCTGGGAACGGATTGCCGCCCTCAAATTCAACCTCTGCGAAGGCCAGGGCATGACTGGAGCCTGTGAAGCTTCCCAGCGCTACGATCGCCCATAGCTGACTCAATTAGGTAGCGCTGGCTGGCTTACCCTAGACTGGAGGCTGGGGGCGATCGCACCAATTGTTTAGCTAGAACGTCTACCCAAGCTATGGCTTAACCTATTAACCTTGTCTTCAGGGTTCTGGCCAAAGCTGTAAAGGCACTTTTTGAATAGTCAGTCCTTTTCCCGTCCTGATAGGATTAACCTGCTAGTTTTTCGGTGTGGATAGCTAGCCATGACCACAATACAATCGCCCTATCATCGCTGCCTGTCCTTGCATGACGGCCAGCGATCCTAATCCTTTCCCGTCTTTTCTTTCCCTATGCCATGTCTACCCTAAGGTCCTCCCTCGCCACCCCGGATCGTCCCCCAGCCAAAGATATGGTCTGGATTCCTGGCGGTACTTTCTTGATGGGCTCTGACCACCACTATGAGGAGGAAGCCCCAGCTCATCGAGTTCGGGTCGATGGGTTTTGGATGGATCGCTATCCGGTCACCAACACCCAGTTCCAGAAGTTTGTTAAAGCCACCGGTCATGTTACCGTGGCTGAGCAGTCCGCTAATCCAGCGGACTACCCCGGTGCTGACCCCACCCTGTTAGCCCCCTCTTCTATTGTTTTTACCCCACCTTCCGGGCCGGTTGATAAGGCTAACCATTACAATTGGTGGACCTACGTCAGGGGAGCGAGTTGGCGCCATCCTGAAGGTAAGGGTAGTAGCTTGAAGGGGCGAGAAAACCATCCCGTTGTCCATGTCGCCTACGCTGATGTCCTGGCTTACGCCCAATGGCTTGGCAAGCAACTACCTACGGAGGCGGAGTGGGAGTTTGCCGCGCGGGGCAGTCTGGAGGAGAAGGAATTTGCGTGGGGAGAAGAACTTTACCCGGCAGGTAAGTTTATGGCGAATACGTTCCAGGGTCAATTTCCGTACCATAACTCTGCTGCTGATGGCTACGATCGCACTTCTCCGGTGGGTAGTTTTCCCGCCAATGGCTACGGGCTCTACGACATGATCGGTAACGTTTGGGAATGGACTGACGATTGGTATCAGCAACACTGCCAGATCCAAAAGCCAGCCTGCTGTACTCTGGATAATCCCCGAGGGGGGAGTCAGCAAACCAGCCACGATCCCTCCCTAGCTGGGGTGGCCATTCCCCGTAAAGTGGTTAAGGGTGGGTCCTTTCTCTGTACTCCTGATTACTGCCGCCGCTATCGCCCCGCCGCCCGCATGGCCCAGGGTATCGATACCTCCACCTGCCACATGGGGTTTCGCTGTATCACCCGCCCGTCCAGTGGGGCGGCTTAACTCTCGGCCTCGAGTAAAGAACTAGACTGTTTAAAGCTGACCTCAAGCCAATTTATCAAGCCGCCACCCACTTCGCGGCAAAGGTATCCAGGTCTGCCTTGGCCGCGCAGTGGGACAGGTCCTATCCAGCGATTAGCCAGATTTTGATCCTTGATTGGGAAGATATTATTTCGATTTTTGAGTTTGCCATAGAAATTCGCAATTTCTATCCTCTTTCCAAGACGCTTCAATTTCTGATCCAATCTCTATTTACACAAAAATCAGAACAGTCTTCTTGATATAGCCGTAGCCATCTACAAGGGGGCAAAGGCGAGGCGGAAAACTCCCCAATATTAACTTTGACCGATCAATCCCGCCTAAGCCTCCTGGCCAAAGTTATAACTTGTGTTACGGGATATCAAGATTATCGTTCAATAGAGCCCTGGGGGTAATCTACCAAGGCTATCACCTTGCAAAATCTTATTTCAGGATTTAAAGAACCCTAGCCTGGAGTAAAGCTTCTCTACTAACCCTGGGGACTTGAGACTAAGTGGTGCAAAATAGGACTGACAAAGTGATATGGGGTCCTGACCCGGTCTCCTGACGGAAACAATATTCCATGTATGAGGTAAATCCATGACTACCCCGAACCCTCAAGAGGTGCTGCTGCATTTACAACAGCTGGAGCAGGTGGATACGGTGCAAAGTGCATCCTATCGGGAAGAAGCCCAGGACGTCCTGGCTGATTCTAGCGTCAGTTTACCCTGGCGAGAAGCAATCAGCGATCGTCTTAACCAGGCCAATCACGACCTAGCGCTACACACGGTTGGGAACGAAGACAGCTACTAGCCCTTGATAAGCAGTTCTCCACCCTACATTCCGCCGGTTAACAGGGGATAGAGGAACTGCGGAGCCTATCGGATCATTTTGGCCTGGAGGTGAAGTTTCCCTGGCCTTGACCTGTCCGTTCTCGGGGATTGATAGGGCAGGGCATCATGGCGGGGGTCTTGGGGAGTCAGGAGCATCGGACCAAACCCAAGGGCGATCTCGGGGAATGGCGGCATCCAATCCCTCAACCGCGGCCTCAAGGGAGCCATCGGCAGGGACCCAGGTGCGGTTTATGTCCGGGAAATCAACGCTGCAGTTCTCACACTTCTTATCGTGGTAGAACCGAATCGGGCACCAGAAGGATTCCACGTTCCGTAGCATTTCCGCCCCCAGGGCGTACACACCGGTCATCCAATCACAGTAGAGACACCAGAGCAAATCATGCCCCACCAGCCCCCTAACCCGATGGCGGCTAATATTAATCCACTCCCTTTGGTCATAGGGCTTGAACCCCAACAGCCAAATTAACCAGGGGTACAGCAGCACCTGGGCCGCCCGAATCAGGAAAAATACCGGCAATACCAGGGCGGTAATCCAGAGGGCGAGATGGTTACGCCACCAGCCATAGCGCTGGCTGAGGTAGGCGTTAATCCCCAGGGGGGGACGCTGGTGACGATAAACCCATTGATGGCCCCAGACCCAAACCTGGGTAGCCAGGACCTGGCCCACCAGGGCACTGACCAGTCCAGCCCAACCCGCCTGGAGAAAGCCCCCCAACCAGGGTAACCAGACCATGACAATCAGGGCCAGGTCTAGCCCTGGGGTTTGGCATAGGGTGGCGGTCAGGCGTTTTCCCCAAGGCCCCAGGCAACCCATCAGGGTAAGGCCGGTGGCCAGGGTCAGAATGACTAAAAATACTATCAGGCTAAGGAGGACCAGAGCAGCCATGGGGGTAGGAGTACTTAGAATAGAGTTGATTGGTGAAAGTTAGGACTGGCCAGGGATTCTGGCTGGTCTTCCCGCCGTGACTCAGGGCTAGGGCGATACCGGGGTACCAGCCACCGCAGCCACTGCCAGCCGGGGCGCAGGCTACGGTTGAAAATGGCCTCGCGGCTATAGACTGTTTCCCCTAAAATTTCCCCAGCGGCCAGTAGACCACTCTTAATCGCTGGGGAAATGCCTTCGCCAAAGTCAAGGGTGGCCAGCCCGGCGGAGTCGCCAATTAACCAGCACCGATCCTGCTTCACCGGTCCATAGGCTGAGGCCAGGTAGTAGCTATAGCCGGCTGGGCGCAGTTGATCGGCCACTTCAGAGCTTAACAACCGGCGATGAACCAGGTCCTGCAGAAAGGCTTGAACGTGATCATGGATAGACAGGGAACTGCTCTGAAAATACTGACTAAAGCCCCCCAGGCCCAGGTTTAAGTAGCCATCTCCCTTGGGCACATACCAACTATAGCCCGCCAGACCCCGGTCAAAGCAGAAGAACCGGGCGATGCCATCGCGATCGGGGTAGTAAAACTCTGTCTCGAGGACCACGATCTGCTCCTCTGGCGATCGCTGATGGGGAAAAAACCGCCGCCGCACCGGGCACCCCGTTCCTCCGGCGCCGATTAGATTAGTGCAAGTATACTGATCGTCAATGATATAGGTACTATTCCGATAATCCAGGTGATTTACCCGGTGGAGACGTACCGGTACCCCCGCTCGCTGCAGCAGCCACTGATCAAACTCAATCCGACGGATAGAGTAGTTTTGCCAGCGAGTTGGCCAGGACATCAGGGCCATGGGTAGGGGAGCCAAGTAAAGCCGGGTGGAGAGTTTAAGGAGGGAATGGGGGTAGTCCGCCGGAGAGACCTCAAGGTCTCGCCAGACCTCGTCGGTGACCCAGCCCGCACAGAGCTTTAGGCGGGGAAAGGGAGCCCGATCCAGGAGTAGAACCGACCGACCCCCCTGGGCTAATTTCCAAGCACAGGTGCTACCGGCGGGGCCGGCACCAACAATAATCGTGTCGTAGTAGTCCATGGTTACACCCTCCTTAATCCGTTGGTCTAGAGAGTACCCCTGCCTCGCCCTGAGTCCAGGGCGCTCACAGAGCCGGCTCCAGAAGATACTGGGCGTTGCCCAGCAACCGCCCCCCATCCATATCAAAGTAGGCGATGCAAAGTATCAGATAGAGCCGCCAGATGCGGCGAAACTTGGCATAGTCCATGCCAAAATCCAGGCGGGCAATTTCCTCCTGATGGGCATCAAAGTTGGCCAGCCAGCATTGCAGAGTTTTTGCATAGTTGGCACCGTTCAGATACCACTGTTGCCGAGTGACCAGGTGCT
>JAYKIM010000205.1:0-5076 GCA_035286245.1 Cyanobacteriota bacterium | reverse complement strand
TACTCGGTATTCACCCCCGACTCGCGGGGTAGGGCAACCTTGCCGGTGCGGGCGATTTCCCGCAGGCCAAATCGGTTAAGCACCTGGACGATGGCCACCATTTTGCCCGGATCCCCCACCACCTCCAGGGTCAGAGAATCTTCGGACACATCCACCACCCGGGCCCGGAAAATTTGAGCCAGCTCAATCACCTCGGAGCGGTTGAGGCTGGTGGCGTTGACCTTGAGCAGCATCAGTTCCCGCTCCACGCAGGGGGTGTAGGTGAGGTCCTGCACCTTGATCACGTTAATCAACTTGTACAGTTGTTTGGTGAGTTGCTCAATTACCTGCTCATCCCCCGGGACCACCATGGTAATCCGGGAAATGCCGGGTTTTTCCGCTGGCCCCACCGCCAGGCTTTCAATGTTAAAACCGCGACGGGCAAACAGCCCGGCAATGCGAGTCAGCACCCCCGCCTCGTCCTCCACTAGCACCGAGAGGGTGTGTTTCAGGGTCTGGGGAACGGTGGGGGTGGGGGGGGAGAGGGTGGTGCTATTAACCATCAGCCAGCACGAGTCGTTTTAGAAAGGATCGTAGTCTTTTATCATAGCCTGGAATCGAGGCTTGGAAAGGGGCGAACTGGCGATCGCCAATGGCTATAATGCTGAAGTTAGCAAGCCCAGACCGGAGGGTTTGCCCTGGCCCTCCTGCCCCCGCCCTTGACCTATGACCGTTGTTCTATACAACACCCTGACCCGCCGTAAGGAACCCCTGGAAACCCTGGAGCCGGGCAAGGTAACCATCTATTGCTGTGGAGTGACGGTCTACGACTACTGCCACCTGGGCCACGCCCGCTGCTACGTGATCTGGGATACGGTGCGCCGCTACCTGGGCTGGCGGGGTTACGATGTTTACTACGTGCAAAACTTCACGGACATTGACGACAAAATCCTGAACCGGGCCAAAACCGAAAATATTGCCATGGAAACCGTGGCGGAACGCTATACAGCGGCCTACTTTGAGGACATGGCCCGGTTGAATATCCTGGAGGCGGATGCCTACACCTACGCCACCCAAACCCTGGATGGTATTCAACGGTTGATTGGCGAACTGGAGGAAAAGGGCTACGCCTACCCGGCGGCGGGGGATGTGTACTACGCCGTCCGCCAATTTACCGACTATGGCAAACTCTCCGGTCGTAAACTGGAGGACCTGCGGGTGGGGGCCAGCGGTCGGGTCAGCACCACCGACTCGATCAAGCGGGATCCCCTGGATTTTGCCCTCTGGAAAGGGGCTAAAGCCGGGGAACCTAGCTGGGCATCCCCCTGGGGGCCGGGGCGGCCCGGCTGGCACATTGAGTGTTCCGCCATGATCCGGGAGCAACTGGGCAGCACCATTGATATTCACCTGGGGGGCAGCGATCTGATCTTCCCCCACCATGAAAACGAAATTGCCCAGTCGGAGGCGGCCACGGGGCGGCCCCTGGCCCGCTACTGGATGCACAATGGCATGGTGAATGTGGGGGGTGAGAAAATGTCTAAATCCCTGGGCAACTTCACCACCATTCGCCAACTGTTGGACTCCCCCCAGGGGCCTGAATCCATGGCCCTGCGCTTGTTTCTGCTACAGGGTCAGTATCGTAAGCCGGTGGACTTTACCCCTGAGGCCATGGTGGCCGCCAACAACAGCTGGCACACCCTGGAGGAGGGCCTGGGCTTTGGCCAGCGCTTTGGGCGCCAACTGGCCTGGGCCGCCGGGGCGATCTCCGCCCCTAACCCGGCCATTGATCGCCAGAGCCCCGCGGTGCAGGCCTTTACCGCGGCCATGGATGATGACTTCAACACGGCGGCGGGGCTGGCGGTGTTGTTTGACCTGGCGAAGGATCTGCGCCGGGCGGGCAATTTGCTGGTCCACACCGGCACCGTTGACACCGACAGTGCCAGCCTACAGAGGCAGTGGGAAACCCTGGTGAACCTGGCCCAGGTCTTGGGCTTAGAGGCCAACCCCAGCCAGCCGACCGAGACCAGCTCGGCCCTGGCGGATGAGGATATCGAAACACTCCTGGAACAGCGGCGCCAGGCCCGGGCCGCGAAGGACTTTGGGGCGAGCGATCGCATCCGCGACCAGCTCCAAACCGCCGGGATCACCCTGATCGATAAACCCGGCGGCATCACCGAGTGGCATCGCTAGATCTGGGCCAGCCAATCTAACAGCAGGAGGTTGACCACCTCCGGTCGCTCATCGTGGGGGCAGTGGCCGGTGTTAGCAATGCTATGGAAGGTGACCGGGGCGGGGCGGTCCTCCTGCTTAGATAGTTGCCGATAGATTTCCGCCCCCTGAATCGGGGTCCACGGGTCATCCTCTCCCCAGATCACCAGCAGGGGCTGGGTAATGGCGGGCAGCAGTTGGCTGGGCTGGGGCCCGGCGGGAGCGGTCAGAATCGAAGCAAAGACGGGTTGGGCGGTGGGACGGGCGGCGGGGGCGTAGATCATCTCCACCAGGTCATCGGTGACGGCGGTGCGATCGCGGTAGACCTGCTGCAGGGAACGGCGAATGTTCTGGCGCCGCCGCACCTGGTTGTAGACCAACGGCCCAAGTTGCCGGGAACTGACCAACCCGGTAAAGATCTCCATCACCCAACTGAGGGGGGGACGCAGCTCCTCGGGACGGTGGTTCAGTCCGCCGGCGCAGTTCAACACCGCTCCAGCCTGGGCGGTGGTGGGGTGATTAGCCAGCATCATCAGGGCCAGCAAACCACCAATGGAGTTGCCCACGTAGACCGCTGGTTGCTGGATAAAGGTCTGCCAAAAATCCTGCAGTAGCTCCTGCCAGAGCTCCAGGCTGTAGGCCAGGGAGGGTTGGTCGGAGTCACCAAAGCCCAGCAGATCCAGGGCATAGACCCGATAGCCAGCCTGGGCCAGCACTGGGATATTCTTACGCCAGTGCCCCAGGGAGGCCCCAAAGCCGTGAATTAGCACCAGGGGGTGGCCGGTTCCTTCGACGGTGTAGGCAATCTGGTGCCCTCGCCAGGTCCAGATCTGTTTATCAAGGGTGGCAAGGGGGAGTTGGGCAACCATGGAACTGTAACCTTTTATGAAGCTGCTTCTATCATAACCAACTTCCCGTCCGTGGGCCGCCCTAGGATGGGCCGGGGATTACCCTGGCCAACAACTCCCCCGGCAACCGGGAAAGGACCGCCTGTTGGGCACCCATGCCTAACCGCTCGAAGGTCAGTTGCAGATGCCGAGCCACCGCCTGCCCCAGAATATCTAGCTGTTGGGGTTGCTGTTGCCAGCCTGCGTAAGCTTGCAGGTAGTACTCCAAAGCCCCCTGCAGAGCCTCCTGGGAGTTAAGGTCAGGACTTCCGCTCCCAACCTGGACCAGCTGATCCTGAACCACCCCAGCACTGTGGTAGGTGGCGGCTAGGTCAAACCCCAGGGGGGTGGTAGGGTCCTGCTGGAGGACTTGGTGGACGGCCCGAAGGGCCATTTGATAGGCTTGTAGGGCCTGGCCCAGGGTCTCTTGGTAAATCAGGGGCGGTTGGCTTTGGTGTTGGGCCAGATCCCAGTAGGCGGTTCCCAGGTTATTTTGGGTGGAGGCGCAGCCGATCGGGGAGGTGGCCAGGGTACGGTAGGCCAGGGCTGACTGGTAGGCGGAGATCGCCTGCTCTAGAAAAAACACCGGTCGCTCGTACTGGGCCAAACTCCAGTAGGCGATGCCCAGGTTGTTTTGCAGCATGGCATAGTCCTGGGGGTGGGTCTGGGGCGATCGCTGGTGGAGGGCCTCCTGGTAAGCAGTAATCGCCTGGTGGAGATAGGGTTGGGGGTGATCGTCCAACTGGGCTAAGCGCCAGTAGGTGGACCCCAGGCTGTTTTGTAGGTCGGCGTAGTCATCTGCCTCTTGAGAATCGGCGATGTACTGCAAAGCCTGGTGAAAGGCCCGGACCGATTGCTGTAAAGCGGATAGGGGATCCTCGACGTTGGCTAACAGGCTGTAGACCGTACCCAGGTTAGTGTACAACCGCTTCAGATTAGGAGTTGGTACAGTTCCCTCGGCCCCCGCTAGGGCTTGGCGGTAGGCCGCCACACTACGACTTAGCCAGAGGCTAACTACCTCCGGATGATGTTCACATTGGCTATGGAGCCAATATAGACTGGCCAGGTCATTGAGGGCATCGCACCAGTCTAGCCCCCCCTCCGGTAGACCCGGCATAGCCTTGTGGTAGAGGGAAATGGCAAAGTCGAGGGTGGCGGGGGCAGTAGCGCCAGTTTCCACCCGGTCGCGACAGAACTGGGCGGCGGCCAGATAGGCTCGTGCCCGGGTCAGGGGGCCGGCCTGGGCCTCCTCCAGTTCCTGTAAATAGTGGCTGTAGCTGATCAGGGTCCTGTCCTGCAGGAGCTGAGGGGGTAGAGAAAGGATGGACGCTGGCGGCTCAGGCTGGGGGGCCGACTGAAGGTCAGGGGTAAACCCAGCGGCCGAGGCCGTCGCTGCCCCAGAAGCGCTGACTGGGGTAGGATCGCCCACGAATTCGAACAGACCACTGCGCGATCTCCAAAAGCCGGGCACGGATTGGCGAATCTTCCCCAGCCAGGGACGGGAAAGCCATACCAGCAAGCGACAGTCAAGCTGGGTGAGCAGGGCATCAACCTGGCTGAGACTGGCGAGGAAACGGTTCTGAACCGTTAAGGACTGGCGAGCCAGAGCCTCCACCCCCAAAATTTGAAAGGTGGGAACCACCTGGCTGGAACTGGGCAAGTGCCGGTGTTGCTTCAGCCATATCAATATCTGGCGCACCAGGTCGGGCTGCTGACCATCAAGCTGGAGGGTTACCAGAGGAGATCGCTGCCCATCTGCCAAATCCGTAGTGAGCCGCTGCACCAGTTGACTTTGCAGTTCACTATCATCACACACCACCAACAGCAACTGCCGGCGTAGGCTCAGGCGCAGAGCCTGGCGCAAATGCTGGTAAGTTTCTTGGTTATGTCCCAAAAAAGTCTGGGTGGAGAGGGAAAGAACAGCGGCCACCATAGTTGAGATGCATACTATTTTAATATGGTGCCCCAGCGCACCTTGCCTAGGGTAAAGTTTTCCTGGCCT
>JAYKIM010000204.1:0-12455 GCA_035286245.1 Cyanobacteriota bacterium | reverse complement strand
CCCTCACCGCCCGCAGCATTGCCCCCCGGGTACCGGCGGTGGTGCGCATCTATGATGCTGAGTTTGCCCAGCAGGTGCAGCAGGTGTTTGAGTTTGACCAGGTGCTCAGCCCCATGGACCTGGCGGCGCCTGCCTTTGCAGCGGCAGCCCTGGGGGGACGCATCTTAGGTAACGGTATGTCGGGGGATTTACTCTGGGTGGCGATCGCCACCCTAATTACCCCTAATCATCCCTTTATCCATCAGTCGATTCAAACCATCGCTCAAAACGCCCACCTGGTGCCCCTCTATATTGAATCCCCCGATCGGGCGCTGCACGGCTGCGATTTGCTGGAGGTGACCTTGGCAGAGGGGGATGTACTCTACCTGACGATGCCCGCCAATCGCCTGGATCAGTTGCAGCCCTGCCTTTCCAGCAGTCTCAAGGACTGGGGTAATGGTTTTCGTGCTTATCATTGACTCCCCCGGCGAATGCTGCCATAGTTGAGCGTAATTACCTACGGTTCAGTGAGGGCCTTGAGAACTAGATAGGAATGGGCGTTGCCTGCTATCGAGCTGCTCAACCATTTGGATCCTTCAGCTGAGTAGGGTTCTCCCAGCCCAGGTTGTGGCCGTTTAGCTTGGTGTGCGGCTGCCTTAATTAGAGTTCTATTGATCTAAGCGACACAATGACCTATTCCGCCAAAATCCTGATTGCCGCTCTATTGCTTGTCGGTAATGCCCAGGCCGGTATTAAAGCCCTGCCCCTGTCCACCGTGCTAGCCCAGGCCAGCCCGAGCTTTCCAGTGCCTGAGAGCGTGCCCGCCGGTACCCGTCTGACCATTCAAGCTTCCCCGAACCTGGGGGTAGCTACCCAGGTGTTAACGGATCGGTTTGAATCCGCCTACGAGGGGACAGCGGTGCAGGTCGATGTTACCAATAGTCGAGACGCCCTCAGCGCCTTGCAGGATGGAAAGGTTGATCTGGCAGCGATCGGGCGTCCCTTGACGGAGGCGGAGAAACGTCAGGGGCTGGTTACCGTGCCCATAGAGAGGGCGAAAATCGCCATTATTATCGGTCCTGAGAACCCCTTTAATGGCAACCTGACCTTTGAGCAGTTTGCCGCTATGTTTCGGGGTGAGATTACCGATTGGTCCCAGGTGGGGGGGGCAGCCGGTCCCATTCGCTTTGTCGATCGCCCCGACAGCAGTGATACTCGCCGTTCCCTAAGTCAGTACGAAGTCTTCCGGCAGGCTCCCTTTGTCACCGGGGCCACCGCTAATCCGGTCACTAAGGATAGCACCGCCACGGTGATTCAGGCCCTGGGTAAGGACGGGATTAGCTATGCCATCGCCGGTGATGTGCTAGGTCAACAGGGGGTGAAAATTGTGCCCATGCACCAAACCCTACCGGACGACCCCCGCTACCCCTACTCCCAGCCCCGTTACTTTGTTTATAAGGGCACAGCCGGACCGGCCGCCGCTGCCTTTTTGGGGTACGTGACGTCCCCTGCAGCGGTAGAGGCCCTGGCCAAGGTCACTCCGGTGGAAGCCGCCGCTATCGCCGCCGATCTGGAGACGGCTCCGCCCCCCACCGCTAGCCCAGCCCCAACGCCTGCGCCTGTCCCCACCCCAGCTCCCGCCCCAGAGGCTCGGGGAGGGTTTGCCTGGTGGTGGTTGCTACCCCTGGCGGGGGTAGGAGCCCTGGGAGCCGTCGCCTGGGCCGCTGGTCGTAAATCTGGCCCTTCACCGGCCGGGCTGACCCCAGAGTCTTCTCACCCTGGCTCCGATCTGGCCGATCCCCCCCCGCCTCCGGTGGGCGTAACACCTCCGACATCTCCGGTGGTGGCCAGCGAAGCGGCCATCGGATTGGATACCACCGCCAGCCCCGAGGATATCACCGTCGCTGAGTCGCCGCCGGAACCGGTGGCCCCAGCCCCTGAGCTGAACCTACCGGTGACTGGCATGGCGGCGGTGGGGGCCGCCGGCCTAGCCGCCAGCGCCGTGGCCTCCCTGGCCAGCACCGAGGATCAGTCCACCATTGAGGCGGCTAAGTTCAATGTTGTTGGCCACCCGGTGGAGGGCGACCTTGATTTCTCCACCATTGACGATGGCCTGCCCCCCCTCCCCGACGGCTATAACGAAAGCCGAATTGTGCTGATGCCTCGCGATCCGCAATGGGCCTATACCTACTGGGATACCCCCAATGGTCACAAGGCGGAATTGCGCAGTCAGGGAGGCGAACGGCTGGCCCTGCGTCTGTACGATGTCACCGACATCGATCTAGGCCAGCAGGCCGCCCACAGCATACAGCAGTTTGACTGTGACGAGCTGGCCCGCCACTGGTATTTGCCCATTCCCATTAGCGATCGCGACTACCAAGTGGAAATTGGCTACCTGACCGGTGATGGACGCTGGTTACTGCTGGCCCGCTCCAACACCGTGCGGATTCCTCCGGTCTACCCCTCCGACTGGAGTGAGGACCACTTTATGACCCTGAACTGGCAGGAAAGTCTGCGAGGCAAGACCCTAATGACCCTGGTCAACCCCCGCCTTAGTCAGGGTGAGACCAGTCTCCACGAACAACTCTACGCCCTTTCTCAGCCATCGGAATGGGAACGGATCACCGGTTCTGTATACGGCTCCATGCAGCACGTGCCAGGCTCCATGGCACCGCCGATCAGTTCCTACGTCTTCCCCTCTGGTGTGGGTATGGCGGCTCTGCCAACGGTGTCGGGCCTGGTGCCCACCCTGTCCGGCATTGGCCTCAACGTCTCTGGTTTGACTATGTCTGGGGTGGGCTTCTCCGCCTCCATGCCCCCGATTCGCCCCCGCAAGTTCTGGTTAGTGGCAGACGCGGAGCTGATCGTCTACGGCGCCACCGAACCCGATGCCACCGTTACCGTAGCGGGTCAACCGATTCAGCTAAGCTCTGAGGGCACCTTCCGCTTCCAAAGCAGTTTCCCCGATGGCCGTATTGAGTACCCCATTATGGCGGTGGCGGCGGACGGCGAACAAAGTCGGTCTATCCACATGACCTTTGATCGTCAAACCCCTGATCGCCGCACCAACACCCGGGAAGAGGCCCAGGAAGAATGGCCTAACCCCTAGTCCTGCACATAGGTGGCCCCCCTCACCAGGGCCACCTCCGCTCGCATAAACTCTCTTCCCAGGTAGGCCGCATGGTCAAGGTAGGTGACCGGAGAGGGTCGCTGGGCATCCTCAAAAATGGCGATACAGATTTCCTTAGCGGTGCGCCCCCGGTAGGTATGGGTAGGGGTCCGCTCCACCTTACCCCGGACTGGTAGTGGCGCACCAGTCTCGGGATCACAGGCCAATCCCCTATCGTTGATGGTGTTAGTGAAGTGCTGGGCACAGATTAGACTAGCCGCGCTATCCACATAGATTAGAAAGTACCCACCGGGGTCAAGTTCAATAAAGCGTTTGGATAATTGATCATCCAGGGCTTGAAGTTGGGTCTGTAGAGGAGTGACAGCATCAAACATGGTCATAAGGAAGAGTTAGGTAGCAGAATGCAGAATATCAGAACCCAGAATCCTTATCACCCCTGATCTCTGACCTCTGGCTTCTAAACTCCTTACCTATTATCAGTACGTCCTGACTTAGATTGATGCCCCGTTAGCCTGTGAAGACATAGAATTAGCTGCCACGGGGGCTCGATTAATCCCCGGTAAACACTTTTCTACCATGGCATGGCTTTCTTCTAACAGGTAGTTAAGAAAGGCCTGGGAGACCACCGACAGCTGTTTCCCCGCCAAACTAGCCACATACCAATGGCGCTCAATGGGGAAGTGCTCAATGTCTAAAATCGCAAATTCGCCGCGGGTACCCTCGGAAATGATGGTGTGCATGGAAAGCACAGAAATGCCCAGTCCCCCGGCGATCGCCTGTTTAATCGCCTCATTACTGCCCAGTTCCAGCCGCACCTTAACGTCAATATGGTGTTCAGTAAAAAGCTTTTGTACCGCCTGGCGGGTACCGGACCCAGGCTCCCGCATGATGAACTGGTGGCCGTTGAGGGATTGAATCGGCAAATTAGCCTTGCCAACCAGAGGATGATCCTTAGGGGCAATTACCACCAAGGGATTCTCCAAAAAGGGATAGATCTTCAGGTCAGGCTGTTCAGGGGGCGAGCTAATGATGTAGAGATCATCGTCATTGTTGGCCATGCGCTCCTGGATGTGCTGGTGGTTAGTCACCTTTAGGGAGATATCAATACCGGGGAAGCGCTGGCAAAAGGGCCCCAGCAGGCGAGGGACGAAGTACTGTGCCGTGGTAATCACCGCTAGACGCAGTTGACCTTGCTTCATCCCCTTCAGGTCAGAAATGGCCATCTCGAATTGATCTAACCCGCCAAAAATCTCCTGACAGGTTTCTAAGAGTTTTTGGCCGGCCTGGGTCAGGTAGAGACGTTTGCCAATCTGTTCAAACAGGGGTAGCCCCACCGCCTTAGTCAATTGCTTGACCTGAATCGAAACCGTAGGCTGGGTCAAGTAGAGTTCCTCGGCGGCGCGGGTAAAGCTACCATGGCGAGCTGTGGCCTCAAACACTTTGAGTTGGTGAAGTGTGGCGTGGATCAACCTTCTGCCTCCCTGTGGGCGCTCAAAATTCTCTATAGATTCGATTCTATCAAATAATCTGTTACACTGGGCCAGATTCTATGATTTGAATACATTAAAGTACAGCCGTAGCTACGCGTAAGCCGGCAGAGGCCCGTATGAAAGGCTATCCAACATTTACTGTTTCATATCCCATCATCAGGAAGCTGTCAGTGGAGAGGCATGAAGTTGACCGATCAAACCTGGCCTGAGTGTTCTGGTTAAAGCTATATCCTCCCCTACCGCTCAAAACATGAGGAACAGGACCCATGGATCGATTCGCTGCCCTACGATCACAGTTAACCAACTGCCACGCCCTAGCCCAGTCCTCCGTCCTTGAGGAAGCCAGCCTATACTTGCAAGTCCTAGCCCTGCAACAGAGTTTCCAAGGACAAGTTTTGCCCCTGGAGGCTACCGCCGACCCAGCGCTGCAGACAATACTGACGGAAATTAACCGTTCCCTACGGTTGCTGGCGGTGGATGTGACCTTTTGGCGGAGCAGCCGGCAGCCGGTCACCCAGAAGCAGCGCCAGCAACAAATCGGAGCACGGCTTGCTCAACTGGGGCAGTTCCTAGACATGTTAAGCCAGCAGTTGGGGGATTAGGCCCATCCCTTAGAACAGGCTAGGCTGACCAAAACGGCGACAGCCGTTAATTTTGACTCATGAGATTAATTAACTCCCGAGCCCGATCAGCCCCAGCCTCATCCCCCTGTCGCTCATAGAACAAAATGGCCAGCTCAATATTGGATCGAGCCTGGGGGGATAACCCCTGTCCCCAGAGAGCCAACCCCAGGTTGTAGAGGATGTCAGGATCATTGGGATTAGCCTCAGCTACCTTACGGTAGGAAACAGCGGCCCGGAGGTACTGCTGACGCTCCAGCAGCAGTTCCCCCAGGAGAGCATGGGCTGCCACCAAGTCAGGATTGTTCTGTACCGCCTTGAGCAAATGGGTAAGGGCCGCCTCCCGATCGTTGGCTTGATAAAGTAGATAGCCCATCTGGTAATTGGCCTCGGCATTGTCAGGATTAAGGGATAGGGCTCGGCGCAGATTTTCCTCAGCGGCAGTGGAGTTATTGAGAAGTAACTGTAGGCTAGCGGATTGCAAGTATAGGCGGTCTTGCTTAGGGTTGGCCTGCAACCCCTGGGTGAGATAGATCAAGGCCTGTTGATACTCTCCCTGTTGGCTAGATAGATTGGCCAGAGCCTCATAGGCTTGAGCATTGCCAGGGGCTACCTGTAACAGGCGCTCATAGGTGGCTGTTGCACCCCTATAATCCTCGACCTTAATCTGTAGATTGGCCATCCCCAGGTAGGCGTTTACTTCATTGGGGTGACGGCCGAGAATGTCCTGGTAAACAGCCATAGCCTCCCCCTGTTCACCGTTGCGATAAAAACTCTGGGCAAGACCGTAGCGGAAGCTCAAGTTGTTGGGGTCTAGGGCGAGGGCCTGACGGTAGGCAGCGATCGCATCGGGATATTTTTCCTGCTGGAGATAAAGGTAACCCAGTCCAGAAAAGATCCGGGGTTGCTGTGGATCGATCTGGGCAGCCTGTTGATAGGCGGTGATCGCCGCTCCGTAATCTTTAGCGTTCACCCGGGCCTGCCCCTGCCGCAGTAGATCAGCCAGCCGATCCTGTTCGGCAGAGCTGAGGTTAGTGGTTTGAGCGATCCACAGGGGGTCAGTCGATGCATCCCCAGTCCCCTGTGCCACCCGGGGACTAGGCTCAAGGAGAGGCACCGTCGCCGCCTGGGCGATTGGGGTTAGGCAAGCTACCCAGCCTGCGAGGGTCACCCAACCGGCCATCTTGATCAGGGATAGGCGAGCGGGCCTGGTCATGACCGCCGGGTTTGCACCATCGGCAAGGCTAGGGCTCTGGTTCACGAAGAACTCTCCTTTGTTAAGTTTCTAGTCGAATGACAACAGTTCTTCATAATACCCCTTAGTTTACCCGTATGACTACCTGGAACACCTCGGCCAGGGTGAGATAGTCCCGATTGCCGACGCTGCCTTACTCTTAGGACAGACTTAGCCTTTCACCGTGTCGGGCCGCAGCTGGCTAAGGTCCTGGCTGTCTACCTCGTAGGCGGCGCCAAAACCTAAAATGAAGCGGCCCCCCAGGGGAGTAAGGCAAAGGAGCTGAAAGTCGGGTAGCGATCGCAGCATGATCACCACCTCGCCAAACCGGTCCTCAAACCCCTGGGCAATGGTTTCCCAAAGCTCTGTGTGGCGCTCCACCAGAGTTACGTGGCAGTCATAGGTGAGACGCTGACGAGCAAAGACCTGGGGGCTCTGACCCTCGTCTTGAATCAGCAGAACACTGGCCTGACCAGTTCTGAGCAGATTACCAGTATGGTCAGAGAGGCCACTGACAAAAATATAAAATCGACGATCTCTATCTATTACGTAGGGAGCATAGCTGGCCTGGGGGCTGCCATCGGGGTTGACAGTGGCCAGTATGAGACTTTTGAGTTGGCTGGGCAGAGCCTGGTAGGCCGCCAATACCGCCGTAAAATTGCCCATGGCATCTAGACAGGAATAGGAATAGTAGGATTACATTAGTGGAACTGTGCTCCCATTGCATCCCTAGGTTGGCATTATGTCACGATTATCCCGTCAGGTACTGCCCACCGATACTTACCTGGCCAGTCTGAGTCCGATGGATTGGACTACCCTGGCCAGCGGACGGGTGCTCTTAAAGGGGGGCATGGGTCAGTACGAAGTAATCGTGGCGACCTCAGTAGATGGGGCTACGGCCTGGGCAGTACTGACGGACTATGCTAACTTCCATCGCTTTCTGCCCACGGTGGCCGAAAGTCGAGTGGTGGGGGTGGAGGATGATCGCACCATCGTAGAGCAGCTGGATCGCCGCCGCATTTTACTGTCCACAGTGGAGTCCCGAATTCGCACCGAAAACCTGGAACTCAACCAGCAGCAGATCAGCTTTCAGTTATTAGAAGGCAACCTGGAGTACATGTACGGCCACTGGCGGCTGGATCTGGCACCGTCACAGTACAGGCCACTCCTACTGGTATCCCAACAGGTACAGGCGGCGGCGGAGCGGGACCTGGGCCCCTTTAAGGGGATGTTTTACAGGTTGTTTGAAGCTAGTCTGGTGGAGACGATCCAGGCGGTGCGTTCAGAAATGGAGCGTCGCTATGCAGGTAACGGGGTGGGAGATGGAGCGGTTGACCCCAAATTCAACTGAGATGGGATGCCAGGGCCTTTTGGACCTGCTCACCAATCCAAGTATTAAATAACTCCTCCAACAGGCGCTGGCGGGTGGAGTCATCTAACCTTACCCCGCCATCGCCGTCAGCAGATCCTCCGCTAGATCAACATTGGTGGTGACAGACTGCACGTCCTCCAGGTCCTCCAGGGCATCAATCAATTTGAGTAATAGCCGGGCCTGGTCCCCATCCTCCACCAGCACCGTATTGCTGGGTACCCAGCGTAGTTCCACCTGTTCTACCTGGTAACCCTGGGCCTTTAGGGCGGCATCTAGGGCCTCTAAATCGGCGGGCTGGCAAAACACCTCAGCCCTGGGGGTATCCTCCTCCAGGGCGATCACCTCGTAGGTTTCGGCTCCCCCCTCCAGGGCGGCTTCTAGTAAACGGTCTTCATCGCCGGGGTAATGTAGGGTCACCACCCCTTTTTGCTCAAACATCCAGCCCACACAGCCGGTTTCCCCCAGGTTGCCCTGGCGTTTACTAAAGGCGGCCCGGAGGTCGGCGGCGGTGCGGTTGCGATTATTGGTGAGGGCCTCAATCAAAATGGCCACCCCGCCGGGGCCGTAGCCCTCGTAGCGAATGGCCTCGTAACCCTCCTCCGCCCCCCACTGGCCTGAGCCCTTGGCGATCGCCCGATCAATATTGTCATTGGGTACCCCGGCGGCCTTGGCCTTATCAATGGCGGTGCGCAGTTGAAAATTACCGGCGGGGTCGGCCCCCCCCAACCGAGCCGCCACAATAATTTCCCGGGACATTTTGGCGAACACCTGGCCCTTAACCGCATCCACCCGAGCTTTTTGCCGCTTGATATTAGCCCATTTACTGTGACCTGCCATGGTCGACTACGGAGATAACTGCATTTTTGATTTTAGCGGCTAAGCTTCGGTGATCAGGGAGGCCGCCTTAACCCCAGCCCCGATCAAGCCCACCTGGGGATTTAACACGATGTAAACCGGGACGTTTTCTAGCAGGGAGCTGACCCGGCCCTTGTGGGTCAAAGCCGCCATAAAGTCCCCCGCGGTCATCAGGGCAAGATTTTTGGCGGCGATGCCGCCGGCCACGTAGAGCCCACCGTAGGGCAGGAGCTTGAGGGCCAGGTTACCGGCCTCGGCCCCGTAGGCCTCGACAAACATGGTCATAGCCTTTTGGCAGAGGGGGTCGCCGGCAGCGGCGGCGGTGGCGATTACCGCTCCGGGGTCAATGGTTTTATGGCTAAGGCCACTCTGCCGTTCCCAACCGGTGATCGCCTCCGCCACGGGGGGGGATTCGACGGCAAACTGGCGATCGCGCAAAAACTGGTAAAGGGAGACAATCCCCTGCCCTGACACCACCCGTTCGACCGACACCCGGGAAATCTGATGCTTATCCAGCAGGTAGTGCAGCAGCTGGAATTCCAACTCTGAGCGGGGGGCAAAGTCGGCGTGTCCGCCCTCGGAGGCAAAAACCAGGGGATAGCCATCTAAATTCAGGGCAAAACCCTGGCCCAGGCCGGTGCCCGCCCCAATCACCGCCACCGGAGCATGGGCTTGGGGCTTGCCGAGCTGCAGGGGGTGTAGATCTTCGGGGGCCAGACCAAATACCCCGTAGCCCACCGCTTCAAAGTCGTTAATCAGGCTGACCTGGGTGAGGTGCAGTTCGGCCTGCAGGCGATCGCCCTCCAGAAACCAGGCTAAGTTAGTCAGGTTAGACCGATTGGCCACCACCGGTCCGGCAATAGCAAAGCAAGCCACGGAAGGAATCAGGCGCTGGCCGGTTTGGCCCGCCGCCTGCTGCAAAAATTCCCTCACCATGGGCACCAGATCGACATAGGCCTGACTGGCGTAGGTGGCCTCAAAACAGGTCCGTAGGGATTGGTGACTAGTGCCCTCTAGCAACCGTAAAATTGTCTTAGTGCCGCCAATATCACCGGCAAGCAGGTAGGTCATGGCCTGGGGGTGGGGAGTAACTCCGGAAGGGTCTGATTTAGTTTACCGCTGCGGAAGCCCTCCAGGTCCAGGCTGACGTAGGTAAACCCGTAGCCCTGTAGGGTTTGCACCAGGACTTCCAGGTCTTGATTAGCCACAAAGAACCTAATTTGCTCCGCTGGAATTTCAATGCGGGCCGTATCCCCCGTCGATCGCACCCGCAGTTCCCGCAGCCCCAGTTGCCGCAGGTAGCGCTCCGCCCGCCCCACCCGCTGGAGTTTTGCGGCGGTGATGGCCTCACCGTAGGGAAAGCGGGAACTGAGACAGGGCTGGGCGGGCTTATCCCACCAGGGCAGCCCCAGGTGGCGGGCGATCTGGCGTACCTCCAGCTTGGTGATGCCTAACTCCGCCAGGGGCGATCTAGCCCCCCGTTCCTGGGCAGCCTGGATGCCCGGGCGGTAATCCCCCAGGTCGTCGGCATTCACCCCATCCACCACGTAGGGATAGCCCCACTGCTGGGCCAGGGGCTTGAGGGTGTCGTGTAGCTCGCTTTTGCAAAAGTAGCAGCGATTCACCGGGTTGGCGGCATAGTTGGGGTTATCCAGTTCGTGGGTGGTTACCACCCGATGGACAATGCCAATGGTGACCGCTTGGGCCCTGGCCTCCTCCAAGTCCTCCGGCAGCAGGGAGGGGGAATGGGCCGTTACCGCCAGGGCCCGTTCCCCCAGGGCATCGTAGGCCACCTTGGCCACCAGGGTACTATCAATACCTCCTGAGTAGGCAATCAGAGCCCGCTCCATTTGTTCAAATAGGGCTGTGAGCTGATCGAGTTTGTCTATTGCCATGGTGTTCTAAGCCCGATTGATAACGTTGGACGCTACCTCAGCATTATCTATCAGGGTCAGTCAGGAATCATCAGAGGACAAGCCATGGTCTTCGCAGCAAGCATGGTTTTTCGCCTACCTTGAGCCTGACTCCAGTGAAGCAAAAGGAGCCTTTTGGCTGAAGCCCTAGCCTTGCCATAAGGCTTGAGAGGTTGTTTAAAAAGCCAAAGAGAGTCTCAAACTGATAATACCCTCAGACTCCAACATTTTTGCGCCCTCTTGGCAGCCAACTATACCTGGGGCAACCCTTTTCAAACAATCTCTGAGACAGAGTTGATCCGCATCAAAACTAACAAGGCTGGCTGCTGTATTCGGGCTCTTAAGTGCTGCTTCCTTGCCCTAGTCCCATCTCTCCCCTGGCGCTGTCACCTAGATCAACTCAAGCCAGTACCCCATTCAGGAAAATATCGGTAAGGCATTCGCCCAATTCCTTCAAGCTTTGGGAATAGTTGCCGCCATCCCCGAGGGTTTCCTGGCTAAAGCCCGCCACGGTGAACATCCCCAAGAATACCCGAGCCACCATGCGGGGGTTGAGGGGACGGTAGATCCCCCGATCCATGGCAGTTTGAAAAAAGGCTTCGGCCACATCGATCATCTTGCCAATCACCTCGGTCTGAATCTGTTCCCGCAGCTCGGGGTGAAACTGGGCCTCCATAAAGCAGACCCGCAGTAAAGCGGAGTTGTGCCGTAGGTTTAGCATGCGCCGCTGCATCACCTGGCCAATCGCCTTATAGCTAGATATCTCGCTCAATTCCGTCAATAGATCGGTAAGGATTTCCACCCACCCCTGGCTAGCCACTGCCACCAGAATCGCTTTTTTACTTTCAAAGTGTCGAAACAATGTACCCTCTGCCACACCGGCTAGCTGGGCTAACTCCCGTGTGGTAGTGCCGCTATAGCCCTGCTGGGCAAAGAGCTTCAGGGCGGCCTTCAGGATTTTGGTTTCCGTATCGGCTTTAGGAGCGGTTTTGAGAAATGGCACCATGACTATCACCTCTGGGAAACAAACCATCCTGTCGACGGGGGCAGCTATCCCCGTCCGATCATCCATTGACTAGGCCCATTTTCCCCAGTCCATCAACTCTTTAGCCGCAGTGGTTACATAACCTCATAAAACCTGAAATAACTACCTATTGATCTGGCGACACAAGTCCTAAAACTGCAATGATCCGAAATATTGCTTCCCAAAACATCTAATTTTTTAATAATCTGGGTTTCTATGAACCTGTTGTGAATTCCCCTTGGGCGGACTATGCTTTCCGGGCCAGAGCCGGCATGATTAGACCTGTAAGCCATTGCCAACCGGTTATAACTTACCCTCTAAACTTAATTTCCCTATACAGAAACCGCCCCTGGTGCTCCGGCACCGGGGGTTATTAATCTATGGCTCCAGAAGGCTTAGGATAGGGTTGATTGGTCGCAGGAGAAGTAGGGGGACAGCTATGACTGGGGCTAGGCTCTAGCACCCCTACGCCCGTTTCCCGGTGGCTACGGCATAGCTACGCTAAAATGGGGACGCCTGACCTTACCAACGTTTGTGGAGCGGTTATGACCACTGCGGCCCCCGTCAAGACCGAGTATGAAGCCATTATTGGGTTGGAAACCCACTGTCAGCTTTGTACGGAAACTAAGATCTTTTCACCGGCCTCCACCGCCTTTGGGGCGGAGCCCAACACCTACATTGACCCGATCGTGCTGGGCATGCCGGGGGTGTTACCGGTGCTCAACCAGAGGGTGCTGGAGTACGCGGTGAAGGCGGGGTTGGCCCTCAACTGTCAGATTGCCCCCTATTCCAAGTTTGATCGCAAGCAGTATTTCTACCCCGATCTGCCGAAAAATTA
>JAYKIM010000203.1:0-6539 GCA_035286245.1 Cyanobacteriota bacterium | reverse complement strand
TGATCCATTCCCGGGAGTTTAACCTCGACTATCTGCGCCTGCGTATGGAGGAGGAGTTCTTCCATGCCGTGATTGTGAATCAGCTTAAGGCTAAGGTAAAACAGAAAATTACCACGGCCTTGCGCCCCTCCCCCAGCCCCATGGGATTGGGGGGCAGGGCTCGCATAGTGGACGAAATCTTTGACGTAGAATATAAACTCGACGATACCTCCACGGCCAACCAGCGGGTGCTGTTTCGCATTCAAATCAAGTTGGCCAAATTACCCACCCAAACCACCTCCGCCACCATTAAGGAATTAATCAGTTGCATTGAGAACTTTATGGACTCATCCCTACAGGATAGCCACTGGCAACCGACTATCCAGGGCCGCATTGCCCATATCCACTGGGATCAGAAGGCTAAACCGACACCCCTGTTGGTAGTGGAACAGTCTAACGATGGGGCAACCATTACCTTTCGCAGTAAAAACATCTCCCCCCTAAACCCCACCCCCTCAGCTGGCTAGGGACGATCACCGGCTAACCGGAGGAACCGGCCTCAATGGAATAGTGAATGAATTGACGCCCAGCGGCGATCGCAGCCTGGCTACTGGGGTAGATTTCGCCATCGTTTAGCACCGCCAGATCGGGGTTAATCACCCAACAGCGATAGCCCTCACCCCGGTGATAGGTCACCCCGGCAATCCAGCCAGGGAATACGGAAACATGTATTAAAGAACGGGTTACCATGGGTAATTCACCTCGCCATTGCCCCTAGGGCTTGCCTTGATGGTTCAAGTGTACTATATTGGTTTCAGGAAGACAAGGCAGGGTTTAGTCTTCTGGTATTCCGTTCTCCCATGGCTGCTAGCTGACATGCTGGTCTCCTATGACAGACTACGAGGCATCAAATTGAGTGATCGGCCCTGTTCTAAGCGTTCTGGCCAAAGCTCTATTTTGTGGTTAGACTTTTGCCCAGGCTAGGGGTTTACTAAGGCTAGCTCCCTTGCTTAACCTGTGTATCCCCTACTGGTTCTTTCCGTTGCGTTCTTTCCCACCTATTTCCAGACAGCTATGGCTTCCAAAAATAACGAGGTTTCGGAGAAACAGAAGGCGCTTTCCCTGGTTCTCAACCAGATTGAGCGTAACTTTGGCAAGGGTTCCATCATGCGTCTTGGCGATGCGGCCCGGATGAAGGTGGAAACCATTCCCACCGGTGCCCTCACCCTTGATTTAGCCCTGGGGGGTGGTTTGCCCAAGGGCCGCATTATCGAAATCTACGGCCCTGAGAGTTCCGGGAAGACCACCGTTGCCCTCCACGCCCTGGCGGAGGTGCAAAAGTCCGGGGGGGTAGCCGCCTTTGTAGATGCGGAGCATGCCCTGGATCCGGTCTATGCCCAGGCCCTGGGGGTTAACATCGATGAGCTCCTGGTGTCCCAGCCTGACACCGGTGAGATGGGGTTGGAGGTGGTGGATCAACTAGTGCGATCCTCCGCCATTGACGTGGTGGTGGTAGACTCCGTCGCCGCCCTGGTGCCCCGGGCGGAAATCGAAGGGGAAATGGGGGATGCCCACGTTGGTCTCCAGGCCCGTCTGATGAGCCAGGCCCTTCGGAAAATTACCGGTAGTATCGGTAAATCCCAGTGCACGGTCATTTTCCTCAACCAGTTGCGGCAAAAAATCGGGGTATCCTACGGTAACCCCGAAACCACCACCGGCGGTAATGCTCTAAAGTTCTATGCTTCGGTGCGGTTAGATATCCGCCGCATCCAAACCCTCAAGAAGGGTACGGAAGAATACGGCATCCGGGCCAAGGTGAAGGTGGCCAAAAATAAAGTTGCTCCCCCCTTCCGCATCGCCGAGTTTGATATTCTCTTTGGCCAGGGGATTTCCACCATGGGCTGCCTGGTGGATTTGGCGGAGCAAACCGGCGTCATTCTACGTAAGGGGGCCTGGTACAGCTACGAGGGGGATAACGTCGCCCAAGGGCGGGATAATACGGTCCTGCGTCTGATCGAAGACAAGGCCTTCGCCACCAAAGTAGAGGCCCAGGTGCGCGAGAAACTGGCCATATCCGGCGGGGCCGTGATAGTCGAGGAAGCTCCCGGTCTGGAGGAGGAGGCTGACCTGGAGGAAGACCTGGTCTAGGCTTCAGTCGATTGCCTCGGCCTCCGAGGACCATAGCCTGGGGGGGGCAGCCCGGTTGGCCAGTGCCGTTAGGGCCTGTAGGCGCTGACGGACCTCGGAACTGAGGGCATCAGCGGGGTAACGCCAGCTCCAATTCCCCTCCGCCTCCCCAGGGCGGTTCATGCGAGAGTCGCCGCCGGAACCCAGGACATCCTGCAGGGGGATAATCGCCTGGTTGGCCACGGACATCAGGGCCAGGCGAATCAAGGTCCAGTGGATTCCCTCGGGACAGAAACAACCGGTGTAGAGCAGCAGGCGGTCCTGCTCGTAGCTAGGTAGGGTATCAAACCACCCCACCGTGGTGTTGTTATCGTGGGTACCGGTGTAGACCACACTGTTGTGGACGTAGTTGGTGGGCAGGTAGGGGTTACCACTGTCGGAGCCAAAGGCAAATTGAAGAATCTTCATGCCAGGAAACCCAAACCGGTCCCGCAGTTCCTCCACCTCTGGGGTGATTACCCCCAGGTCCTCTGCCAAAATCGGTAGACTACCCAGTTCGGCGGCGATCGCCTCAAATAATTCAGCCCCAGGGGCCTCAACCCACTCCCCATGGATGGCGGTGGTCTCTCCGGCGGGTACAGCCCAGTAGGCCTGTAGACCCCGGAAATGGTCGACCCGAACCAGATCGACGTAATCTAGCAAGGCTTTGAACCGCTGGATCCACCAATCAAAGCCCCGGGATTGTAACTGCTCCCAGTTGTAGGTGGGGTTACCCCAGAGTTGACCGGTGGCACTGAAATAGTCGGGGGGGACTCCGGCCATCTGGGCGGGGGCTAGGGTATCCGGGTCAATCATAAAGTTCTCAGGAAAGGCCCAAACATCCACACTGTCGTGGGCCACGTAGATCGGGATGTCGCCAATGATTTGAATCTGCCGCTGGTTGGCGTACTGCTTGAGGCCCCGCCACTGGCGATGAAACTCGAACTGTAGGAATTTATGGCAGAAAATCTCCTTAGTCAGCCGCTGCCGCCACATCGCTAGGGCTTCCGGCTGGCGACGGGCCAGGGGGGCCTCCCACTCGGTCCAACTGACGCCGCCAAAGGCCTGTTTGAGGGCCATGAAAAAGGCGAATTCCTCTACCCAGAAGTGGCAATCCTGACAAAACTGCTCAAAGTCCTGCTGTTCTGAGATATCCGCCTGGGCCTGGAATCGCTGGGCCGCCTGCTCCAGCAGGGTGGTCTTGAGGGGCACCACCCGATCAAAGGCCACCCCATCAGTAGGGAGGGAACCCGGATTGGTCAGCTCATCGACGGTGAGTAGACCGCGATCGCAGAGCTGGTCTAGACTGATCAGCAGGGGATTGCCGGCCATGGAGGAATAGCCCATATAGGGAGAGTTACCGTGTCCCGGTGGGCCCAGGGGCAGTACCTGCCAGAGTTGCTGGCCAGTTTCCTCCAAAAAATCGATAAAGGCGTAGGCCGCCGGACCGAGATCGCCGATTCCCCAAGGGCTGGGGAAACTGGTGGGATGTAGCAGGATGCCGCTGGCTCTGGGAAAGGGCATAGTTAGTCCTAGGGGATTCCAGTTGACTGTACCATAGCGATGGTTCATGATCAGCCCGCCTAGATGGGGCTGTGATCCCTCTATTCGTCCACTTTTCTGTTGCCATGGCCACCTATCGCAATCCTACCCCCACGGTGGACCTGATTATTGAGCTGATTCACCGCCCCCACCGCCCCATTGTCCTGATCGAACGCCGTCACCCTCCCTTGGGATGGGCCCTACCCGGCGGCTTTGTGGACTACGGAGAGTCGGTGGAAACCGCTGCCCGTCGAGAAGCCCTGGAGGAAACCCAGCTGGCGGTCACCCTGGTGGAACAATTTGCCGTCTACTCTGATCCCGGCCGAGACCTCCGCCAGCACACCCTCAGTGTGGTGTTCTTAGCCACTGCCCAGGCAGACCCTATGGCCGGGGACGATGCTAAGACCGCTGCTATCATCCAGCCCTGGGAGTCCCCTGGCCAACTTTGCTTTGACCACGATCGCATTCTCCAAGACTATTGGCGGTATCGATTCCATGGTCATCGCCCGCGTCTGACCCAATAGACCTATTGAAAGTCCCCACAGAGTTTATCTCTGGGGGCTTGGGGGGTAGGGCTAATTCGCGGGCAATCAGCTAGCTAACTGCAGCACCGCTGCGGCTGTAGGTGGCCCAAAAGCTGGGGTGGACCTTGCCCTGAATGTGGTTCCAGTAGTTAGACGCACCCGTAGCTAGCCCCGCCTCCGTGGCCAGGCGGGCCAGCATCGATTGCTGACGCTGCTTGACGGAACGATGACGGTTCATCATCATTAACCGGGCCCTGTCTTCGGTGTTGACTAGCCCTGCCTCAACGGTTTGGACTGGGGTAGGGGTGGACACCACCGCTTGGCTGACCGATGGCTGAGTCGGATGAGTACTGTAGGCTACCCCACGGTAAACCAAATCCAGGGTGGGCTGCTGCACTGGAGCCTTCTTCAGGGCACGAAAACGAATGTCAAGGCCTCGGAACTTGCCAACTTCGTTGCTAGGGGTAAACTCCACCTTGGGAGGAGTATAGTCGTAACTGACGCCGCGATAGGTGAGATTCATACTGTCGCCTCCAAAATGATCAACGTAGTAGATTGATCCAAAGATTGGGGCGCGTTCCTTCGGGGGGATCAACCCCTACTTCCGTCCTAACGAAGTCCATAAAAATACTTCAACAAGGATGAACGATTTCTTTTCTGTATCTTAAGCTACTGTTTTCTAGAACGTCAAGGGATTCTGTGAATACTGATGGCTTTAGTCAGAGTTATAGCCTTCGCCGGTGGCGAAGGCAGCGCTTGCCCAATATTCGTCTTGACTAATCTGCCCTGTCGTAGTGGTCTAGCAAGATTTAAGTGAGCAGTAAATCTCTCCCTGTCCCCCTATCCCCCCGTCTCCCCTGCTGGTCTCAACCCGTCACTTTAAAGTTGCTAGAGTAATAGGGCTCTGGCCGAAGCCATCCCTTCCAAGGGCTGGGGCCAGCCCTTGTTGCCGGTAAACCCTACTTCTCCCTAACCCCTAAGCGATGCCTTGGTTTGTCAAAATTGAAAGAGGTGTGGTTGACAAGGCCACCTTCGACCAACACGTGCCCGATCACCTGGCCTACGTCAAGAACCTGGTTGCCCAGGGGCATCAGGCGAAAAGCGGGTACTGGGCTGAATATGGAGGTGGTATGCTAATTTTTCAAGCAGCTTCTATGGCAGAAGCCCAGGCTATTGTCGCTGCCGATCCGCTAATTAAGCACCGATGTGTTAACTATGAACTCCACGAGTGGCGGGTGGTGGTGGAGTAGGGGAATGCTATGGCCGATTCCAGTAACGGATACAAAGTGCTGAGCGATAATCGCCAGGCCCGACATCAATACGAAATTTTAGAAACCTACGAGGCGGGGGTGGAGCTACTGGGGTCTGAGGTAAAGTCCATTCGTCAGGGTAAGGCAAACCTGCGGGACGGCTATGCCCAACTCAAGGACGGGGAATTATGGCTACAAAATGTTCACATTTCCCCTCACACCATGACTAACAAAGCCTACAACCACGAGGCGAAGCGGCCACGCCGCCTGCTCCTCCACCGTGAGGAGATTCGTAAATTGATCGGCAAGGTGGAACAAAAGGGGCTCACCCTGGTGCCCCTCAAGGCTTACCTGAAGGGGGGGTGGATTAAGGTCAGTATCGGCCTGGCTCGCGGGAAGAAACTCCACGATAAGCGAGAGGCCCTGAAACAGAAACAGGAGAAACGGGAAACTGATCGCGCCCTCAGTGGTCGGGAGTGACCCCCTGCTAGGGTAAACAGTATCGCTGGCCGCCGAGGCAATTGGGTCAACCTTCCCAGCCGCAGCGATCGGGCCCATGGCTGGGGAGCAACCCCTAAGGAATCTGCATCCCTGGTGGGGTGATCGCCCCCTGGGGCAACCGCGATCAGAGCTTTCGCCGCATCAACGGCAGGTTTTGCAGATTGTTCCGACTCCTGACCACTGACTCCTCAATTCCTGACCGATCAGCCCGTCCCGGCTTAAGTGGATAGCCTGACTGACTTTGTCCTTAACGGGATGATTTGCGAAAAACAGTCCGATCTTCCTTAATAGTTTCAAGTTGTAATAGATCAGACTTTATCTGACAGATGGGGACTATCAGACACGTAGAAGGGTGTCAGATTGTGTTTGATTTGCATCTTTCTCTTCTACGTATTGGTCGAGCTGCTTAGCCTTGGCTAGATGCAGGCTATCTCGCCAGGTTTGCATCGGGGTCTTACCATAGCAATAGCGCCCCGTATGAGGTTTCGATTATAAAAGGCAATCCACTCATCCACATCACGCTGGAGTTCCTCCAGGCTCTGGAAAACCTTTTTACGAAAGGCAACTTGATAGAACT
>JAYKIM010000202.1:0-2661 GCA_035286245.1 Cyanobacteriota bacterium | reverse complement strand
TTAAATTCCTACCCTAACTGTCTAGACAACGGGGTACACTTTACTTCTTGCAGTGTGCGGCGCTGAATCGCATCATTCAAGTGGCCAAGCCTGATAGCTATCCGGTTGAAGCTTAACTTACTGGCCTTAACGGGGAAACCCCTGACCCTGAATTATTCATGCAACAAAGCCGATCTCTCCTACGGCACCTGGTCAGGGTCAACCCCCAACTCCTTCAGCTTAGCCGCCAGGCGATCGGCCCGTTGCTGCTGCTGCTCCTTGGCTTGCCGTTCTCGCTCGGCTTCGGTCAAGCACCATTGACCCTCTTGGTCACACCACCGCAACCATTGCCCCGGGGTGCGTTGAAAGTCCCCCGACCAGATCCCCAGGCCCAGTTGGAGATCCGGTAGCCAGATTAGGGGGGGATGGGGGGCCAGTGGTTGCTCTTGGTAGCACCCCGCCACCAGCTTAAAGTACCGCAGGGTCTGACTATAGCGGCTGTAGACAATGTAGTGGGGCACCTGCAGGTAGCGCTCGTAGACCTCCAGTTTCCCTGGCGGTGAGGCGGAGGGTAGGGGGGGCTGCACCGTTGGCAGGACATCCGCAGGGCGGAAGAACCGGCCCAGGTCCTCCCGCTCCGTCCCCGGCGAGAGAAACTCCACCACCACCTCCGGCCCCTTGCCCTCCTGCCAGGTCACATAGCTGAGCCGCAGGTCCTGGCCACTGTAGAGCCAGGGCACCCCCACCGACAGCATCCAATCGGGGCGTTTGTGCCAGAGGGGATGCTCGGGGTCGTAGTAGAGGTTCAGGTCCGAGGCGTCGCAGTAGTTATCCCGGCTGTAGTCCACCAGGTGCAGGGTCTGGCTCAGCAGTTGGGGCTGTAAATCGTGGAAAACGTCCGGCAAACCTGGCTCCTCAGGAAACTCGCTGGGCAGGTCGTACATGGTGGGCAGCCCCGGCTGCAACGGGGAGTCTGCCAAGGGTTGGGGACGGGGCAAGGGGGTCATGGGTCAGCCACCGGCAACATATCCCCATTCTATCGCGGTAGGCAGGGGGATAGGCTGCAAACTGGCAGGCGCTGATACCCCTGGCGGGGCACCCCTATAATGGAAAGGATTAGTCCCTATTCCCAGAGGCATGTAAGGTGACGATTATCCCTGTCCTACCCAGATTGCTACCCCTGACCCTGCTCACCCTGGGCCTGGGGGCCTGTGGCGGTCTGCAACTCGGATCCCTATCTCCCTCCCCATCCCATCAGGGCATGGACCACGTCCATAGTATGGATCTAGGGCCCGCCAATACCACCTATGACCTACGCTTTTTAGATGCCATGGTGGTGCATCACCAGGGAGCGGTGACCATGGCGGAAACCGCTCTGAAACACTCCCATCGGCCAGAGATTCGCCAGCTGGCGGAGGCGATCCTGGCCAGCCAAACCCGGGAAATTGATCAAATGCAGGCCTGGCGGAAAGCCTGGTATCCCCAAGCCAGTGCCACCCCGATCATGTACCACGGGGAAATGGCCCATGACATGCCCATGACCGGGGAAATGGCCGCCGCCATGCGCATGGATGTGGATTTGGGCCCGGCGGATCAGGATTTTGATCGTCGTTTCCTTGACGCCATGGTGCCCCATCACCAGGGCGCCCTCACCATGGCCGCTGACCTGCAGGCTAAGACCCAGCGCCCTGAGCTGAAAGCCCTGGCGGCGGATATTATCGCTGTTCAAACCCAGGAAATTGACCAAATGCAGAGCTGGCGCCAGGCCTGGTATGGCTCCTAGAGGTTAATACCCTACCTCCGCCCCAGGGCGATAGAATGGGCCTGATGCAACTTCGTCTAACCATGGCCACCTATTACTACATCCTAGCCAGTGAACGCTTCCTATTGGAAGAGGAACCCTTTGAAGAGGTGCTGAAGGAGCGCCGCCGCCACTACCAGGAGCAGGAAAAAACCCTTGATTTTTGGCTGGTGAAGGCACCGGCCTTTTTAGAGGCCCCGGAGCTGGCCCCGGTGAAGGCCGCCTGTCCCCAACCGGCAGTGGCGGTGGTGTCCACTAATAAAACCTTTATTACCTGGTTAAAGCTACGGCTAGAGTACGTGGCCACCGGTGAGTTTGAAGCCCCCTCCAGCACCATTGCCGACCCCCTGGCCTCCCTGGCTCCCCTGCCCGCCTAGTGAGAACCGTCGACACCGAGATCTGGGCAGGTCTACCTCCGTAGTGGATGACTGAGTTTTATCGACAACTTGACCAGAGGCAAGACAAGGCCCAGGCTCTCCCCCATGCCATGGTGATCACCCTGCAGCGCTATCCCCACCCCAGCAGCTGAGCCGCCTTCACCCTGGTGGGGGCGGCCCTGCCTCAAACCCTGGCCTACCTGCCCGAGTCGGACGGCACCTTTGTGAAGAGCTTTCAGGAGCACCCCCAAAGCCTGTTGCTGTCCGACTCTATTGCCCCGATTTTGCCGAGCTTACACCCCGATGGCCAGTTCGCCAGGGGGCCTACGAAGGCTTATCGGGTCCGATAGCCGGACCCGTGGAAGGCAATGACAAAAGCTCATCACTTTTTCTTTTTATTACTCTTTTTTTTATTATTTTTGGATAACCCAAATCCAGCTTTTCCTTCAGGAGACTTAGATTGTCCAGCAGAAGCAAAGTCACCCTTTCCAAATCGTGTCAGAG
>JAYKIM010000201.1:0-3433 GCA_035286245.1 Cyanobacteriota bacterium | reverse complement strand
GGTTGTGGGAGGTGGATTTTTGATCGATGGAGATGGCGGGACTGAGGCCCTCAATGGCGTCCACATCGGGCTTATCCACCTGACCCAGGAACTGGCGGGCGTAGGCACTGAGGGACTCCACGTAGCGCCGCTGCCCCTCAGCGAAAATCGTGTCAAAGGCCAGGGAAGACTTACCAGACCCCGACACCCCGGTGAAGACAATCAGTTGATTACGGGGAATCTCCAGGTCCAGGTTCTTCAGGTTATGCTGCCGGGCCCCGCGAATGCGGATGACGTTATCGTCCAGGGCACTGTGGTGATGGGCTAACTCAGGGCCTGGGCTGGGGGTCCGCCCGTTAGGGGACGCTGCGGGGGGGCGGGCGGTGACATCGGAGTTAGCCATTCTGTCGGCTCAGGGAAAAAGGATTTAATCAATTTAACACTGATACCGCCGACCAGCAGCCCGCTGAGTCAGGGCCGTCTAGGCCGCAGACGGCGGGCCAGGTCTAGCCCATGACCGCCCAGTCCTGCCTGGACTAGCCTGATCACTGCTATAAACTAAAGATTAGATTTCATCCTATACCCAGATGCCGAACCCTCTCTCCCCCATGCCCCTGACCACCGTTGGCGCCCTGGTCAGCCAGGGGAATGGCCAGGTTCTAATCGTTGAAACCACCAAGTGGGGTGGGCAGTGGGGGGTGCCCGGCGGCAAGGTGGAGTGGGGGGAAAGCCTGGAGCAGGCCCTACAGCGGGAGTTCCAGGAGGAGGTGGGGTTGCGGTTAACCCAGATTCGCTTTGCCCTGATTCAAGAGGCCATTCTCGATCCCCAGTTTATTCGCCCCGCCCACCTTATTATGGTGAATTACTTTGCCCAGGCTGACCAGGACGCCATCCTGCCCAACGAGGAAATCCCGCAGTGGGCCTGGGTTTCGCCCCAGCAGGCCCTGGCCTACCCCCTGAATGACTATACCCGTCGGCTGATTGAAGCCTATCAGCAGGGGAGCTGAGGCCATGGCCCCGGATACCCCCCTTGCCCTGCCCCGGGGCGGCGGCCTACTGGTGGCCGGCGAGCGTAGTGGGGTGGGCAAGACCACCGTCACCCTGGCCATCCTGGCGGCCCTGGGGCAGCGATCGCAGCGGGTGCAATCCTTTAAGGTGGGGCCCGACTACATTGACCCGATGTTTCACCAGCGGGTGACCGGCCGGCCCTGCTACAATTTGGACCCGGTGCTGACCTCCCCCGCCTATCTGCAGGAGTGTTTTAGCCGCCACTGCGAGGGGGCGGAGTTTGTCCTGGTGGAGGGGGTGATGGGGCTGTTTGATGGCGCCAGTGGCCTCTCTGAGATGGGCAGCAGCGCCCAGGTGGCCAAGCTGCTAAATTTGCCCGTGGTGCTGGTGGTGGACTGTGGTCGCCTGGCCCGCTCCGTGTTGGCGATCATCCACGGCTTTCGCCACTTCGATGCTGACCTGCGCCTGGCCGGGGTGGTCTTGAATCGGGTAGCCAGCGATCGCCACCGGGAGATCCTGAGTCAGGCCCTGGCGGCGATCGATCTACCGATCTTAGGAATGCTGCCTCGACAAACCGAGATCACCATCCCCGATCGCCACCTGGGCCTAGTGCCCACGGCGGAGCTGACCGGGTTACCCGCCCTGGTGGAGCAGTTGGCCAGTTTCGGACGCCATCACCTTGACTGGGGGCGGCTAGAGCCGCTGCTGCGTCGCCGACCTGGCCCCAGCCCTCCCCTGCCGGCCACCCCATCCCATCCCCCACCGGTGCGCATTGCCCTGGCCCAGGATGCCGCCTTCAGTTTTTACTACGCCGATGCCCTGGAGTTGATGGGCCAGCTGGGGGTAGAGTGGGTGCCCTGGAGCCCCCTCCGGGATGAAAGCTTACCGGAAGCCATCGATGGCCTCTACCTGGGGGGTGGGTTCCCCGAGATGTTTGCCCCCACCCTGGCGGCCAACCTGCCCCTGCACCGTCACCTGCATCGCCGGATCGCTGCCGGCTTACCCACCTACGCCGAGTGTGGCGGACTGATGTACCTGGCCCAAAGCCTGACCGACCTGAGCGGCCAGGCCTGGCCCATGGTGGGTATCCTGCCCACCCGGGTAGGGATGGGGCACCCCCTCACCGTCGGCTACCGACAAGCCAGGGGCCTGCACCCCGATGGCCTGGTGCCCCCGGGCGCCTCGGTGTGGGGCCATGAGTTTCACCATTCCCAGGCCAGCCCCCCACCCCCCCACCCCCTCTACGCCCTACGCCGCTACGATGCTGACCATAGCCATGGCCAGGAGGGCTGGCGGGTGGGATCGGTGCAGGCCTCCTATCTCCACCTGCACTGGGCGGGCTGTCCAGAGGTGGCCCAGCGGTTTGTGGATCGCTGCCGTCACCATCGCCAGCGGCAGAATTGGGGCCACCCCCCTTTGCCCTAACCCTACGCCCCCATAGTCCATATCCCTAAGATTTCCGCATCCCTCAACAATTGCAACATCAGCAAAGCCGTCATCCCGGCCAGGATGGTTATCAGGGTATTCTTCGTCCACCCAGCGATCAGCACTGCTACCACCCCCGCCAGCAGGCGCTCATTTCCGAGGGTCAGAGCTAGCTGACCCTGGTAGACTAGGATTTCGGGGAAGATGATCGCCGCCAGCACCGCAGGCGGGACGTAGTACAGGGCGCGGCGTAGCCTCTCAGGGATGGGGACGCGTCCGAACAGATAGATGAATGAGAAGCGCATCCCGAAGGTGATTAGCCCACCGAAGAACATCACCAGCAGCGGAATCTCCTCCCGTACCCCCGACCAAAACATGGACATTTTTTGATTCATGAGACCTCTCAATAGGCGGCTATTTTAGTTGTCAAAAAGTCGCTTGAGTATCCTATCTGGTTGAGTGACAAATCTTTTTTCCCTGATCCCTACATCCCTTCGGGGTTGGGTGAGGGGGGAGATAGGAAAATAGGGGGGCCTGGGCCTCAGGGCGGCCACCTCTCCGTTAGCCCTTTGGGTGACAATGTAAAGGTGCCGTTGACAAAGGGAATCATGCAAACCGTTACACTTGGTGCCCGTGGACCTAGCGTGAGTGCTTTAGGGATAGGGACTTGGGCTTGGGGCGATAGGCTTTTTTGGGGCTATGGCAAATCCTTTGGCGAGGCGGAGGTGGCGGGAGCGTTTCAGGCATCCCTGGCCGCCGGGATTACCTTTTTCGATACGGCGGAAATCTATGGGTTTGGGGTCTCGGAACAGCTACTCGGCCAATTTTCCCAGCAAACCCAGCAGCCCGTTCAAATTGCCACCAAGTATTTCCCCTTACCCTGGCGCTGGCATCGAGGGGCGATCGCCAATGCCTTAACCGCCAGCTTAGACCGTTTGCAAATGTCACAGATTTGCCTGTATCAAATCCACTGGCCCTTGGAGTTTTGGCTCAAAACCCCAGACTTTATGGAGGTTTTGGC